>MGQQ01000048.1 GCA_001798855.1 Deltaproteobacteria bacterium RBG_16_49_23 | reverse complement strand
AGGGCGCCCGGATGGTCTCTATGAAATCGGCTTCAGAGAACGCTGAAGAGATGATCTCCAATCTCACCTTGAGTTACAACAAAGCCCGGCAGGCCTCTATTACCAAAGAACTCTTAGAGGTAACCACCGGCGCTGAAGCCTTAAAATTTGCGCGAGGAAAGAAATGATTAGAAAGTGGACGGCAGAAGGTAGAAGGTGGAATTAAAAAATTCATTTTCAACTATTCACACTCTACGATCCACATTCCAATTGAGGAGGTAGGACATTGAAAGTCGGAAAAGTATTGAGGGTGATCGGTCCGGTCGTGGATGTGGAATTTTTCGCTGAAGAATTACCTGCCTTATACAATGCGATCCGTATTGACCGACCGGATGGAACGAAATTGATTGTTGAAGTGGCTCAGTATATGGGTGAGAATGTCGTTCGCTGTATAGCCACCTCATCGACCGATGGACTGGTTCGTGGGATGGATGCAGTAGATACTGGAGAATCAATCACTATGCCCGTGGGAAGGGAGACGCTGGGAAGGATCTTCAACCTTCTCGGTGAACCCATTGATAAATTAGGCGACTGCCCGGCAAAGAAACGATATCCCATTCACCGTTCTCCGCCGCCTTTTGAAGAACAGGTTCCTTCGAATCAGGTCTTTGAAACGGGGTTGAAGGTCATCGACCTCCTTGAACCTTATGCGAAAGGTGGGAAAGTCGGTCTCTTTGGCGGAGCTGGAGTGGGAAAGACCGTTTTAATCATGGAACTGATCCGGAACATTGCAACGGAGCACGGGGGGTTTTCGGTCTTCGGCGGTGTGGGAGAGAGGACCAGGGAAGGCAACGACCTCTGGCTTGAAATGAAGGCATCGGGTGTTATTGAAAAGACCGTTCTTGTCTTCGGCCAGATGAACGAACCCCCCGGAGCGAGGCTTAGGATTGGTCTCTCCGCCCTTACCCAGGCGGAATATTTCCGGGATGAAGAAGGTCAGGATGTGCTTCTCTTCATCGACAATATCTTCCGTTTCGTCCAGGCGGGGTCTGAGGTCTCGGCCCTGCTGGGCCGGATGCCTTCAGCGGTCGGATACCAACCTACTCTCGCAACCGAAATGGGTGAACTTCAGGAACGAATCACCTCAACCAAGAGAGGATCGATCACGTCGGTCCAGGCCATCTATGTGCCTGCGGATGACCTCACGGACCCGGCGCCGGCCACAACTTTTTCGCACCTCGATGCGACAACCGTTCTCTCAAGGCAGCTGGCAGAACTGGGGATCTATCCTGCTGTTGATCCCCTTGATTCCACTTCACGGATTCTGGATCCCCGCATCGTCGGGGAGGAGCATTATCTTATCGCCCGTGGTGTCCAGCAGGTTCTTCAACGCTACAAAGAACTCCAGGACATCATCGCCATCCTTGGAATGGAGGAACTTTCAGAGGAGGACAAACTCATCGTCCACAGGGCACGAAGGATTCAGAGATTTCTCTCCCAGCCTTTCTTTGTGGCTGAACAGTTCACCGGTTCTTCCGGAAGGTATGTCCCTCTGCCGGATACCATCCGGGGATTTAAGGAAATCCTTGAAGGGAAACATGACGAACTCCCGGAACAGGCCTTCTATATGATCGGAAAGATTGAGGAGGCTGTTGAAAAAGCGAAAAGGTTAAGAGAAGGAGTGCATTAAATATCAATGGCCAATGGTCAATGGTCAATTATCAGTTGCCGATTGAAAATTGGGAATTGAAAATTGAATATGCAAACCCAACCCTTTTTCCTTGATGTCGTAACTCTAAAGAAGGTGGTCTTCAGCGAGCCGATCGAATCCGTGATTGCGCCGGGGACAGTCGGCCATTTTGGGATTCTCGCCGGGCATACTCCATTCGTATCGAGCCTCCAGACAGGGATTACCAAAATCACCAAAGCGAATGGCGAAAAATTCAACCTTTCGACGAGCGGCGGTTTTCTCATGACCGATGGGAAGAAAGTGATCCTCCTTGCAGAGTCTGCAGAGCGACCGGAAGAGATTGATGTCAACCGGGCGCAGAGGGCAAAAGAGAGAGCGGAAAAAAGGCTGGCTGAAAAGAATCCGGATACTGATATTGACCGGGCAAGGACTGCCCTGCTCCGCGCCATCAACCGCCTCAAACTCTCCGGCGGCCAGTAGGAGTTTTTCACTTTCCATTTTCCACTTCCCCCCAACCTTCCACCTTCTACTTTCTACCCTCCAATTTAGTTGACTCCTTTAAATAGGTTTTATAAACTTTGGCCATCGAAATCCATTTATGGGAGATGGAACATGATGAATATCTTGATCATCCTTTTGGGAATCATTTTGTTGTTCGAGGCGCTTTATCATGAGAAAAAGAAAAATAGAATCCCCTACCTCATAACAAAGACTACTCTTTCGTTGCTCTTTGTGACAACCGCGCTGCTACAGCCCCATTCGGTTCCAGCCTATTATCATTATCTTCTTATCGGTTTGATTTTTTGTCTCGTGGGTGATGTGTGTCTCGGCCTTCCACAGAAAAAAGCCTTTATGGGAGGGCTGGTCGCTTTTTTGGTTGGACATGTTCTTTACATCCTTAGTTTTTCGTCTCTCATCCCAGTTTCCCATTGGTTTTCACCAGGGGTGTTTATCATTGTTGTCATAAGCGCCCTCATTTTTTTCTGGCTCCGCCCCTATTTAAAATCCATGCTGATCCCGGTGCTATTATACATCGTGGTGATAACGATCATGGCTTCCGGGGCCTGGGCGGTTTTTTGGAAATCCCCCTTCCAGATTTCCGGAAGGGCGCTCATCTTAGCTGGGGCCCTCTGTTTTTATATCTCAGATTTGTTTGTCGCCCGCCATAGATTCATAAAAGAGGAATACCAAAACCGTCTCCTCGGCTTGCCCTTATATTACACCGGTCAATTCATGCTGGCCTTTTCTGTAGGGTTTATGAGATAAGTGAGAGGTTTTTATTTACCATGTGGCTCTAACCGGGTGCGAGTTTCAAATTAGTAAACTGCATCAAGAATCGAACTTTGACCAAAGAGGAAAACGGAGGGACACTTCCCTATTTTGATTGGAGGTGTCCCTTTAACTTTTTCTATTTGGATTTTTTGTGCTTGATCTTTCCTGTAAGTCCTCCGATCCAATCCATCACACTATCGATGACTGTAGGTCCTTTGACGGTCAGTTTTGTCTCGGCTGTCAGCGGCGATAACATGCTGGTGACCTTTACCGTGTAAACACCCTTCGGAATCGGGGGTTGGCTGATCACAACAACAGGCTCGAACTTTTCATTGGGGACGATATCGGCCTTTAAAATCTCCATGGCCTTGGTCAATTTGCTTATCGAAGATTTGCCCAACTCCGTCTTAAAAGTTCCATCCGGTTTAATGGGGCCCTCGGCCACGATTGCTTTCGTCTCATTGGGTCCAATGAGGGTGATAAAGATGGAGTCTCCGGGTTTAAATCCGGAGCCTTCAAAGAGGATAATGGTGTCCATCAATTTAGCGACTCCGAGTCGAATCGACCCCGGGTTTACAATGACCTGCGGTCCGGCAACGGAGCGATCAAGTGTTTTAGGTGGATTCGAGCATCCCAAAACAAGGAGAAAAGAGACCAGTACCATTAAACTCCAAAGACTCATCTTCTTTGGACTATTCATTTGAAATCCCCCTTCCCATCTTATTCTCTTTGACCCATTGAAGCATTTTTTCGAGCAGTAGCCTGATTTCATCGATATGGTTGAGGCATATTTCGTGTAATTCTTCAGGCGTAATTTCGTGATAAAAATGCACCATACGATTCCGATAACCTGCCATTTTCCTCATCGATTCGGCCTCGATTCCGACGATCACTTTTTTTTCAGAAAGGCCCTTGGCGATCTCCTTATATTCCGTGGCAGGGAAAGCAAACCTCTTTGCAAGGATGTGACGGCCAATATCGAAGAGGGCTTCCAGTGATCGCCTCAGGTAAGATTCTGCAGCCGCCACATGATGTTTATTTTGTAAAAACTCGGCCTTGTTTTTAATAGGGAGATCCCTCAGGGCATCCGTCATTTCCAGCACCCATGAGGCTCTTTGAGCAACAACACTCTCGCTAATGTCGCCGGGAACCATGCTATAGGCCCAAAATCATTTCCTGTTTGACCCGTTCATAGGGGATGAGCTCTGCCGCCCTCCTCATGATGTAGAGTTGATATTCCGCCTCATACGTTGCATCTTGTTTGTAAAGAATTTCCCCGGTAACAATTTCAAGAGCCAAGAAAATGGGAGCTTCGGGGATCACGACCACATCAACCCGAGGTACATTAAATAGGTCCTCAAAGAATATGGCTATTTCCACCTTTTCCTCTACGGTGAGAGGTCTTTCGGGTTTTACACCAATGTCGAGATCAGACGATGTCGAAGTTAAGCATTCTATCCTTCCTTCAATCAGATCGAGGGCGTCTTTCGCCCTGCTCCCAAAGGCATAGATGACCTGGAGGTGATATTGAGTTGCAATCTGGATAATTTGATCTTTCATCTTCTTTTCAGTTTGGACATCCACGTCCATTCTACCACTCCCAATATTTTTGTCAAACTTACTAAGGAATCCATAATTGATCCCGATTTAATCGGGATGAAAATCTCCCTTGACCCCTCTTTGCCCTCCGGGCCAGAGGCCCTATGGGCTGGAGGCCAAAGAGGGGGAATTGCTCCCTTTTGTAAAGGGAGGCAAGGAGGGATTTGGTCCGCAGTGTCTATACAATTATGGACTGACTAATAACAAAAGGGCTCTACCGAATCGCTTCGATGAGTCCATTTACCAATGAGGCGGCTTCTGTTTCAGGCAGACAATACTTCATCTCCGTAAATCTCTTTCTGAATCCTGAAACCTCTTTCGCCACTAGCCGATCATGAAGAATAACCTCGCTCATATATTCTGCCAGCAAACCAAAATCTTTCTCCATCATCCCGAAGCGAGTCATCTCCTGAACTCCCATCCTCAGACAACTGGCTGCGGTGAAGGCCTCGTCGTCCGGGGCGGCCTGATAGTTGACGATGATGTTGTTCTCCTCCAATCGCTCGGCAATCACCGGTCCTTTTCCATAACCCACTCTGACAATCACCTGATGCGTCTCTGTGTATCCCTTTTCAGGGTCTCCCTCTACAATTAATCCCTGATCCTTAAGGAAGTGGGCAAAGGCTTTGGCATTGGAGATCACGGCCTTTTGATATTCCGATTTAAAAACATTCATCTCATAGGCCGCCATCAGCAGTCCCAAAAGCGTCCCCAGATGGTGATTGCTCACACTTCCGGGGAAGACCCTGCGGACAATGGCCTCCCAGAGGTCTTCGTATTCCGTCCCTTCTCCCATATGACTTCCGATAACCCCTCTCTGGGGGCCGAAAAAGGTTTTATGGGTTGAGCCGGTCACAATATCGGCGCCCTCCTTAAAGGGCTCCTGAAAATAGGGGCCGATCAATCCCAGCACATGGGCCATGTCATAATGGATGATCGGTCTCGGTTTCATCCCGGATGCCAACCGGGCAATCTCCTTCAGGGGCTCTTTATAAAGGACCATGCTCTTGCCCAGGATGATCAATTCGGGTTTGTGTATTTCCAGAAGTTCCTCTGTCTTTAAGAGATCGATCTGATAGAGATCCTCTTTCATCACCGGGAAAGGAACAACGGAGGGCCTCTCCGTTAAAGGGTCGATGGCAATAAAATCTCTCAGCGCCCCCATGGGTTGTGCGCTGAGATGGCCTCCCCTTCCGAGATGATGATTCATGACCTTCCTGATCCTTCGGGGTTCGCTCTTTCGGTCGAGCCGGTTGAGGTAATCCATCAGACCGCTGAAGACAACCGCGTTGGCCATCTGGCCGCTGATCACCCTCGCCTCCACTTCAGAACATCCCAGGAAATCCCGCATCTCAACTGACAGAAAAGCTTCCACCTCTTCGATCAACTTTGTTCCCTGATAATAAAAAATTTCCTTCTCTCCAAGGGCTTTGACGATCCGGTGCTCCGCATATCGATGGGATGGATCCATGATGGTCAGGAGCCTGACCAGAGTGGAAGGGGTCTGTTCCGAAGGGATGAGGTTAATGGTCTCTCTCTGTCTCCAATGCGTATTTGTTATGGCCCGCTCGATCAGCTTTTGGGCCGCGCTTTTCAATTCTCCAGCCGGCTCGTACCTTTTTAAGATCTTCTCTTGAAAAAGGATGGGCCGGGCATAGGGAGGGGCTTCCCCGGATAAATGCTTTTCTACAACGACCCCTTCAATGGTCTTCCCCCTCTGCTGAATCTCTATCCTCTGGCCATCTTCAAAATCGGAATCAATGCAGGCTAATGCAATGGCCCTCATTCCTTTTTCCTCGGAGGGTTTTGACAGGATTCCTTCATCAGAAAATATCCAGTAGGGGACCATCGTCCCGCTTGTCACATACCCCGTTTTCCTTCCCTTTACAAAGACTTCATAGCCTTGCCTGGCAATCGCTTGTCCTCCCTGACTTCCCCCCCGACTTCCAACGATTGCAATGGGGACAACCCTTCTTTGAATCGTCTGCTTCTCTCTGGGCGGCAGGGGAATTCCATCCGTCCTTGCCTTCAATTCTTCAAATTGTCGCCTCAGGGCCTCCTTTCCGATGAAGTCTCCTTTTAAAGGAGAAAAACTGACTGCCAATCCGGCAGAATAAACCGCATGGATGGGTACCTCCTTTCCCTCTTGATCGACCCCCAATTCATGGCCATACAGGGGTAAGCCTGCCTCCGTCCTCAGGGTATCCCTTGCCCCCAAGCCCACAGGGGCAATCCCTTCTTTCTCTCCAACGGCAAGGATCGCTTCCCATATCATCCTCATCTTCTCTCTCTCAGAAAAGAGTTCGAAGCAGATAGGCTCTCCCGTATATCCGGTTCTTGAGATGGTGACAGCGACTCTGACCCCTTCGATCTCGCAAACCCTTAAACGATTTCTCCAGGGGTCAGGAAGTTTTGAATGACTTTCGATGACAATTTTTTCCAATACCCTTTTGGTCACAGGACCCTGGAGGGCGATCATCCCCATCTCTTCACTTTTATCTTCAATGACGAGCCCCCTGAATCGCTTTTTATGATTCATGAACCAGTTCCAGTCTTTTTCCTTATTGGCCGCATTGACGACGAGAAGATATCTTGACTCCGAAGGGAGATTGCCCTCATCCAGTCGGTAGAGATAAGCATCATCGATGGCTCCGCCCCATTCGTTCTGGATGAGGGTATACTGGGCCATGCCGTGTTCCAAGGCCAAGACATTATTGGTCAAAATATACTGTAAAAAAGGAATCGTCTCTTCTCCATGGATCAAAAACCGGCCCATATGGGAGATATCAAACAGGCCGCCATATTTCCTTGTGCTGAGGTGTTCTTCAAAGATCCCCCGTCCATAAGAAACAGGCATCTCCCAGCCCGCAAACTCGATCATCTGGCCGCCATGTTCTTTATGCCAGGAATAAAGTTCGGTTCGTTTCAAATCCTTTCCCATGCCTAAACCTCTTCCAACCGATTTTAAAGACGCTTATATTTATTAATAGTCCCAAACTAGTAAAGACATCGATTTGTAAAATCCCTCCTAACCTCCCTTTTCCTAAGGGAGGGATTACCCCTCTTTGGCCGCCGGCCCATAGGGCCTCTGGCCCGGAGGGCAAAGAGGGGTGACCTGCCTGCGCGAAGCCGCTTCGGCGAAGGCAGGGGGGAGATTTTCTAATTCTTATGTCAATTGAATTCTGAGACTGTTATTAACATATTCCGAGGGATACATCACTCACCTATGATCTTGACCAGAACCCTCTTTCTCCGCCTTCCATCAAACTCGCCGTAAAAAATCTGCTCCCATGGGCCAAAATCGAGCTTTCCCTCTGTGACTGCTACAACGACTTCCCTCCCCATGATTTGACGCTTCAAATGGGCATCGGCATTATCCTCACCGACATTGTGTCGATATTGAGAGACCGGCTCATGAGGAGCAAGCTTCTCCAGCCAGAGATCGAAGTCATGGTGAAGCCCCGATTCATCATCATTGATAAAAACCGAGGCAGTGATATGCATGGCATTCACCAGAACAAATCCTTCCTGAACGCCGCTCTCCTTGAGACAGGCTTCAACCTTCGGAGTAATATTAATGAAAGCCCTCCGGCCCGGCACCTCAAACCACAATTCTTTCCGGTAGCTCCTCATGCTTCCTCACAGATTTCATATTTATTTTTCGGCCATTATATCGAACTCATTTCCAAAATTCAATGATTTTAAGAAAAACGATTTGACAGAGACAAGAATTATCGTTATTATATAACAAAGAATACAATAGGCACACATTCATGAAATATTTTGACTGGAATGATGAGAAAAATGAAATGCTCAAAAAAGTAAGGGGGGTGTCATTTGAACAGGTCGAATTGGCCATTGCATTAGGAGATTTAGTTGACAAAATAAAACATCCAAATCCGGTAAAGTATCCGAATCAGAAGGTTTTTTTGGTAAAGATTGAGAATTATATCTATTCGGTTCCATATATTGAGGATAACGAGAAAATATTTTTGAAAACAATAATACCAAATAGCAAAGAAACAAAGAAGTATTTAGGAGGCAAAAAATGAAAAAACCAGCATATTTGGATAAAGACGAAATGGAATTGGCAAAATCACTTGAGAATGAGGAATGGATTTCCGACCTCACCAAGAAACAGAAAAAACAATACGAGGAATATGCCCGCTATAGCCTGAGCAAACGAAAGCGGATCAATATCCGAATGAGCGAACGAGATTTAAAGAAAATTCAGGCTAAAGCAATTGAAGAGGGGATACCGTATCAATCTCTCATATCCATGTTGATTCATAAATATAATGAGGGGAAATTATCGTTTAATCGGTAACCAGCCTAATAAGGCATTTAGGAGGGGGCAGCAAAGGACCCTGTACCCTTTAACTTTCGCGTTGTAAAAAGAAAAAGGTATTATGCACTGCAGGTGGTTATCTCACTGATCTCGATAGGGATTGGATTTTGCAAATTAAACATTTTTCGAAAATGTAAATGAACCCCAGATATTTAAAGCTTTTAATAAATTTATACCCGCCCTACTGGGGGACAGGAATTACCGTCAAGAGTATTTCTCCGGATTATAGAGAAATATGCGTACAGATGAAGATGAGGGGGTACAACCGTAATTATGTGAAGACCCATTTCGGCGGATCTTTATATGCCATGACCGATCCTTTCTTTATGGTAATGTTGATGCACATTTTAGGAAAGGGATTTGTTGTTTGGGATAAAGCAGCCCATATTGATTTTATCAAACCTAGTCAAGAAACGGTGACCGCAAGATTTTTGATCAACGAGGAACAGATCGAAAGAATAAAGAATAACACATCGAGCGGTCAAAAATATTTTCCTGAGTTCTCGGTTGATATTGAAAATGAGGCAGGAGAGAAAGTAGCGCGGGTGGTAAAAACGCTCTATATAAGAAAAAAGGTTATTTGATATCGTACCCGGAAACCCTCCATTTACCATTCTTGTCTAACATGGGAGTGACTGTTTCAAAAGCTATTTATTAAAATCCCTACACGGCAAGCTCCAAATTCTCACTGGGCATAAACATGGCTTTCACCGATGGCCGCATGAGGATCACGATGGTAAATACCCCCAGGATCGTCCCGAAAGGCATAAAGAGGCAATTCAAACTGGCGATGACCAAACAAAAAATATAGTTTTTATGTTTAGCGATAAACCGTCCGGCTAAAACCACACAGAAAGCAAAGGCCAAACCGATCAGCATTAAGACTGCGCCAAGGATGATAAAAATCCATCCCAAAAACCATGGTGGAGGAGATCCTGAGCCTTCGAACCGGTCCGGAAGAACAAGAAAAAAGATTCCCAAACCGAGATAGATAAGCGGGAAAAAAGAGAATAACGCGGCAATGCCGCCAAGAACGTAATGAAAAATGGATAACAACTCAAGGTGCTCTTGATCCTGATTCATTGTTTTTCTCTTCCATAGATATTTTTGATTATTAAACTTCCCAACTCTTAATTCTCAATTCATAATTCTCAACTCAAGGACTATTCATTCCAGTCTTCCCTCCAGTCGGAGCTGGATAATAATTTCCAGGATCCTGGGCATGAGTTCAATGGTGGCCTTCTCACCCTCCAGGATCGCCTCATGCTTCTTTGAAAAATCGGCGGGACCAATATGGCCGACCTTTGGCCGGATCACCACATCCGCCTTGGCAAGCTGAATGGCGGCAAGCTTTGAATACATGATGTCGATTGACTGGAGAAGGGTTTCAATCGTATTCCCGGGAGGCGTCCGCTCTGCACCCACCGAGACATCCACGCCGATCACCACATCGGCTCCAAACCGTTTTGCCGCCTCCACAGCCACGGGACTCACCACTCCCCCATCTACGTAGAGCTTCTCTCCAATTTTGACAGGCCTGAACACACCCGGGATGGAACAGCTCGCCCTGACCGCCTGTCCGGTATTGCCCCTGTTGAAGACAGTCTCCTTGCCGCCCTGAATCTCTGTGGCGACGGCATAAAAGGGAATCTTCAATTTCTCTATCGGGGTGTTCTTCAATGTTTTGTTGACAAATTCTTCAAGCTTCTCTCCTTTGATGAATCCATTCTCCGGAATGGTCAAATCGATAATGTCTTTTTGCTCTATCGCAAAACATAATTTTTGCAACTCAAAGGCATTCAACCCAAAGGCATAGAGGCTGCCCACTGCGCTGCCGACACTCGTTCCGACGATCATATGGATCGGAATTTTATTCGCTTCGAGAATTTTAATAACCCCGATATGCGCAAAACCTTTCGATGCCCCTGCCCCCAGCACCAGGGCAATTTTAGCCGGTTTGGGCGGAGGCTGAACAGGCAGCTCCGGAATGACCGGCGGAGGTTGAGTCTCCTTCAGGGTACAGGAGGTCATGGCTATAAAAACACCAAGAATACAAAACCATCTCTTAAGGTGCATCGACTCTCTCCTTGATAGCCCCTCTTATTAATGAATTTACCAAATCACGCGGAGGAGGTCAATTTGAAGCGCCCTCAAACATCTGCGACGCATGGAAGGAGCTGCGGACAAAGGGACCGGAGGCAACGGCTTTAAAACCTATCCGTTCCCCTAACTTCTTATATTCTTCAAATTCTTCCGGAGGAATAAATCTCACGACAGGCAGCCGGTCGGAACGAGGCTGGAGGTATTGACCGATGGTCAAGAGGTCGCATCCTGTCTCCCGCAGGTCTTCCATCAGATCCATCACTTCTTGATGTGTCTCTCCCAGCCCGAGCATGAAACCCGATTTGGTATGCAATTGAGGATAAAGTTCTTTCGATTTTTTTAATAGACCGAGAGACCTCCCATAATTGGCCTGCGGTCGAACCTCTGAATAAAGCCGTTGGATAGTTTCGATATTATGATTCAGGACATCGGGAGATGCGTGGAGAATTGTCTCAAGAGAAGAGATATCTCCCCTGAAATCAGGAACCAGCGCTTCGATCTTTATCCTTTGATCCTGTCCCCGAATCGCTCCGATTGTGTTGGCAAAAAGTGATGCGCCCCCATCGGGAAGGTCATCCCGGGTAACAGAGGTGATGACCACGTAATGGAGGCCCATCTCCACAACCGCCCTTGCAATTCGCTCCGGTTCGTTTTCGGCAGGAGGGGCAGGATTTCCATGCTGAACAGCACAGAACGCACAATTCCTCGTGCAAACTTCTCCAAGAATTAAAAAGGTTGCCGTCCCTCCGGCAAAACACTCCCCGAGGTTCGGACAGCGAGCCTCCTCGCACACGGTATGAAGGCCCCCCTTATCCAGGATCTTCTTTACTTTTTGCAGATCATGGAGAGGAGGAATCCGTTTTTTCAGCCAGGAAGGTTTTTTTAAATTCTCCAATGCTCAATGACCAATTGGCAATTTTCAATTATCATTTTTAGTATTAACTGCTTCCTGCTTTCTGCTTACTGCTTACTTTTTTGTACTCTATGCGCTATGCGCTTTTTGGGGGTCGCAGTGGTTTCGGCAAATGAATCGCCATCCCATCCACATCGAGGCATGCCTCTTTCAGTGCCTCCGGAACCGTTGGATGGGCCTGAATGAATTGGGTGAAGTCTTTCATCTTGCTCCCCATCATCATGGATGCAATGGATATGAGAAGGGTTGCTTCATGGCCAATGATATGAACTCCTATGATCTCATCGTTCTCACGGCTTGCGATGACCTTGATCAAGCCATCGGTTTCCCCTGAAATCACGGCCTTCGGATTCGACCGGAATGGAAACCGGCCAATCTTTATTTCACCTTTTGCCTTAGCCTCCTTCTCGGTGAGACCGATGGAAGCAACTTCGGGATGGGTAAAGATACAGAGGGGAATCGGGTTTTTTTTCATCTCCTGATTCATCCCCATGATATTCTCTGCGGCCACCACACCCTCCTCCATGGCCATATGAGCCAGCAAGGTTCCTCCAATGGCATCGCCAATTGCATAAATACCGGCAACAACCGTCTCCATCCGGCGGTTGACTCGAATACCATTGGGGGAAGCCTCAATCTCTGCCTTTGAAAAATCGAGGTCCAAATTTGGAACCCTTCCAACAGCGAGGAGTAGCGTCTCAGCGCACAACTCCTGGATACCCTGTGGGGTTTTAACAGTAAGCTTTAACTCCTTCTCTCCATGTTGAATCTCTTGGACAGAGGATTGGGTAAAAATCTTTATCCCACCCCTTTCCAGAAACCGTCTGAGATTCCGGACCAATTCTCCTTCAAGGCCAGGCACTATATTTTCCAGAACCTCTACAATCGTCACTTTTGAACCGAGCGTATTAAAGAGCGTGGCAAACTCAACACCGATATATCCTCCTCCAACGATGACCATTTCGTTTGGAACCTTTGCCATCTCCAGCGCCTCATCACTGGTGATGATCCTTTTACCATCCGGAGCAATATCTGGAATGGACTTTGATATTGAACCCGGAGCAAGGATGATCGCATCGGCTTCGATGATCTCTTTTCGCCCTTCTCCATCGAAAAGAATTACCTGATTGGGACTCAGAAGATCCGCCCGTCCTTTTTTCACTGTCACGCGATAGGATTCAAGCAATACCTCCACGCCTTTTACCAGATCCTGAACGACCTTCTTCTTTCGCTCCATCATTGACCCAAAAAGTCCGGAACCGTCGGGCGAAAGGGTTTGAAAGACAGGAGAGCTTCTCAGACAACGGAGAATTCCGGCATCGTGTAGAAGGGCTTTGGTAGGAATACACCCGCGATTGAGACAGGTGCCTCCGATTCTATCTCTCTCAATCAGGGTTGGTTTTGCTCCCAACTGGGCCAACCGGATGGCGGCGACATAACCGCCAGGACCTCCACCGATGATAACCACTCTCTTTAGATTCATAGTCTTCAATGTTAAATGGTCAATGCTCAATGGTCAATTTGCAATTAATTCTTTTAATCCCTTCTCTTCCCAGTCTCTTGGAAAGATCTGTTTAAAATGGAAACCGACCCTTTCGGTTAATCGATCTTTGGGAACCTTTTCCCCAAGAATCTTTTCCATGGAGGTTATCTTCACCTCTTCGAGGCCGCAGGGATTAATAAGCTCGAAATATTTTAAGTCTGTGGCGTAGTTTAATGCAATACCATGAAAGGAGACCCAGCGCTTGATCGCCACGCCGATCGAGGCGATCTTATCCCCTTCGGCCCAGATCCCTCGATTGGAGGAATCCCTTCTCCCCTCAATCCCGAAATCCCTTAAGACAGAGAGGCTCACCTCTTCCAGCTGATCCACATATCGGATGAGACGATATCCGTAATCCTTCAAGTTGAGGATGGGGTAAACCACCAACTGCCCGGGACCATGATAGGTGACATCTCCTCCCCGCTCCACATGGAAGAGGGGGACCTTCATTGCCTCCAGAACATCCGGGGAGGTAAGTAGATGAGACCGGTTTCCGCGCCTTCCAAGTGTGATCACATGAGGATGTTCAAGGAGAAGGAGAAGATCGGGTATTCTTCCCTCCACCCGCATGGACCAGAGACGGCGCTGAAGGTCCAGGGCCTTTTTATAGTCCATCAGACCCAAGTCAATTATGTATCCCTTATTAGTCATTGGTCATTTGGTCATTGACCATTGATAATTGATCATTGCTCATTGGTTATTGTCTTCTCGATCTCCGGTCCATTTCAACTTCGGCTTTCTTGCAGCCATAACTTCGTCGAGCCGCCTCACCTTCACCTTCCGGGGGGCCTGGCGGAGAAGGTCTGGATTCTCTTCTGCTTCTTTTGCAATGACGATCATCGTCTCAATAAACCGATCGATCCCTTCTTTGCTCTCGGTCTCCGTAGGCTCCATCATCAGCGCGCCTTTGACAACCAGGGGAAAGTAGATCGTCGGCGGATGATATCCATAATCGATCAATCTCTTTGCAATGTCGAGAGTTGAGACATGATGCTTTTCCTGATACCGGTCGGTAAAGACACACTCATGCATGCAGGGCCGGTCGTAGGGAAGATAATAAGAACCCTTCAATCCCATCATCAGATAGTTGGCATTGAGCACGGCCATCTCACTCGCCCTCTTAAGCCCTTCTGCCCCCATGGAGAGGAGATAAGCATAGGCTCTGAGGATGACCCCGAAGTTCCCGTAGAAGGCTTTCATTCTTCCGATACTCCGGGGCCGATTGTCATTGAACCGGTAACCGCCTTCTTCCTTCTCGATCACCGGGATGGGAAGAAAGGGAGAAAGTTCTTTCTTTACTGCCAGGGGCCCGGAGCCAGGACCTCCCCCGCCATGAGGCGTGGAAAAGGTCTTGTGGAGGTTGAGGTGAACCATATCCACTCCGAGATCGCCCAGTTTTGCGATTCCCATCAAAGCATTGAGATTGGCTCCATCGCAATAGACAAACCCTCCTTTGCTGTGAACGATTTCAGCGATCTCTGGCAGGTGCTCTTCAAAGAGCCCCAGGGTATTGGGATTCGTCACCATGATGGCCGCCACATTTTCATCCATCTGCTCGGCTACCTTCCGGGGACTGATCACTCCTCTCTCATTCGATTTGATCTCCGTCATCTGATAAGAGGCGACGGCCGAAGTCGAGCAGTTTGTCCCGTGGGCAGTATCCGGAACCAGCGCCCTTCTCCTCTTTTCACCGCGACCTTCAAAGAAGGCCCGGATCATCATCATCCCGGTCAGCTCGCCATGGGCCCCTGCGGCTGGCTGAAGAGTCACATGATCCATTCCTGTAATTTCAGCCAGGTAGCCTTCGAGTTCATACATCAATCGAAGGATTCCCTGAACCAGGCTTTCGGGCTGGTAGGGATGGATGGATGCAAACCCTTTCATCCTCGCCGCTTCCTCATTTATTTTGGGATTATATTTCATCGTGCAGGAGCCTAACGGATAGAACCCGCTATCGATGCCATAGTTCCACTGAGAGAGACGTGTGAAATGGCGGACCACATCGATCTCGCTCAACTGAGGGAAACCATCCAGGCCCTCCCTTAAAAGATGGAGAGGGATGAATTGCTTAGCCTCCAACTCCTCCACATCCCATTCGGGCAGGGAATATCCTTTCCTCCCTTCCCCTCCCTGCTCAAAGATGAGGGGTTCATCCTGGATGAGGCCGTTATCTTTTATCTTTCCCATCGCCTTAACCATAGCACAAATCCCCCTTCATCCCCCTTTGCTAAAGGGGGAAAGAGGGGGATTAAGTACTTTCTCCAATGCCTCTGCCCAATGATCAATTTCTTCTTTAGTGTTCATCTCCGTCACCGTAACGACGAGATGGTGATCAAGCTCCGGATAGAATCTTGAGAGGTCCAAACCTCCCAGGAGCCCTTCCGTCCTCATCCTCTCTAATATCTTCTCGGGAGCTCCATCAACCTCCAGTACAAACTCATTAAAGGTAGGAGATGAAAAAGCAACACGGCAACCCCCAATCCGAGAAGCGGCCTTCTTTGCATATTCCGCCTTACTCAGGTTCATCAGGGCCAACTCCCTCAACCCGTGCTTTCCGATGCACGAGAGAAAGATCGTTGCCATCAAGGCGCAGAGCCCTTCATTGGTGCAGATATTGGAAGTCGCTTTCTCCCTGCGAATGTGTTGTTCCCTGGCCGCCAGGGTGAGGACAAAACCCCTCTTTCCTTCCAGATCAACGGTCTCTCCCACAAGTCGTCCGGGCATATTCCGGATAAATTGCTCTCTGGTCGTGAAGATGCCCAAATAAGGCCCGCCAAAGGAAAGGGGAATCCCGAGACTCTGCCCTTCTCCTGCCACGATATCGGCTCCCAATGCTCCAGGTGACCTCAGAATTCCGTAGGCAATCGCCTCGTTGAAACCAGCAATCATCAACCCGCCTTCCTGATGGACTCTTTCCGCGATCGTTTGAAGGTCTTCAACCACCCCAAAAAAGTTTGGATTTTGAACGACGACGGCGCTCACCTCCTGATCAAGCGATTTTACCAGGACGTCCTCATCTGTCCTGCCCTCCCCCTTCTGATATGGGATCAGTAGGATCTCCTGTTCTTCGGGGTCGATGTAGGTTTGGATGACCTTCCGATATTCAGGATGGATAGCCTGTGAAACCAGGACTTTCTTCCTTCTTGTAATACGGTGGGCCATCAACACCGCTTCGGCTAAACTCGATGCCCCGTCATACATCGAACCATTCGACACTTCCATGCCGGTCAACTGGCACATCAATGTCTGAAATTCGAAGACGGCCTGAAGCGTTCCCTGGCTGATCTCCGCCTGATAGGGAGTGTAAGCGGTATAGAACTCCGAACGGGAGGCCAGATGCGAAACGACAGCAGGGATATGATGTTGGTAGGCTCCCCCTCCTAAAAAATGGGGGGGTCTTTGAGATTCGAGCCCCTGAAGGTGGCGAAGGAGATTGGGTTCGGAAAGAGGACCGGGTAAGTTTAAAGGCCGGGAAAGCCTGAATTCTGCAGGGATGGTCTCAAAGAGATCCTCCACTCTTTTGACACCGATCGCCTGAAGCATCTTCCGGACATCCTCTTCAGTATGCGGGATGTAACGAAGGTAGTCTTCCATTACGTTTCCTCTGAGAGTGTTCCCTGATAGGCTTTTGACGAAAGGAGTCCCTTCAGTTCCTCCTTTTCCTTCAATTCCATCCTGAGGAGCCATCCTGTCCCATAGGGGTCTGTGTTGATGAATTCCGGATGGTCCTTCAGTTCCAGATTCTTTTCAATGACCTTTCCGGCAACCGGAGAGAAGATGTCGGCGACCGTCTTCACCGATTCAACGACTCCCATGTCCCCCCCTTTCTGAAATTCGGACCCAATCTCCGGAAGGTCCACATAGACGATATCCTTCAACTGGCTCTGAGCATAATCAGTGATTCCAATGGTTACAAAACTTCCCTCATTCCTCACCCACTCGTGGTCTTCTGAATAGAGCAAATTCTCCGGAAATTCCATTCTGTTCCTCCATGGCGAGTCCAATTTCAAATTTTAAATTTCAGATTGAAGGTTTCGGAACTTACAAAAAAACGGGCTTAAGGTTTTTTCAATTTGAAATCTTCAATCTGAAATTATTTCAATTCATCCAGCGGAATATTGATGACCGTCTCGAGAATAGAGATGTGTCTCCGCTCCCCTTCGATCAGGATCATATGTTTCGATGTCTTGGGAGGCATTCTTCTCCCTTCTAACGCTGTCTGGATGACCATCTCTTTTGTAACCGTTTCTCCCTCCCGGTGAGGGATGACCTCGATCTCCGGAGACTGGTAGTCAAAAAGAATAACAGGAATCTTCTTACATCCAATCCTTTTTAAAGCATGCAACCGGTGGTGCCCATCCAGAATGATGTAAGTTTCTTTATCCACGGCAATGGGCATCTTAAGGATACCGTCGCACAGGATTTCATTTTTCAATTCTTCTAAGTAATCCGGTCGAATTTCTTCATGCTCCTTCAACTCTTCTAAATCGATCAAACAAATATCCTTCAGGGTTTTTATATCTGAATGGGTAGGTTTCTTGGATGGATGGGATTTACTGGACCGTTTTTTCTTTCTCATGGCTCTTATCCTATCTGCTTTTGACCAAAATAAAAAGGAGGAAGGCAATCTTCTCCGCATCGCCTTCCTCCTGTCTTTTGACCTGAGAGATTATCCCTTCTGAAAACGGGATTTGTCCCCTTCGGTGTCCAAGTCTAAAGATTTGGATCTTTCCAGGATTCAAATAAGTTACAGTCCTTTTGCCTGAGAGTTTCGTCCCGATCCAATCAGGATTTGCCCCTTCGGCGCCCCTCCCCTAAGGGATAGGGTCTCTCCTGTAACCTATTAAAAATTCTGTTCCAAATGAAGAACGATGTCAAGAAGATTTTTCCCCCTCACCCCTCCCCTCTCCCCCGATCGCGGGGGAGAGGGGAGGGTGAGGGGGCATCAGCTGCGTAACCAAGATAGCATGCAGTTTTTTTAAGAGCCCTCTTCACACCTTTCGCAATACCACGTCGATCATCAACTGGTCGGCGAGGCGGTGGAGATCGTTTATCAACCTCTCCTCCGAAACGGAGCGGGGAACTTCGACATCGATGTCCATTTCAAAGATGGGCGTTCCGCTCTCCGCAGAGGTGAGACGATGGGTCTTCATGTCGATGATATTGGTTTCCCGGTCAGCCAGGAGCCGGCAGACCTTGAAAACGATCCCTGAATGGTCAACCCCTGAGGTGTTGATTTTAAAATGGTCACTCTCTCTCGTGGCTCCGGGATGGGCTTCCTCGAAGGTGACGGGGGAGAAGAAGACGGTGAGATTCTTCTCCCGTTCGAGACGTTTCAGATCGGAAACAAGTCTCTGATTCACTTCCTCTCTGTCTGTGGAAAAGAGGAGGAGAAGGGCAAAGTGGTTCCGGAGAAGACCCATGCTCGAATCTTCGATATTTCCTCCGCATTCATAGATGACCCCAGAAACATCGGCCACCATTCCAGGCCGGTCCTTCCCAATCACCGACAGAATGAAATAGGTCTTCATGGGACCTCCTTATTCCCGCAAAGCGCATAGGGAAACATCTTTTACGCCCTGAGGTTTAGAATTCCGCAATCCGCATTCCGAAATCCGAAATAGTTTATTCAAGGATCTCCAGATGGACATATCTGACTTTCAACCGTTTGGGCCCCACACTTTGAAACAGGATGGTGGCCTTCTGGTCTTCATTCATCCCTTCGATCGATTTCACCCTCCCATCGCCAAACTTGGGATGCCTCACTCTCATCCCTGTCCGGAGGGGGAAAAATCCTTCAGGGCTCCATACCACGCTTTCCTTCCCTGTAAAATCATTCCCCTCTGCCGGAAACCCCATTCCATCTCCAGACCGGCCGAAATCATCAAACCAGGAAGTCTCCTGTGATAACAGACCTTCCGTTTTTCTTTCCCTCTCTTCGACCTGAATCAGCTCAAAGGGAAGTTCATCAAGAAACCGGGATGCGAGGTTGGCCCTGCCCACCCCAAACGTGGAGCGCTTCTCCGCCCGGGAGAGATAGAGTTTCTCTTTTGCGCGGGTGATCCCTACATAGCAGAGCCTTCTTTCCTCCTCAAGATCCTCCATTTCCTCGCCCCTCCGGTAGTGAGGGAGGAGCCCCTCTTCCATCCCAACGATAAGGACGACGGGAAACTCCAGGCCCTTGGCGCAATGCAGAGTCATCAGGGAGACCCGATTCTCTTTGTCCTCATAGAGGTCCACATTGGTCACCAGAGAAACCCTGTCCAGAAAGGTCTCGAGGGTAACTTCTTCCTCCCCCTGTTCAAGTTCGGTCAACACATTGACCAGCTCATCGATATTCTCAGCTCTCGAAAGGGCCTCGTCCGTCCTTTCTTCTTTCAGCCGTTCGAGGTATCCTGTCCTGGCAAGGAGGGTCAAAGTCAACTGACCGGGGGAGAGGGTCTTTGCTTCTTGACGAAACTCTTCAATCAGATGGATAAACCCTTTCATTCTTTCCCGGACGCCGGGAGGAAGCCAGTCCTCTTTCAGCGCCTCTTTCATCCCCTCATAGAGAGGAAGGCTCTTCTCTCTTGAAAAGACAGTGATCCTCTCCACGGTCTTCTCTCCGATTCCTCGCGGGGGATGGTTGATGATCCTCTTCAGGCTGATCCCGTCCGACGGATTGGAAATCAGCCTTAAGTAAGCCAAAATGTCTTTGATCTCTTTCCGCTCGTAAAACTTCATCCCTCCCACGATCGTATAAGGAATTTGATGTTTGACCAATTCCTCTTCGATGGCACGGGACTGTGCATTAATCCGGTAGAAGACGGCAATATCGCGGTAAGGCCTGCCCGCGCTTCCCGGGTTTTCCGGAAAAGATCGATGGACATGCCCTGAAATCTTCCGGACGACGAAACGCGCCTCATCCGCCTCATCCTCGGCCACATAGAGGGTGAGAAGTTCACCTTCCTGATTTTCCGTCCAGAGAATCTTCTCTTTTCTCAAACGGTTTTCCTTAACCACATGGTTGGCCGCCTGGAGGATATGTTGA
>MGQQ01000047.1:698-7478 GCA_001798855.1 Deltaproteobacteria bacterium RBG_16_49_23 | reverse complement strand
TGGCAGCCCGCTATGAGCACACCATCTGCCCCCTCCTGAAAGGCTTTCATAATGAAATGGGGGGAAATGCGGCCGCTGCACATGACGCGGATGGGAAGAACATTGGAAGCATATTTTAGCCTCATCGAACCGGCGAGGTCAGCTCCTGCGTAAGCTCACCAGTGACAGTAAAAGGCAATAATGATAGGTTTGAAGCTCGATTCTTCTGTCATTTAAACTCCTAAGGACTTTGTGAATTTTTTAATTTGACATTAATTCAATAAACTACCCACCATTTATTGTCAAGTAATAAACGCCCCTTGTCAATAAACGCCCCTTCTTCTCATAATATTTTTCAAATACCTGGTCGATGATCTCCATGGTTTTCTGAATCATCCCCAGTTTATACACAACAATTTAATGAACCCACTCCCCGGGCTAAAGCCCGGGGTTTCAGGCCCCTGGCATTCCTGTCATGACCTTCGGCCATGCCAGACATGCCGGAAAAAGCCTCCGCTTCGCTTCGAAAGGATGCCATTCATCCCCAGGCTTAAAAGCCTGGGGTTTTCTGGCATAGCTTATAAATTATAACCCACCCTAACCTTGTTCTCCATTGATAAAGACTATTTTTGATCATTGCTGTCCAAGTTAAGTGATTTGTGTTCAGAACGGACTTGATTTCATTGCTCTTTTGGAGCTCTGTGCTCTTTTTTCAAATCCAGGTTCACCGCGGAGTCGCAGAGAGCGCTGAGGAGATGTGCTTATAATCCAATCGGGAGATGGCGATTGGATCATAGACTCTCACCCTTCGGGAATAGATACAGATTGTTTTTCATGGCCATAGGGCCTCAGGAAATGGATGTTTTGACATAAAGCGGTCTTTTTATTTGGCGGCCTCTCACCGCCAAATAAAAAATTACTTCTCTGCGTCCTTGGCGTCTCTGCGGTAAAATTTGTATTTTGGACAGGAGTGATTTTTGATATTGACTTTTCACAACCTGTCCATAATCCGTAATCAAATTGCTTGACAGGAAACAAAAACACCTCCTAGGAGTCTGTCGGAGTACCCATGGACTCCGTGAATAATTATGCTATACTGCGTTTCATGAAAACACAAACACCCTTTCGTCCATACAATCCCGATCAGTTGTTACTGTTGCCTCCCGACATGACGCATTGGTTGCCTCAAGACCATCTGGTCTACTTCTGGGACACAATCTGTTAAAGCTTTTCAGAAGCACTTTGAGACCGGCAACAGCCTGAGTTTGAGCTTGGCTGATCCACTCGCGAGGGCAGTGGTATCTCCCACAGGGCCAATCTTGGTGTGGTCCAAGTCTCCCGAATTAGTTCCGCTACCAACTTTTTCCAATTTTCAAAGAACAGTCTACCGAATCTATAAAATTATTAGGAGTTCTCCGACAGACTCCTAGGAAAAAACTTTTGCTTTTTTCTTCCGCTTGATCTCTTTCTTTTCAGACTCGCTATCCCAAACACGTTCGCACAAAGCGAGGGGAGATCTGTTCCTAAAAACCTAAAAAAGATCCTTTGCTCTCGCCTTCAAAATGCTTTCCTACTCCTGTGACTCCACTTCGGCCCGAAACATCCTCCGGGCGACCCTTAATTCCTAAATTTCACCCTCTATTAATAAATTGATTACGGATTATGGACCTGTTATTTAAACGTGTAACCGTTTTGATTGCGTTTCTTAAAAATGGATATATACCTAAATTTAGAAAAAACATGTTTTTTATTTTACAATGTTTAGTGAACATAAAAGTTTTAAAAGGAGAAGCTTAAAAATTCTATTTTAAAGACAAGGGTCCTTTACAGGTTGACCCTATCTACAGGAGGAGTAAAAATGGCAGAGATATTGGATTTGAGCAGGCTTGATAACTTGTTCGAGGAGCACCAAGGTGAAGATGGAGCGCTGATCCCTGTCCTCCAGGAAGCGCAAAACATTTATGGGTATCTGCCCGAAGAGGTTCTACGCTGCATCAGTCAAAAGTTGAAAGTTCCCTTGAGTAAGATTTATGGAGTAGTAACCTTTTATGCCCAATTTTACCTTGATCCTCGGGGACGCCACGTGATCAAATCATGCCAGGGAACCGCCTGCCATGTGCGGGGAGCCAAGGGGGTTTTAGAGTCCTTGATAAGAGAGCTAAAGGTGAAGCCAGGAGGGACAACCGCTGATCTTAATTTTTCTTTGGAAACGGTGGCCTGCGTGGGCACTTGCTTTCTAGCACCAGTCATGATGATTGATAAAGACTACCACAGCAAACTCACCCCGAAAAGAGCGGTGGATGTCTTGAAAAAATACTCGCAAAAACCAGAAAGAGAAGAGGCTTAGATATGGAAAGATTGTTTTCGATAGAAGAGGTCCAGCGTTTACAAAAGACCTTGTCGGAGGCGAGGAACCCTCAGCGTCTCAGAGTGCGTATTTGCATGACCGGCTGTCGGGCATACGGTGCAGTGGAAATCCGGGATGCTTTTAAGGCGATGATCGATGAGAAAGGATTGACGACAAAGGTGGACCTCTTGGAGACTGGCTGCCATGGATTCTGTGCCCGTGCGCCGGTAGTTGCCATTGATCCTCATGGGTTCTTTTACCAACAGATCTCCCCACGGGATGTTCCACAGATCGTCCAAACAAGCTTGATCGAAGGGAAGCCTGTGGAGAAGTTACTTTACACACATCCACAAACCGGGGAACCGGTGGCTCTGGAAAAAGACGTTCCTTTTTATCGGGAACAGATGAAGATCGTTCTGCGCAATTGCGGTCAAATCGATCCCACTCGGATTGAGGATTACATTGCTCGTGACGGATATCTGCCCCTCGCCAAAGTCCTGTCTTCCATGAGTCCTGAGGAAGTCATCGGGGAAGTCGTCCGCTCAGGGCTAAGAGGCCGGGGTGGAGCAGGGTTTCCCACAGGAAACAAGTGGAAGTTTGCCCGCAATGCACAAGGTGATGTGAAATACATTATCTGCAACGCCGATGAGGGAGACCCCGGGGCTTTTATGGATCGTGCTGTGCTCGAGGGGGATCCTCATACAGTCTTAGAAGGGATGCTCATCGCTGCCTACGCCATTGGCGCCCCAAAGGGCTACGTCTATGTGCGGGCGGAATATCCGATTGCCGTAACACATATCAAGAAAGCGGTTGCCGATGCAAAAGCCATGGGGCTTCTGGGCCAGAAGATTCTTGGCACCCATTTTAATTTTGAGGTGAAGATTAAGGAGGGCGCAGGAGCCTTCGTCTGTGGCGAGGAAACAGCCCTCATTGCCTCAATAGAGGGGCGCCGGGGAATGCCCCGTACCCGGCCTCCTTTTCCGGCTATCGCAGGGCTTTGGGGAAAACCGACCAACATCAACAATGTCGAAACCTTTGCCAACATCCCACCCATCATTCATAAAGGGGGTAGTTGGTATGCCAGCCTGGGGACGGAAAAAAGCAAGGGAACAAAGATCTTCGCCTTAGCTGGCAAGATCAACAATACGGGTCTCGTGGAAGTCCCGATGGGTATTACTCTGGAGCGCATCATCTTTGATATCGGAGGCGGAATTCCTGGAGGAAAGAAGTTCAAGGCCGCACAGACCGGTGGCCCTTCTGGAGGATGCATCCCTTCCTCCCTCCTCAACCTTCCAATCGATTACGACTCCCTTACAGCCGCAGGAGCCATCATGGGATCGGGAGGGTTAATTATCACGGATGAAAACACCTGTATGGTGGACATGGCTAAGTTTTTCCTTACCTTCACCCAGAGTGAATCCTGTGGTCGATGTGTTCCCTGCCGCCTAGGGACGAAGAGGATGCTGGAAATTCTCCAGCGCATCACCGAAGGGACCGGAGAGTTATCGGACTTGGAAACACTGAAAGAACTGGCGCCGATGATCAAAGACACCTCCCTGTGCGGACTCGGGCAGACAACTCCTAACCCTGTGCTGACCACCCTCAACTATTTCCTCGATGAATATAAAGCCCATATCGAGGAGAAGCGATGCCCGGCCGGTGTCTGTAAGGCCTTGATCCGCTATCAGATCGATCCGGAGACCTGCACGGGTTGCGGGGTCTGTCGTAAGGCATGTCCCCAGAAGGCGATTAGCGGAAAGGCAAAGGAACCTCACACCCTTGATCAAGCCCTGTGCATCAAATGTGCGATCTGCTATAACGAATGTAAATTTGATGCCATCAAGATCATTTGAGAGGAAAACATAATGAATGAGATAAAACTGTCCATAGATAATCGTGAGATCACCGTTCCTCAGAATTTTACGGTCTTACAGGCTGCGGAGAGAGCAGGAGTGAAAATTCCAACCCTCTGTCATCTCCAGGAATTGACTCCCTGTAGTGGCTGCCGTATCTGTCTGGTGGAGGTGGAGGGAGCAAGGAGTCTGGTGACTGCCTGTTCTTATCCAGTGGCCGCAGGAATAAAGGTCAAGACCCACACGGAGCGGGTCTTGAAGGCTCGCCGCCTGGTCATGGAGCTGATTTTATCCGATCATCCCCTGGATTGTATGACCTGCGAGAAGACCGGGAGCTGTAAACTTCAGGATTTAGCTTATGAGATGGGGTTAACCGGTTCCCGAATAAAAGGAGAGCAGCATCACTATCCCCTCGATCTTTCCAATCCTTTCATCGTCCGGGATTACAACAAGTGTATCTTATGTGAACGATGCATAAGAATCTGTGATGAGATCCAAGGAAGTATGGCCATCGATTATGCCCATCGAGGGTTCAATACAAAAGTGTCCGTCCCTTATCATCGTAGTCTCACGGAAAGCGATTGTGTTTTCTGCGGGCAATGTGTGAGCGTCTGCCCTGTTGGCGCCCTGACAGAACGGTCACGAATGGGAAAAGGACGGGAATGGGAATTCCAGAAAGTTAAGACCATCTGTTCCTATTGTGGCGTGGGTTGCACCCTGGTTTTAAACATGAAAGACGGGGAGATTGTCCGGGTGACCTCCGACCGGGAGGCAGGGATCAATCATGGCAACATGTGCGTAAAGGGAAGGTTTGGGTTCGATTATGTGCATAGCCCGGATCGGCTCACAGAGCCTCTTATCAAGGAGAATGGAAATTTTAGGAAGGCCTCCTGGGATGAAGCTTTAGATAGGGTGGCCAGCGGTCTGAAGAAGGTGAAGGAGAAACATGGGCCGGATGCCATCGGCGTCTTAGTCTCTGCCAAATGCACCAATGAAGAGAACTACCTTCTCCAAAAAATGGCCCGTGCTGCACTGGGAACGAACAATGTAGATCACTGTGCCCGTCTCTGACACAGCTCTACCGTCGCCGGTCTGGCGATGGCCTTTGGAAGCGGAGCCATGACGAATTCGATTGCAGAAATAGGGAATGCAGACTGCATCTTCGTCATCGGCTCAAACACAACAGAAAATCATCCCGTCATCGCCTTGGAGGTTAAGGCAGCAGTTCGACAGAAGAAGGCCAAACTGATCGTGGCCGACCCACGAAGGATTGAGCTGGTGGACTTCGCCAACCTCTGGCTACAGCACAAACCAGGGACGGACGTGGCTTTGATTAATGGGATGCTAAATACCATTCTCTCACGAGGGTGGCTCAATAGGAAATTTGTGGAGGAGCGTACAGAGGGATTTGAGGCCTTCGCCGAGTCTTTAAGGGACTATACTCCTGAAGCAGTAGAAAAAATTACGGGGGTGCCGGCAGCGGATATCGTGGAAGCTGCCCGAATTTACGCACAATCACCAAATTCATCCATTCTCTATGCCATGGGAATCACCCAGCATGCCACAGGAACGAATAATGTTCTTGCCCTGGCAAATCTGGCAATGGTTACAGGTCAGATTGGAAAACCCTTTTCAGGGATCAATCCCCTTCGAGGTCAGAACAATGTCCAGGGAGCCTGTGACATGGGCGGGCTGCCTACTCTCTTAACAGGTTATCAACGGGTAGATGATGAAGAGACCCGAAAGAGGTTTGAAAAGGCCTGGGGCGTTTCCCTTTCACCTCGTCCTGGTCTCACTCTATTGGAAATGATGAAGGGTATTGCCGAGGGAAAAATAAAAGCCCTCTTCATCCTGGGAGAAAACCCTCTCCTTTCAGACCCCAATGCAAATAAGGTGAAAGACGAACTCAAGCATCTTGATCTGCTTGTTGTCCAGGATATCTTCCTCTCGGAGACAGCGGAGTTGGCCCATGTTGTTCTGCCAGGTGTGAGCTTTGCCGAGAAGGAAGGTACATTTACAAATACGGAACGAAGGGTTCAGCGCATACACAAGGCATTTGAGCCCATTGGAAACACGCGACCTGACTGGCAGATCATCTGTGACCTCTCTTCACGACTGGGTTATCCGATGGAATATTCTTCTCCCAAGGAAGTCATGGATGAGATCGCCTCCCTGACGCCCTATTACGGCGGGATCCGCTACGAACGGTTAGAAGGGTTGGGACTCCGGTGGCCCTGCCCAACCGCAGACCATCCAGGGACCCCTTTCCTGCATAAAGATAAATTCACCCGGGGCAAGGGTAAGTTTCATATCACGCCTTATGTCCCTGCTCCAGAACTTCCGGATGAGGAATATCCTTTTCTGTTAACCACAGGAAGGGTGCTCTACCATTACCACACGATGATCAGCCGAAAGTCCAAAGGGCTTTCTGAGATCTATCCCGAAGGGGTGATCGAGATCAATCCCGAGGATGCATTGCGTTTGGGAATCAAGCCAGAAAATGAACTGGTAGAAGTTTCTTCTCGCCGAGGGAAGGTCCATGTGAAGTCGAAGGTGGCAGGTAATCTACCCCCTGGGGTGGTATTTATGACTTTCCACTTC
>MGQQ01000047.1:0-628 GCA_001798855.1 Deltaproteobacteria bacterium RBG_16_49_23 | reverse complement strand
AAAGGACGACTCGGTGAAGGTCTACGACATCGCGGAGCTTTTGGAAAGATCGATGGCTAATTGAATTCATCTTATCAAGAGCAGTCAAATATGATTACTATTAACCTTCTCTTTTTTTTCATCAAGAGTTATTTCGATGCGATTCGGGTTTCATATTTCCATTGCCGGAGGTTTTTCAAAAGTCGTTGAAAGGGCCAGAATCAGAGGTTGTGAGACCATTCAGTTCTTCTCCAGAAACCCGAGGGGATGGAAATACGGCCCATTGGATAAGAAAGATGTGGAAGCATTCCGGTCAACGGTAAAATCCTCTCCCCTCTTTCCCCTCTTTCCCATCTCTCTCCATCTTCCCTACCTTCCCAACATCGCCTGTTCCAGGTCGAAGTTTTACACCCGTTCGATCAAATCCATCGTCACGGATCTTCAGAGGGCGGAACAGTTGGGCGCCCAGTACCTGATCATTCATATCGGTCACCGGATGGAGTCCTCGGAGGATGAAGCGATTGAGGCCGTATCGAAAGGCATCAATCAGTCTTTTGAAAAGGTCAAGAATTCGGTCATTCTTTTATTGGAAAACACGGCAGGACAGGGGACAGAGATCGGTCATTCCTTTGAACAGATTCAGAAGATT
>MGQQ01000046.1:1912-8510 GCA_001798855.1 Deltaproteobacteria bacterium RBG_16_49_23 | reverse complement strand
TTGCCTACTACCGTGCAGTGGCCCGCTTCGACCCTCTCGGCCTGGTGATCCCGGATTCCCGGCTCCGTATCGATTTACGAGGAGAGCCTGGAACCGTTATTAACCAGGTCGAAGTCAGGCTGAGAACTGTTCCAGTGGTGGGTGACTACAGCGTTGTTACGCCTTTTGGAACGTTTGTCGTTCCAGTCAACAACCTGAATGAAACCATCGTTATCCTGCCCGGCGCCGCCCAGGGAATCACTGCTGATAATTTTGTAGGCGCTCTTGCCGGGAACGTCGAATTCTTTTTCACTAATGGAACTGGCAATCTTGTGAATCCGGCACTCGGAACCTTTTGGGGTGACGGCGCCACTCCGGCGCCTCTCCTGATGCCCCCCGGCTTTGTATTGCCCCCTGACGGAGCGCTTACCTTCCGCGTGATCGGCCCTTTGGGTTCAGGAGTCGATGCCGCACAACCCAATTTCACAGTGGAGGGAAAGGTAAACGCACTCCCTCTCCCTCCGGCCATTTCAGTAACTCCGGCAACCCACAACTTTGGAAATATCAATGTCGGCAGCGTAGCCATTAATAGAGTTACCATCGCTAATTTGGGATCGGGCAATCTAACTATAGGGCTGATTTCTTTAGCGCCTGTCGGTCCGATTGCTATGGGGGTTGATACCTGTTCAGGCCAAACCCTATTACCCGCGGGCAGTTGCACGGTCCAGGTAAGGTTCCTGCCCCTGTCCGTGGCAGTCAGCAATGCAACCCTGTCTATTCCATCGAACGATCCTGTGACTCCCCTGGTGAATGTGACCTTAACCGGATCCGGGGTCGGCGGCCAGGTATTTGGAGACGTCCTACCAACCTCTCTTTTTGAGAACCACATCAATTCCCTTTTTAACAATGGCATCACCACTGGATGTGCACCTGGACAATTCTGTCCTCAGAGCCTTGTCACCAGAGGAGAGATGTCCGCCTTTATCATCAGGGCTGTGGAGGGAGAGCCACTGACAGGACCGCCAACGCCTACATTCGGCGATGTGCCGCTCGCCCATCCCTTCTTCAGGTATGTGGAGAGAATGGTGGTGAGAGGTATTACCCTCGGTATCGGAGGGGGACTCTATGGACCCGATCTCAATGTGACCAGGGCTGAGATGGCATCCTTTATTGTAAGGGCAGTGGATGGAGCCGATGCTCCGGGCCCATGCACAGGATTTTTTACCGACGTGCCCATTGGCGCTCCTCACTGCGCAAACATCGAAAGACTCAGAACTCTTAATGTGACTCTTGGATGCAGTGCGGGTTTATACTGTCCTGCGGGACGTGTCTTGAGAGAGCAGATGGCCGCCTTCATTGCCAGGGCTTTTCTGGGAATTCCATAAAGATCACTGACACAAACACAAATCACAGACACAGTTTACTGACACAGACACTAAAAGGGTGTGGGGTGTAGGGTCTTGGGTGTTACGACACCCTACCCCCTACACCCTGCACCCTTTGATTCTATTGGATAGCCACATGCGTCCTCTTTTCCCAATCCTTCAGAGGAGCATGGATTTTAAGGACGCCGTCTTCGTACCAGGCCTGGGCTTTTTCTGGCTCCACATAGTGTGGGAACATGTAGCATCCCGAATATTCGGATTCATCTTTTTTTGCCCAAACACAGAAATTTTCTCCCCACATGTCAAGAGAGACGTCTTTTTTGCTAACGCCTGGCATTTCAATTTCAAAATAGTAGCGTCCTTCTTTTTTATCGTACCAGTAACGGGTATGGGCCCCCCAGGGATAACTTGCCGGGTAGCCGTAATATTGTCCGGAGCAATAGTTGCCGGACTCCCCGTACTTTTGCCAATATTGGTGTTCCTCTTTCTTGTATGCCATATGAAACACCTCCTTCCTTATATAAATTATAAAGAGGTATATAAGAATATTCAATATTGACAAAAGGTAATTTGCCTGCCTCCGAGGCAATCCCGCGTTTCGCGGGACTCGGCTATTAGGTTATTTTCATTGTTCAAGGGGTGACGACTCCGTCATGAAGGATTGCCCAACCGTGTTACTAAGGAGTCCATAATTGACAAGACATTCTCTTCTGAAAATCTCCCCCCTGCCTTCGCCGAAGCGCCTGCCCTCCGCAAGGCTTCTGGAGGCGGGGCTTCGCGCAGGCAGGCTGAAGGGGAGGGAAATCGTCACGCGCTTCGCGTGATTCCTCCCCCTTCAAGGGGGAGGTCAGGCCGCCGGCTCGGGCTCCGCCCCAGAGGGGCTTCTGCCCCGGAGGGAGAGCCTCTGGCTCGGAGAGAGGGGGATGGGGTATCTGTCGGAGCCCCGCGAAGGCGGGAATCCAGGAGAAAAGACTGGATTCCTGGTCAAGCCAGGAATGACAAAACAAGGCGAGTGTCTATACAATTATGGACTGACTAATACATAGTGATGATAAGGGTCGCAATCGAACATAACAGTGATTATATTCTTTGAAAGGAGGGGGAATCCATGAAAGATAAACTTGTAAAAAGTCGTCACTCCGGTGAAAACCGGAGTCCAGGAAATCTTAACCGATTGAAAACACTGGATTCCGGCTTTTGCCGGAATGACAAAACCAGGACTAAAGAAACTTTTTACAAGACTATCATGAATAGATTCCTGTTCATTGCGATTTCAATCCTGATAGGCTTTTTTATATTTTCCGCGCCTGCCCCTGCGGAAGCGCAGGTTGTCAACCCCCCTCGCCTCTCGCTCACTCTTCAGATGAGCGGCCTTATCAACCCGGTTCACATCACCCATGCTGGTGATGAAAGTGGAAGGCTGTTTGTGGTAGAGCAACCGGGCCGCATACGAATTGTCAGGAATGGTGTATTAGAGGCTATCCCTTTTCTCGACATCGGCAATCGAGTCCTGTCTGGTGGCGAACAGGGATTGCTCAGCGTGTCATTTCCACCCGGATTCACGCAGAAAGGTTATTTTTATGTGAATTACACAAGAAATCTTCCCCCTCCCCCCGCTATACCTGACGGCGCAACAATCGTAGCTCGCTATTTCGTCACTCTTGGTAATCCTGATGTTGCCGACCCCAATAGCGAGCAGATACTTCTAACGATCGCACAACCCTTTGCAAATCATAATGGAGGACAGCTGGCGTTCAGTCCGACAGATGGCTTTATCTATATCGGAATGGGTGACGGAGGTTCAGGTTGTGACCCTCTTAATAATGCACAAAATCTCAACGATCTCCCGAACAATCAGAAGCTTCTGGGAAAATTGCTGAGAATTGACGTCGAATCACCCGTTCCTCCTCCCGGCATACCACCCTATAACATCCCGCCGGGCAATCCAATCCTCAACGGTGTGCGTAGTGAAATCTGGGCTCTCGGATTGCGCAACCCCTTCCGTTTCTCCTTTGACCGTTTGACAGGCGACCTCTACATCGGTGATGTTGGACAAAACGCTTTTGAAGAAATTAACTTTCAGCCATCCACGAGTACAGGAGGAGAAAACTATGGATGGAATATCATGGAAGGACTTCACCTTTCCAACGCTTCGTCAGGGTGTCAGCCTCCATGTTTTTTTCTTCCCCAAGGATGCAGTCCCGCCGGCCTGACCCTTCCGGTTGTCGAATATGACCACGGACAAGGAACCGCTGTAATCGGCGGGTTTGTTTACCGGGGTGCAGATTTCCCCCGAATGCAGGGAATCTATTTCTATGGAGACCTTTCATCGGGGCAAATATGGGGTCTGAGGAACGATGGTCTCCAGTGGCAGAACACTCTTCTTCTTGTGAGTCCTCATCTAGTCAGCACTTTCGGAGAAGACGAAGTAGGCAATCTCTATTTGGCGGATATTTCTACGGGAGGCATCCATATCCTCGCAGATCAGGTTTTTTCGGATGTGCCTTTCACCCACTTTGCCCATCGCCATATCAATGCTCTCTTTAACGGATCCGTCACCGGTGGATGCATTGATGATAATCCGGCCACACCGGAAAATGAGGCTCTCTACTGTCCCAATGATTCGACCACCAGGGAACAGATGGCTGCCTTCATCGTCAGGGGAGTGGATGGCGTTGAGCCCACCCTCTGTAATGGGAACCGATTCTCTGATGTCACAGCCGGCAGCCCTTTCTGCGCCCACATCGAAAGGGCTGCAGTCCTGGGGGTCACTCTTGGGTTTACAGATGGAACCTTCAGGCCCCTTGACATCGTGACCAGGGAACAAATGGCCGCATTCCTCGTGAGAGCAGTGGATGGAATAGAGCCTGTGACATGCAACGGAAACAGATTTCTCGATGTGAATGTGGGCAACATTTTCTGTCCTCACATCGAAAGGCTTGCATTGCTCGGTTTCGCAAGAGGATACCCTGACGGAACTTTTAAGCCACGATTGAGCGTCACAAGAGCAGAGATGGCTGTCTTTCTCGGAAGAACCTTCCTGGGGTTGCCGTAAAGATTAGTGTGTGTGTTAGTGTGAGTGTTAGTGACGGCAATTTAAATAATGAATCATGTGTCGGTGAAAGTTTTCAGTGTCAGCATGCCCTGAGTTAGTCAACCATCCTGGTTGACCCCGAGGCGAGACGCCTCGGCTATTGGGTTATTTTTTCTTTCTGACACTAACACTCACACAGACACGGTCACTTATCATCATGATCACACGGGGCAGGTGTCATGATCGAGAGGTCCATTGAACGTGGAATTTCGTCGCGGAGGCTTGGGAATTTCCAATTCATGCCTCTTCTGAATGGAATTTGAGCGCCCGGACTTTTGACCGTCCGTGCCAGGCATCTCCCTTCTGTATAGAAGCGAACCTCTGGCCGGTCGAAACCCGTAAACATGCACATATCCTGAATGCACAACGCTGTGGGTTGCCACCATGCCCCGCCGCAGAACCGGCAAAAATTGGCATAGGAATGCTCAAAACACTCAATGGCGCTCGATTCGATGATCAAAACGCCTTCAGGCTTGAGAAGGGTTTGCAGGCCGAGCAATCCCACTAACATGTCGCTCAAATGGTAAAGGACTCCGCTCAGCAGAATCAGATCCAGACTGCCGGGTGGGATTTTTTTGGGTAATTCGTACAGGCTCGCTTCGATACATATCACAGAATCGACTTTAAATAACTCGGCGAGGAACCGGCACTGGTCCAGATGCTCCGGAATCTCATCAATGGCATAGACTCTTTCCGGATTTCGATTGGCCATTAGAAGACTGAGTCCGCCTGTGAAACAGCCCACGTCAGCGACCACCTTTCCCTTAAGAAAAGGAGGCCACCATTGCCAGGAATCCAGAAATCCGGCGATTTCCAGATAGGTTTCTTTCAAGAGGCCTTCCACTCTGAAAGGACCAAAATCGATCGTGTGCCCCCATCCGTACTGTGCCTCCCGGCCGATTTGTTCAATACGCTCCAACAGAATCTGGATTTCATTTATTGATAAGGTTTCCGGCAGCCGAAAAGGCCATAGAGCTCTGGAAGTAAGGGGATAGGTTTGGGGGGACATGGGTTTAAATTTATCCTTTCAATTGAATAAGGTTATCATAAAGTTTAATTTTTGTCGAGGGTGTCACAATCTCTTTTATCTGGTTGATTCTATTGGTTATTTGTAGTACAATAGTTGTATTATTTTTTTTGCGTTTATTTACATTGACTCTGCCGACAGAAAGAATCATAACCCCACCTAACCTCCCCTTATTTTAAGGGGAGGGATATTTCCCCCTCTTAGATTAAGAGGGGGGAAGGGGGAGTTAGGAGACTGTTAATAACTGACTTTTATTTTCTAAACAAGGAGGTAAAAATGGACCTAAGAAAAGTTCTATTCGTTGGGATGTTGTTGGTATTAGCCGCTTCTCTCGCCTTGGCAGACGAGCCTGATCCTGTTCTTGGAAAGGTAGGCAATTATGTGATCAGGAAGTCTGACTTCGACAAAATGATCGCTTCCCTCCCTCCCGTTACACAGAGGTCAATCCAGTCAAACCCTGAGCAAAAAGTAAACCTGGTGAAAATGATACTGGAGGCAAAGGTCATTGCGGACCGCGCAAAAAAAGAAGGCCTTGATCAGAAACCTGAGGCGATGGTTTATCTTCAGTTTGTTGTTAATAATTTTCTTGCTCAGGAATATAAGACCAAGGTGGTGATGAAGAGCGTCACCGTGACCGAAGAGGATCTGAAGAAATATTACACCGCCAACGAAAAGAAATATACCGATCCGGAGCAGGTGAAAGCGAGGCATATTCTCATTAAGGTGGCCGCAGGGGCCCCGGAAGAAGAGAAGAAGAAGGCAAAAGAGAAGGCAGAAGGGTTGCTCAAGAGATTGAAGGAAGGAGAAGACTTTTCAAAACTTGCCGGAGAATTTTCAGACGACCCAACCTCCAAGAAGAAAGGGGGGGACGTAGGCTATTTTGCAAGAGGTCGAATGGTCAAACCCTTTGAGGAGGCCGCCTTCTCCCTCAAGGCCGGACAGATGAGCGGGGTGATAGAAACGCAGTTTGGTTACCATATCATTAAGATGGAGGACCGGAAGGAGGCCAAGGTCAAGCCTTTTGAAGAGGTGAGAGAATCCGTGAAGACTCAGGTTGAAAGTGAGATGGGAAAATCGAAGGTAGAGGAATTTGTCAAGAAGGTAACCCAGGAA
>MGQQ01000046.1:0-1869 GCA_001798855.1 Deltaproteobacteria bacterium RBG_16_49_23 | reverse complement strand
CCTGTCCAGGTTCCTCCGATGACCACACGCTAAGGAAAGGAGACGCCTGACTGCGGCTGTCACCCCTGCCTACCGGCAGGCAAGCACGAAGAATGAAAATAAACGAATAGCCGGGGCATCCTGCCCCGGAGGATTTGGTCAACCAAGATGGTTGACCTATCGGGGGATAACAAAACAATTTCTAAGGGGGTAAAGATGAAAAAGACAGCGGTCACCGGCATTCTGATTTCCGTTCTCTTTCTTTTCGGAGCGGGTTTTCTCTTCGCAGAGGATGACATTCAAAAACATCCATCTTGCAAGTACTGTGGCATGGACAGAAAACAATTTGCCCATAGCCGCATCTTCATCAATTATGACGATGGCACGACGATGGGGACCTGTAGTCTTCATTGTGCCGCCATCGATCTGGCCATCCATATTGACAAGACGCCCAAAATGATCCAGGCGGGAGATTACAGCGAAAAGGCACTGATTGATGCAGAAAAGGCTCAGTGGGTCATCGGCGGAAGCAAAATGGGTGTGATGACGAAGAGGGCCAAATGGGCTTTTGGAAAAAAAGAGGATGCAGAGAAATTCATTAAGGAGAATGGTGGAGGCATCGCCACTTTTGATCAAGCCATGAAAGCCGCCTACGAAGATATCTACGACGATACAAAGATGATCCGGGAAAGAAGAAAGATGAGAAAAATGCAGCATAATAAATAAGTGTGAGTGATCAGCATCAATAGCCGAGTCCCGCGAAACGCGGGATTGCCTCGGAGGATTTGGTCAACCAAGATGGTTGACCTATTGATTTTTTTTGCTATAGCTGAATAACAGAAATATAGTTGAGATGTAGGTCTGGCTGATTAGGGGGGCCTATGATGAGGAGGAACCAGAAACTTTTGAGTAAGGTTTATTCTACACTCACACTCACACTCACACTCACACTATTCACTTACGGCCACAGCGCCGAACTGAAACCGATCAAGCCCTCTCCGAAGGACAAGTGTCCTGTCTGCGGCATGTTTGTCGCCAGGCACCCGGATTGGGTGGCCCAGATCATTTTTAAGGATGGCTCTTACGCTGTCTTTGACGGGGCCAAAGACATGTTCAAATACTATCTCAACCTGAACAAATACAACAGATCAAAAAAAGCGTCGGATATCGACTCCATCTATGTCACCGATTATTACAGTCTGACCCTGATGGACGGACTCAGGGCCTATTATATCACCGGAAGCAATGTCTATGGTCCCATGGGCCATGAGCTCATTCCCTTTGAGAAAGAGGGGGATGCAAAGGAATTCATGGCTGACCATGCTGGAAAATCACTGCTGAAATTCAAAGACGTGAGCGACCGTGTCCTGAAAGACATGGATTAGCTTCCCTTCACCCTCACCCTCCTAAGTGGGACGTGCATCTTGCCCGTTATGACAGGCTGGAAGCCTGTTCCACCAAGGGGGAGGGGATTACACAGGAAATTTCAAAGATTTTTGGCTGGCCTCTAGTCTTATGTTCAAACGAAAATCGAGCTTTTTCTTTCTTTATTTCGCTGTCCTGTTCGCGCTCTTCGGATCGATGTTCCTCCATGCCCATTTCAGGAGAAAAGCAGACATGGCCATGCTTCTCGAAAAAAGGGAGATGGTCAGACAGCTTGAATTGACGGACCTGTGTCTCTTCACCGATGCCCGCTACACAAGGCATCCCTCGATGGCCGATTTGAACACCCCGTTTCAGGATTATCCGTTGTCCTTTGAGCATTTTCCATCGGGTTCTCTGATGGCGCCTCCGCCCCATCTCACTCCCTCACCCTTACCCTCTCCCCTTGGGGGAGAGGGTAAGGGTGAGGGGACTGACAGTGTGAGTGTTAGAAAAACCCCAATACCC
>MGQQ01000045.1 GCA_001798855.1 Deltaproteobacteria bacterium RBG_16_49_23 | reverse complement strand
ATATTGTGCATGGACATTCCTCGCATCATGTTAAAGGATTTGAGGTCTATCATGACAGGCTCATCCTTTACGGTTGCGGCGATTTTCTGAATGATTATGAATGCATCGGAGGTTATGAGTATTACAGGGCCGATCTGGGCCTCATGTATTTTGCGAGCGTGGATCCATCAACGGGAAAGCTTGTCCGATTACAAATGACTCCCACCCAGATCAAATACTTCAAGGTGAACCGGGCATCGCGAGACGATGCGCTCCGGTTGGCCGATATCTTGAACAGAGAAGGGAAACAGTTCGGAACCAGGGTGAGTTGGAGTAAAACCAATGTCCTGACGCTCCTTTGGGGTCATCACCCCCAGGAGTCATGAAGCCCCGTACACTGAGCGATTTATTATCTCACATGTAACTATAGTGAACGACTTAAGTAATGTGACATTCTTATAGCTGTCATTCTGAGCGAAGCGAAGAATCTCAAAGCTGCGAGACCCTTCGCGAGTGCTCAGGGTGACAACTTTTTTAAGTCGTTCACTATACAACCATTATTCAACCAATCCTCTCTTGCAGGGATGCTCCTCAAAATAGGCGGATTCAAAACACCTTCTGTGAACGATTTTTGTGAGACCCTCATCGAGGAATTCCATCTCCCTCTTTTTTTTGCCATATCTAAATTCCCGAATAGAAACAAATGTTTCGTTTTTCATTTCTTTTTCGGTAATCTTTTTGCCGCAATAAGCGCATATCATTTTTTTGTCCTCTCCATAAATCCAGTCAGAGATTCGAGTCGTAGTGAGTCATTGCAACAGCTTATGCCCTAATCCATTATTCATTTACCAGTTTCCAGAGTCCAGTAAGGGGCCCCTGATTCTCTCTCGCCATGTCCTTTGCGATCCTTTGGGGACTTTCATCCTCGCTGTGACCATTCTCAGCAGAAAGCTGTCTTAATTTCTCGACCTGGCATCCCTGACCCATGATTTCGGAGACACAAAAAAGGATGGATTGGTACTCCAAAAGGAAGGGACATGATCCCCCTAACACACAATTCTTTTCCTTCTGATAAAACGCCATCTTCAAAAGATTGGCCTTTGCCATTCGCCTCAATTCCGCCCTGGCCTGAAAGATTTCTTCAGCAGTCATTTAAACCAGTTTTGACGTGTCTCTTTTGAAGAGAAGGGTGATCAGCCAATCGGCTACGATTTGAAACCTATTCTTCATCCATGGGAGCATTCCCAATTTAAAGGCTTTCCAGATGATCCATGCGGGCAAACCTTTAAACTTCCACCCATAGACCTCAGCCACCCCGAACATGAATTCCAAAGAAGCCATGTCTCCCCTGTAACGGAACCGAAAAGGCGGGGGCTCCTTCTTCTGAGAATGGAGTAGAATATTCTGCGCAATATACTTTGCTTCCTGAACAGCCACTGACGCAGTGGGTGGTAAAGGAATCCCATCGTTGACGAATAGCGCTCCATCTCCTATGAGGTAAACCCCACGATATCCGGGAATTTCAAGATGTTCATCCACGGTAATACGATTGTTCGGATCTCGCTTCTGTTCAGGGATAAGCGGGAGGTGTCGGGCTTTCACTCCCGCTGCCCAGACAAGTGTCCCGTTTGAAATTTTCCCATCTTTGATGTCGATGTAATCCCTATTCACATTTTGAATCGGGGAGTTCAAAAGAACCTCAACGCCCATCTTTCTCAATCTTTCAGCGGCAACGTCGGATAGGTGTCTCGGGAAGGATGCTAGAATCCTGTCCATGGCTTCGATCAAAATAATTCTGACTTCGGACCGGTTGATCTCAGGATAGTCTTTGCGAAGAATGATTCTGATAAACTGAGCGATCTCAGCCACCAACTCCACCCCGGTGCATCCTCCTCCCGCAACGGCAATGGTGAGCAGACTTCTCCTCTTTTCCTCATCCCTTTCAAGAGCGGCCTTCTCCAGCAGGCCCGTGAGGCTGTTTCTCAACCTGATCGCATCTTCAACGGATTTAAACGTGATCGAGTTTTCCTGGAGCTTCGGAAAGCAATAGAAATTCGGCTCGCTTCCTGGCGCGAGGACGAGATGATCGAATTTAAATTCTCCGGACGGGCTCTCAACAGCCCTTTTCTCAAGGTCGACTCGGGTCACCTCTTCACACCGGATATGGACTTCCTTGGGGTTCACGACCTTCCGTATGGGAATGACAGCATGTCTCGCGTTGACCGTTCCGGTAGCCATCTCATGGAGGACAGGGGTATAGAGAAAATAGTTGTTCTTATCGAATAGTGTTGCGTCTATCCCCTGAGGGAAGAATTTTCTGAGGAAGAATACCGTATAGAGACCAGCAAAGCCTCCACCAAGGATTCCTATTCTGGGGGTTGAAAACATAGGTATTCCACTCCAGGCCACGAACTTTACTCTTTTGCAATGAATGTCGAAGGCGTTTTACTGATGAAAAGTGAAATGGATTTAAGACGTTCTCCGGCTGAGAGGGATATGGACTTCTGGCATGAAGTATGCCTCGTGTTGCTTCAACTCAGCAAGAACTTGCCTGGATTTCATGGGTCTTGCTCCGGCCGGGATCATACGCCGAACCCCCGTCTCTTGGGCCCTGGCGTTCAAGTCCCCGCCGGCATCTATAACCATGTATACCTCATACCCTGACTTGAGGGTTACGCCGAACCAAAAGACCCGGTGATTCCGGTCTTGTTCAGGGCCTCTATACCCCAAAGCTTTTTTAATTTGAAATCATAATTTGAAATCATAATTTGAAATCATATTACAAAAAAAATATCGGGCAAGCAATCAGGTGGAGGCAGTATTTCGCCGGAATAAATGCTGTATTTTTTGTAAATTTGGCAAAGTACGAATTCACGGTCATTTTTTCTTATCGCATTCGGGCGTTCGTAATGAGAGAATGGAGATATGCCGCCAGAAAAGAAACCTTCATATTCATCCTGAAGCCGAACTCCAAAGACACTTCTAGGAATTCTTCCTTACATTTCCCTGGTCCTGCCGGGCCCAACCCTGGTTTATCCTATTGAAATCATAAATGAATCCTGTATATAAATTTGTTTAAAAAAATGTTAAAATTCGATTGTGAGGTACATTCATGTACAGGGGCGTAAAGATTATTTTACTCGTTTTGGTTTTCTTTTGGTCGTCGGTCATGGCCTATGGAGAATTAGTGTACGTAAAGGAGACTGGTCCCATAATGCAGGTGCCTGTTCTCCTCTATCATCGTTTCGGGCCTGCTATCCCTGCTATCAATGATATGACGGTTACAACAGATGTCTTCGAGTCTCATTTGAAGTACCTTAAGGACCGCGGTTACAAAGTGATACCGCTCAGGGACTTTGTCGAATATCTTCTCAAAGGAAGACTTATTCCAGGGAACCGGTCAGTAATAATCACGGCGGATGACGGTCACAGATCGATCTATTCAACCATGTTCCCCATCGTGAAAAGATACCACGTCCCGGTGACACTGTTTCTCTATCCATCGGCCATCTCCAATGCATCTTATACCATGACGTGGGACCAGCTAAGAGAAATGGAAGAAACAGGACTTTTCGATTTCCAGTCTCACACTTACTGGCATCCTAACTTCAAAATAGAGAAGAAGAGACTGAAACCCGAAGAATACAAAAAGTTTGTGAAAATGCAGTTCAAGAAATCGAAAGACAAATTAGAGAAGGAACTTGACGTTAATGTAACGACACTGGCATGGCCATTCGGTATCTATAACGATGAGCTTGTCGAAAAAGCAGCCGAGGCTGGATATGTGGCAGGCTTTACCATGGAGCGTCGACATGCAAGCCCGTCCGATAACAGGATGGCCCTTCCCCGATATCTCATGGTCAATAGTAACAACCCGGAAAGATATCTGGGAAGAATCCTCGCAAGGAGCTCAGCTCAAGGGTTTACCCCGTTAGAAGGTCATCTACTTTCTAACGGGGTAAACGAAGAGGGTGATGAATAGAATGAATAGAAAATATAGACTCGTTGTGCTTGCGGCGCTTCTATTGGTCATTTCCGGCTATACCATTGCGAATATTACCGGAAGAGTCATCGATTTTTTTACAGGCAAGCCGATCCAGGGAGTTATTGTCACTTCGAACGGTGGGGTTGTACAAACCGATGAATATCGTATCTTCCATTTCAAAACAAATGGAAATAGAATAGCAGTAAGAGCATACGGGTATTTAAAGGCCGAGGCCGTTTCTTCTTCTCAAGAGATAAAGGTCGTTCCTTTCAGACCCAAAGCCCTCTATCTTTCCTTTTATGGGATTGGGGACAAAACCTTGAGGGAATCTGCACTCAATCTCATCGAGGAGACCGAGCTCAATGCCCTCGTCATCGACGTCAAAGGGGACAGGGGCCTGATCCCCTATAAGAGTTCGGTCCCCCTTGCTTCCGAGGTCGGCGCTCAGCGGATCATAACGATAAAAGATATAAATGACCTGATGAAATCGCTCAAGGCGAGGAGCATATACACGATTGCGAGAATCGTCGTCTTTAAAGATAATCCTCTCGCCCTCGCACGTCATGATTTGGCAGTAAAGACTCGCAGCGGAGAGATATGGCATGACAGGGAGGGGCTTGCCTGGGTAGATCCGTTCCAAAAAGAGGTATGGGACTACAACACTGAAATCGCAGCCGAAGCGGCCCGGCATGGATTTGATGAGATCCAGTTCGATTATGTCCGATTCCCTGATGCAACGGGCCTCCAATTCTCCCTGCCAAATACGGAAGAGAACAGAGTTAAAGCAATTTCCGGTTTTCTCACGGAAGCGAGAAGGAGGCTTGTGCCTTACAATGTCTTTCTTGCCGCCGACATCTTCGGTTATGTCTGCTGGAATCTCAACGACACGTACATTGGCCAGAGACTCGAAGACATTGCTCCCCTTGTTGACTATGTTTCTCCCATGCTTTACCCATCAGGTTTTCAGTACGGAATTCCCGGCTATAGAATTCCGGTCGAACACCCCTACGAGATCGTCTATCTTTCCCTCAAACGAGCCAAAGAGCGAACGAGGCTTCCATCGATTCGTTTCAGGCCCTGGCTGCAGGCTTTCAGAGACTACGCCTTTGACGGGAGGCACTTCACCGGTGTCGAGGTCCGGAAACAGATTGATGCCGCCGAAGAATTTGGTTCGGATGGCTGGATGCTCTGGAATCCCGGTAATCTTTATTCTACTTCTGCGGACGGATTGAAGCGAAAAAGACCATCCGTCTGAATCTTTTCGTGTCTATGAAGAACGGAAATTAACCGTTGGGGACGGTCATACCTCTGCAAGAAATTCTTTCCAGGGGGTCGCCAGCAACGTCTCCGTCGTTGAATTGCCATAGGCCCGAATAATCATGGCCACCTTCTCGATTTCTTTTGGGTCGGAGGCTTCCACAACATCGATGACATCGAAGCGCCCAAGGGTGACATAGCTGTCCTTCCATTTTATGTTCGGGCACTCCTCTTTGATCTTCTTCGAAACCTGATCGGCTAATTCAAGAAAATGTTTTGGATGATCAAACGCTTCCGGAGAAAAACGGCTGAGTATAATATAAGTATTCATATTTAACCCTCCTTTCAAAAGGTAAAAATGTTGGCTGCTGACCTTGCTTCTGTTTTAAAACCCACCGTCCTTACTTTCTATACGGGATTCTTTGTTCCCTCTTTTCCGTCACTTCCTCTTCCCGTGGAGAAAAATATTTGAGAAACCAGTCCCGTGCCAGCTCCGCCACCCTTCCAAGAGCCCCGGGCTCCTCGAAGAGATGGGTTGCGCCGGGCAAAATAACCATCTCCTTGGGGCAGTTTAGCTCCTTATAGGCTAACTCATTAAGGGGAATGACTGGTCTGTCCTCTCCTCCCACAATAAGAAGCGTTGGAGACCGGACAAAGGAAAGGTGATCCATTGCGAGATCGGGCCTTCCACCACGGGAGACGACAGCCGTAACCCCATCCGGTTCTCTCGCAGCCGCCTGGAGAGCGGCAGCCGCCCCTGTACTGGCCCCAAAGTATCCAAGCGGCATGTCACGAGTTTCCGAACGCTGATGAAGCCATTGGGCGTTGGCTATCAGGCGCTCCGTTAAGAGGTCGATATCGAATACATTTCTCCGGTCCAAAGCCTCATCCTCCTCCAATAGGTCTGCCAGTAATGTGGCAATACCGGCCTCCTGGAGAACCCGTGCAACAAAATTGTTGCGTGGACTAAGACGTCCGCTCCCGCTCCCGTGAGCGAATGCAACCACCCCCCTGGCCTGTGAAGGGAAACTAAAGACCGCATTTAATCTTGTCTTCCCTGCAACGATGACAACCTCTTTGGGCTTTTTGAGATCCATGTTTACTCTCCCCAGCAAGGGCAATCTTTCATGACGAAGCGACACGCTTATACTCCCCCTCACCCTCGCCCTCTCCCCTGCCTTCGCCGAAGCGGCTACGCGCAGGCAGGCGCCAGGGGAGAGGGAATAATAAGGTCAGGCAGCCTGAGACCACCCGGACCAGTTCCGGTGCAAAATGGCTGCTGCTTCCTCATCACTTACCTGATCGAAGTTTTTGTACCATGCGCCCACGGCAAAGAAGGAGACAGGTGTATTGAGGCAAACCATTTCGTCTGCAAAGGCCTTTAGCATCTCCGCACTCTCGTAAGCGGCGACCGGCGCCGCGGCGATTAATCGATCCGGATGACGCCGGCGGAGGCTTTCCAGGGCAGCGCGAAAGGTATACCCTGTTGCGATGCCATCATCCACGACAATGACCGTCTTTCCGGAAACTTCGGGCGCCGGATGCTTCCCCCGATAAAATTGCAACCGGCGCTCAATTTCCTCCTTCTGGTAGGCGATTTCGCGGTTTAGATATTCATGCGTTGCGCCCACAGCGCGAGACAGGTCTTTATTGATGGTGATATGGTCTCCATTGACAACGGCTCCTATGCCGAGCTCCGGTTGATAGGGGGCCCTGAGTTTTCGCGCAATGATGACATCCAGCTTTGCAGAAAGGGCTTTTGCCACTTCATCCGCAACGACGAGACCCCCTCGCGGAATGCCAAGAACCAGCGTATCTTTGTCCGTGAAATCTCGTTTGATAAGGGCCGCGGCAAGCTGGCGCCCGGCCTCCCTTCGATCAGGAAAAATCATCTCCTTCATATCGATCGCCTCTTTTTTCTCTTCTATTTTTATTGTAGGACGATCCTCAATCCCAGTCAAAACAGACATTTTACCCCATCCCCCTCTCGATCTCCCCCTTGAAGGGGGAGAAGTGGATAAAGTGGCTCAAAATATTCCCTCCCCTTCAAGGGGAGGGTTAGGGTGGGGATGGGATCATTTTTCGGCTTCCTCCTCTGTCCAGTAGGGCTGTACGCCAAAGTATCTGTAGATGTCTTCTGCCGTTTTCGGCACAGACAGGTCTTCCTCCGATACGAAAGCGGGGGCAGAAACCAATGCCTCCTTGCCGGCATTTAGGAGACAGTTTAGTTTCTCACATGACAGAGCGCCAAAAGGAACGGAAACGCGCATCTGTGTGTCGTCCGATACCCAGTAACTCAGAACGGCGAAGGCAATGCGCCCCTCAGGGCCTGTCACGACATCCGCAATCGTCCCAAGATATTCGCCCTGTGGGCTTTGAACCAATGCCCCGAATAGTTTGTTGACCTCTGATGTTTCTCCATTTTTTAATCTCATTTCCTGTGCCGTAGAATGGGCTACGGCATATGCAAAGAACAACGCTGTAATCAGTAACACGCCAAACTCTATCTTCTTCATCCCTTCTCCCTCCTTTCTTTACAAAAAAAACGAGACACTTCTCTATAATATAAAAATAAGTCCTCTTTTCGATTCAGACGCCTCAGAGATACCTTGTATAGTGTTCGATGATCAACCCTTCATTGATCTCCAGGGGAATGTGCGCCCTTTCAGGAATAGAGGTCAACGTTCCCTTCAGATTCTCCTTGTCCACTTTGAGATAAGGCAGCGGAGGTCGGGCCGGACTCCTCGCCAATCCCTCCTCTATAAGACCCATCTTTTTGCTCTTCTCCTTTAGTGAAACCACATCCCCCGGTTTGAGGGCGTAAGGGGGACGATCGACCTTCCGGCCATTGACCAAAACATGTCCGTGAACCACCAGCTGCCTCGCAGCCAGGAGAGTAGGAACAAATCCGAGGCGGTAGACCATATTGTCCAGCCTGCGCTCAAGTAAACTCAACAGTGTCTCCCCCGGAATTCCCGGTTTCCTGAAAGCATCTTTCACATAATTTCTAAACTGTCTTTCTGACACCCAGTAGGAGAATCTCAGCTTCTGTTTCTCGATCAGGCGCTTCTTGAATTCACTCTCTTTTCTCCTGCTATCCGGGTGCATCCCCGGACGGGTGTCCCTCCTGGCAAGGGCGCAACGCTCAGACCCGCAAACGGAAAAATTTAATTGGCGGCATTTCTTACATCGTGAGCCAAGAAAACGAGCCATCTTATCCTCCTAATTATATTGTGACCTTCAAAGTTATTCTTTTCAATGAAAAAATAAGATAACCCCCCTTCATCCCCCCTTATTTTAAGGGGGGACAGAGGGGGGTTAGGTGGGGGAATGGACGAAGAGCTGTTTTAAAAAGGACAGGCGCCAGCAGCGCATCCCCCGGAATACTCCGAATCGACGGACACCGGGCCGCTCACCTCAGCGTGCTCCTCGGTTTTCCGGTAGCCGAAAGAGAGAACCTGGTCCTTTTTGCTTCCATAGCGATAAATGGTGATGCCTTTGCATTTGAGTTGATAGGCGAGGAGATAAGTCTTTCTCACGTCATCCACCGTTGCATCGGCGGGCAAGTTGATCGTCTTCGAAACGGAATTGTCCGTGAATTTCTGAAAGGCCGCCTGAATCAGGAGATGTTCCCGGGGAGTCACATCAAAGGCGGTAACCACGGTTCGTTTGACATCTGCCGGAATCCCCTTGATCCTCTGCAATGACCCGGATTGGGTAATCTCCGCAATCAGCTCTTTGCTGTAAAAACCTTTTGCTTTGCCCATCTTTTCGAAGTACGGGTTCACCTCGAAGAGCTCCGTCCCCGACAGGACGTTCCGGACAAAGCTGAGGGCAAACAAGGGCTCGATCCCGCTTGAGCAACCTGCGATGATGCTGATTGTCCCGGTCGGCGCAATCGTATTAACCGTGGCGTTGCGCATCCGCAGGCCCTTCTTCGCATAGATTGACTTTTCGTAATTGGGGAACACGCCCCGTTCTGCGGCAAGCGACTGGGAGGCCTTGAGAGATTCTGTACGGATGAAACGCATCAGTCGTTCGGCGAAAAGAATGGCTTCGGGTGAATTGTAGGGGATTCCAAGCTGAATCAACATATCGGCAAAACCCATCCCCCCCAGCCCGATCTTCCGGTTCGCAAAAGTGATCTCCCTGATCTGCGGCAAAGGAAATTTGTTAACCTCGATGACGTCATCGAGAAAACGGATCCCCCATGCGATTTGTTCTTTCAGCTTTTCCCAGTCGACCTCGCGTCCTTTCACCATCTTCGCCAGGTTAATCGAGGCTAAATTGCAGCTTTCGTAAGGCAATAGGGGTAACTCGCCGCAAGGGTTTGTGGCTTCGATTTTCCCTACGCCGGGAGTAGGATTTTTTCGGTTGATTTCATCAAGGAAGATCAGGCCGGGGTCGCCTGTATGCCATGCCGCATTGACGATCAGATCGAAGACAGACCTTGCCTTGACGCTTCCGGTTTTCTTATCGTTTCTCGGATTGATTAAATCGTACGATTTGCCATGGATCACCGCATCCATGAATTTGTCCGTGGCGCCCACGGATATATTGAAATTGGAGAGACGGTCCTTCCCCAGCTTGGCCTCAACGAAGTCAAGAATATCCGGATGATCGCATCGAAGGATGCCCATATTGGCACCCCGTCTCCGGCCTCCCTGAAGGATCACCCCGGTGGCTTTGTCAAAGATTTCCATGAACGAGACCGGCCCCGAGGCCTCCCCTTTTGTTGAAGCCACGAGATCCCCCTGAGGGCGCAACCGGGAGAAACTGAACCCTGTGCCTCCACCCGTTTGATGGATTCGGGCCATATCCCTCAGAGCTTCGAATATTCCACCTATGGAATCTTCCACAGGAATGACAAAGCAAGCGGAAAGCTGACCAAGCAGCGTCCCCGCATTCATGAGAGTGGGCGAGTTTGGGATGAATTCAAGGCTTCGCATCATATGGTAATAGCGCTCTTCAACTTCTTCCGGGGTCACGGAGGATTTAAAATTCTTTTCCCCCTGTGCAATATGGGATGCAACCCTTCGAAAGAGCTCACTCGGAGTTTCGATGATGTTCCTCTCGTCGTTCTTCAAAAGGTAGCGTCTTCTCAACACCTCTATGGTATTGAGGGGCAACTTCAGGTCATCCTTTAAGCCAAGGGCCGATTTGACCAACCGAACTTCACTTCGCTTCTCCCTGTAAAGAATGTAAGCCTTCGCAATGTGACTGTAACCTTCCTCCATCAGCGCCGCTTCAACGATATCCTGTACATCCTCAACCGTAGGGATTCTATTTTTGAAGGCAGAGGCCGTCTTTCGAATCACCGCATCGGTGACAGAAGAACCGATTCTTATCGATTTGAGATCTTCCCTCAGAACCGCATAAGCCGCTTTCTGAATGGCCCGCTCAATCTTTCGACGGTCAAAGTCCACCACCGACCCATCCCTTCTCTTGATCTGCCGGAGCTCTGTTCGATCAGCCATATCGATTGTCTCCATGTCCTGATAAAGTACGAATTCTCTAGAAGGATCCCGGCCAAAAGCTTCCTATATATAGTATACCCATTTCTCGAAGATATTTCGATAAGAACCCTATCCGAAGATATTTGAAATTTGCTTACAAAATAAGGTCTGAGAATTTATCTCTAAGACTTATGAAATCAGATTTTCCAAAAAAACTTTCTTCCCTTGGAGGGAGGGGATTAAGGGGAGGGGGAAAAGATCTTTTTGTCCACCCCCACCTGTATCCTCTCCCGTCGAAGAGGGAGGAGGGGAGTTTTTAAATGTCGAAGTATCTATCGGTGGGTAGGAAATCATTTACAGAGGAATCAAATTATGTTAAAAATCTTTACCAATACTAGCTTTTCTTTCTTGTTTCTATCGGGAGTGTTTTATGTTTCATGCCGGGATCATCGGCACGGGTTCCTATGTCCCTGAGAGGGTTCTGACAAACTATCATCTGGGGGAGATGGTGGATACCAGCGACAAATGGATCGTAGAAAGAACGGGCATCCGGGAGCGAAGGATTGCAAGCGGGCAAGAGACTAACGTGACCATGGGCAGGATAGCGCTCGAGCGGGCTATCGAAAATTCAGGGATCAGAAGGGAGGAAATTGATTTCCTGGTGGCGGGCACCAACACGACGGAACCCGTCTGGCCTTCCGCCTCAGGCCATATGGCGAACTTACTGGATCTCCGAAAAGATATGCCCTTCCTGGATATCCAGGCGGGGTGCACCGGGTTCAATTACGCCCTTGCGGTTGCGGAGATGTTTATTAAGGCCGGACAGTACAGGACCGTTGCCGTCGTCGGAACGGATAAGCTTTCGGCGATTACAGATTATCAGGACCGGAACACCTGTGTTCTTTTCGGGGATGGCGCCGGCGCTCTCATCCTGAGGCAATCAGCGAATGAAGGAATCATCCGCTCCCATCTCGGAGGCAATGCAAAATCGCGTGATCTTCTCGTCCTTTCCAAGAAGGACGGGATTGGCAATGGATATATCAAGATGGAGGGGAGAAAGGTTTATACCTTTGCGAAAAGGGCGATGGTCGAAAGCTGCTTTCATGTCCTCGACCCTTCCAGAACGGCCGGGAAAAGGGAACTCCGCGCCCTGTTTGAACAGGTGACCAAAATCATCCCCCATCAGGCGAATGCACGGATCATCATGGGGGCCGCCGAGGATCTGGAATCGCGGCTGGAGCTTCCTGACGGTGAGGCAAAAAATAAGATGATTGTCACCATCGAGCATTATGGAAACAATTCCTGTGCTTCCATCCCGCTTGCACTGGACATGTCTCTCCGTGCGGGAAAACTCAGGAAAGGGGATCTGGTGATTTTCGTGGGCTTCGGGGCAGGCCTGACCTATGCGGCAAACCTGGTCCGGTTATAAAGGAGATCCTTTTGAGCATGAAGATCAAGCGATCGGTTTGCCCGTATGATTGCCCGGATGCCTGCGGTCTTCTGGTGGAGACCGTTGATGGAAAAGCAATCAAGGTCACCGGCGACCCGGACCATCCCTTCACAAGGGGCACTCTCTGCCCAAAAATGAACCGCTACCAGGACACGGTCCACTCCCCTCTTCGTCTTACCCGCCCCCTTCTCGGCACAGGAGAAAAAGGCTCGGGTTCTTTTCATCCCATTTCCTGGGAAGAAGCGATTGACCTGATTTCGAACCGCTGGCGGACCATCATCAAACAATCTGGAGCCGAAGCGATTCTCCCCTACTCCTATGCCGGGACCATGGGGCTGATCCAGAGAAATGCGGGACATCCTTTCTTTTTCCGTCTGGGAGCGTCCCGTCTGGACCGCACCATCTGTTCTCCCGCCAAAGAAGCCGGCTGGAAAGCGGTGATGGGCAACACGCCCGCTCCTCACCCTGATGAAGTGGGGGAGAGCGATCTGGTGATCTTATGGGGAATCAATGCCATCGCAACCAACATCCACTTTCTTCACGGTGTGAAAATAGCCCGCAAAAAAGGAGCCATCATCTGGCTGATCGACACCTACCAGACCCTGACCTCTTCCGTCGTTGATCAAACCTATATTGTCCGCCCCGGAAGCGACGGGGCGCTCGCCCTGGGCCTGATGCATCTTCTGGTCCGGGACGGTCTCATTGACAATCATTTTTTAGCCGCTCATGTGCAGGGTTTTGAAGAATTGAAAGAGAAGACCCTTCCGGACTTCCCGCCGGAAAAAGTGAGCGGCCTGACAGGCCTCTCTTCAGAGACGATTGAATCGATGGCCAAAGCCTATGGCAGGGCAAAAAAACCCTTTATCCGACTGGGAAGCGGCCTTTCCCGTTACGGAAACGGGGCGATGTCCACTCGCACGATTGTCTGTCTGCCTGCTCTTGTGGGAGCCTATGGAAAGAAAGGGGTCGGATGTTTGACCTCCACCAATACGGGCGAAGCCTTTGCCATGAAAGAAATTCTGAGAGAAGACTTCATAAGGGGGGAAACCCGCATCGTCAATATGAACCGCCTCGGCTGGGCGTTGAATGAGATTCAGGCTCCTCCCATTCAAAGCCTCTATGTCTATAGCTCCAATCCTGCCTCGGTTGCCCCGGATCAGAACAAGGTCTTAAGAGGCCTTTCCAGGGAAAACCTTTTCACCGTTGTTCACGAGAGATTTCTCACCGACACCGCCCGTTACGCGGATGTGGTGCTTCCTGCCACCTCTTCTCTGGAGCAGAGCGACCTCTATCGTTCCTATGGCACTTACTGCATTCAGCGCGCGAAAGTGGTGATCCCTCCTGTCGGGGAGAGCAAATCAAACTGGGAGGTCTTCGGTCTTCTGGCCAGGGCCATGGGGTTTGAGGAATCTTTCTTCCGGGAAACTGCCGATGACCTGATCGACCATCTGCTATCCCTTCCAAACCCTATGAGGGAGGGCATTGACCGGAAAGCCTTTGAGGCCGGGAAAGCGGTCGAGATTCCTCTTCCGCCGGATTCACGGACCAGGTTCGGAACCGGTTCCGGAAAGGTTGAAATCCTGAATCCGAAGGAGCCGCATCCCCTTCCCCTTTACATTCCTCCGTATGGCGGTGACGATCCCTTCTGTTTGATGGCGGCCCCCAGCTTCTACGCATTAAACTCTTCTTTTCGCGAACGGGACGACCTCCGGAAAAGAGAGAGAAGCATGTTCCTTAAGATGAACCCTTCTGATGCGGAGGCAAAGGGCCTCAAAGAGGCCGATCCTGTGATCGCCTTTAATCCGTTAGGGGAAGTCTCTTTTGTGCTCCACGTGACCCCGGATGTTCCCCGGGGGGTTGTGGTGGCGGAAGGGATCTGGTGGCTGGAGCATGCTCCGGGGCCCCGCTCTGTCAATGCCCTTACCTCCCAGCGATTAACAGACCGCGCCCAGGGAAGCACCTTCTACGACAATACCGTGGATGTGAGACGGGCTGGAAAATTGAAAGATAAATGAAGGTGTGGCCCCTTGGCCCAGAAGAAATTATCAGCCCATGCAGACCAAACTACATACACCCGACTTTAGCGTGATCTTATCAGGATTGGACTCCCATGGCCAAATGGCCGCATATATAACTTCCTGTCCATCTTGCCTGTAGAAAAAAGATTGCCCATTTCGTAAACCACCTAAAGAATCAATTAGGTTCTGAATTCCTTCCGGTAGATTCGCTTCTTTTCCAGATTCCTTAGCTGCGGGACCCACGTGTTTTTTCAATAAAGAATGAAGCAATTCGATGTCCTTCTTATGAATGACCGCTTCAAGGTACTCCGATCCTTGTGAGTTTGGTCTAATGTCCATGCTAAGAGCTTCCTTTATCTCTTCAATCATCATCGCTTTCATCCTATTAATAAGTTTAACCCCATCCCCAATGATACAACTTGACTGAAAAATGGAAGCGCTTCAAATTGTGCTTCCCGGAGAGGTTCACCCCGTTAGAAATTCCAACGGGGCATTCCCCCCCCGGAATTATTATAAAACCTGACTCCGCTGCACAGCAGCGAGGCATTATTTCTAACGGGGTAAATATCTTCTTCTATTGTGCGCTCAGTAGCGCACATCGCCGGCCAGTCAGGCATAACCGTCTTGCTTTGATCTTTCGACTTTGATCTTTGCTCTCTTCAACTCCAATGATGAGCTTTAAAATGGATAACTCTTTCACCCTATCCCCTCATCTCCTCATCTTCGGTTTAAATGAATGGTCAACTTTCTATTGGCGATTTTAAAATTCTTTCAACGATTATATTGTTCAGCGCCCAAAGTTTTTAATAATTGTTCAATGACCTCGTAGGACTGGAATCCAACAACCGTCTGATGGTCGGCCATGAACGTGGGAACGGCCGTGATTCCCAGGGTGCGAGAACGTTCCCAGTCGGAATCGACGGCTTCCTTCATCGTCCTCAATTCGAGAGTTGATCTTGCCTCCTTTTCCGGAAGGCCGATTGATTTCGCCAGGTCGATAAGTTCATCCATCTTGCCTATATTTCTACCGCCGACAAAATAGGCCCGGAAGACAGCTTCATGAAACACGTCCCTCCTTCCCTTTTTTTCCGCCCACTTCCCCAATTCTTGCGCCAGACGGCTATTATAGGTCTTTTTGCGCTCACTGAGAGGCAAACCCAATTCATCCGCTACCTGCTTTAAATGCGACATGATCTTCTTAATATGAACGGGCCTTCCGGCGAAGAGCTCTTCAAGGGTCATTCCCTCTTCCGGTGTCTCCGGATGGAGCGGAAAAGCAGTCCAACGAGTCTCCATCTTATAATTCTTTCGCAATTGCTCAATACGCACGGTACTGAAATAGCACCAGGGTCAAACATAATCAGAAAATATTTCCAGGATCATCAGCGCAGTCATCTGCTTCTCCTCTTCGGTCTCTCTCCACAGGGGCCAATTATTTTTAGGGATGCCACCCGTGAATAGTGTAGACGCGATACCCTACCATTCAGAAAAGGGTATGTGTCCCCATTTTCTGCTTTCTTTAATCCTTATCAAACATTATTTCCCTTTGCACCAGCGTCCCCATGTGCCTTCGGAGCAATTTTGTTTTTGGACTCTTCCAATAAAAATTGGAACCCGTCCCCAATTCCTTACCATCGATCGCGACCGCCGCCACGGCCGCCGCCAAAACCACCCCCGGATCGGCCGCCTGAGCGAGGACTCTTTTCCTGCGCCTCGTTCACCTTAATGGTCTTGCCGTCAAGG
>MGQQ01000044.1:6069-7689 GCA_001798855.1 Deltaproteobacteria bacterium RBG_16_49_23 | reverse complement strand
CCTCTTGCACCGTACAGCCGTGCAATATCGCACCGTGACTGATCAAGGCTCTCCTCCCCACAACGACGGGGTTTTTAGCCGGTGCTTCAATCAAAACCTTATCGAGAACAGCTGCCTCCTCTTGGATCACAATTTGATTGCTGTCTGCCCTGAGCACACACAAGGGCCAGATGCTGCACCCTTTCTTTAAGAGAACATCTCCAATAATCCTGCTCGATGGATCGATATAGACCTCTCCTTCGATTTGCGGTATTTTGTCCATAAAAGTAATGATATTTTTCATAACAGATGATCCTTGATCAACGAATCCTTAATCGATCATGGAAGCGAAATCCCTAATGACTTGCCGAGGGTGACTAACTCTTGCAGCGTGGTGGATTCCAGCGGGATGCCCTGTTTCAGACGCTCAGACTCGGTTCGGTATTCCGGTTCTCCGGGCATCAGAATCTCTGTCACGTTCTGCGCCTTCGCACTCTCTTTAATGCTTTTGATGTAGCGGTCCATCTCCTTCTTAAAGTTTTCTCTTCCTGTAAAACACTCCGGGTCGATGGCCATAAAGGAGTGGCAGGTACCCTGGATACCGGTCTTGTCCTCTTCGTAGAGACTCTTAATGTGTTGTGTCCATTTGCCACCGGTTAAGATGGACGTCAGCATTTCATGGACCAGAATCATTCCATATCCTTTATATTCTCCAATAGCCGCTAAAAAACCTCCCCCTTCATACCCTTCATAAGGATCTTCGGTTGGAAAACCATTCTTGTCATAAGCCCAACCCAGGGGTATTTTTTCACCTTTTTTACGGCACAATATCAATTTACCTGCCGAGACGACACTAATCGACATATCCAATACAATCGGTGGATATTGAACCGTCGGGAAAGCAAAGGACAAGGGATTATTCCCCAAAATTCGCTCTCGGCCACCATAGGGAGCCATTATCGGGGCCGAGTTGGTGATTACATAGCCTATGAAATCTTTCTCAAGGGCCCTCATGGGAAAAAGACCTGCCGCGCCAAAATGGCCGCTGTCTTTTACAGAGACCCACCCGATACCGTGCTCGGTTGCCTTCTGGATCGCTATCTTCATCGCCTTATGGGCAACGACATGCCCCATCGATCCATGGGCTTCGAGAAAAGCGGTGGAGCCTCTTTCTTTAACGGTCGTAATCTTGCACACAGCACGGACATAGCCCTTTTGCAGCCTTTGAATATAGATGGGAAGTCTCAGCGCTCCATGGGTTTCAACCCCCCGAAGGTCAGACCTTGCCAGAAGGTCGGCCACAATTTCTGCCTCGTCTTCCGGAACCCCTGCTCTCAGGTAGGCCTGTTTGCAGAAAAGTTTCAAATCATCAAAGGATATGCGTTGGGAAACATTCTTTTCCATCCCATCATCCCTCCTGATAGGGATCGTCTCTCCTCCTATTCCTCAATCCCTGCCAATCGTATGGCGCAATTCTTTTTATGGGTGATGTCCGATTCCCTGAAGATCGTGAGCCGATGAGCCGCGGGAGAACCTCCTCCATGAATATCGGAGATCGTATCCGCGCTCTCCATTGCCATCTTCTCGACCAATCGCAACATCTTGATCCTTTTTTCCACCGGTACTCCAGTGGCTCCCTTC
>MGQQ01000044.1:0-5994 GCA_001798855.1 Deltaproteobacteria bacterium RBG_16_49_23 | reverse complement strand
GAGATATCGACCATCAGGCGTACGGCCTCTGCCATCTGTTTTCCTTCGTGGATCTTTGAGGCGTTGGCCAGGACCGGATCGATAAAATAGGTCCCCGAAGGCTCTTTCTTTCCCTCATAGGAGGCGGCCAGACTGCAACCGTAAAGGGTTTCCGCCATATGAATCATATCGATCACTTTTTCTTTGTGGTGGCTTATCTTTGTTGTTCCATTATAGTCCATCATCATCAGGGCTGCACCGGTCATGGCATCGATCTTTCCCGATTTGCAGCCGCCGTGGGATTGACGGTGAAAGGCAGAGAAGCGACTCACCATCTCGGCCGCGAATTCAACCTCCCTGAACATGAAAACCCGGTCCCATGGCACCAGTACCTCATCAAAGATGAGCGTGGGACAGTATTTGCTGTAACGGATATTACCGCAATCCACTCCCTCGATCTCACGGGTATCCATCGAGTTTCTCCCAACGACGTGGATGAGGTCTTTCGTATCCGAAGGAATGGCGAAGGCCAGGGCATAATCTTCATCCCCTTTTCCCATGGCCCGGGTCGGAAGCACAATGACCTCATGACAACTAAGGGACCCTGTCTGGTGAACTTTGGCTCCCCTCACGATGATCCCTTCTTTCGTCTGGTCGACGACGTGAAGGTACATATCCTTATCGGGCTGCTCATGGGGGCTCAGATTACGATCTCCTTTGACATCGGTCACGCTGGCATTTCCTGTCAGATCGTTCTTCTGCACGTATTTCAGGAACTCCATGAACCGATCGTAATAATGGGTTCCGTATTTTTTATCGATATCATAAGTCACAATCGAAAGAGTGCAGAGGCAGTCCAATCCCGTGCATCTCTGGTGGCATGTCCCCACATAACCTCCCAGGGTGCGGTTGATCTTTACCCTCATGACAAGATCTTCGATCGATTGTGGTGGTAGCGTAAATCGATTAATAGGCTCCCCTGTGAAAGGAGAAAGAGTGGTGAGCATCTCTTTATACTTCGGATGGGTGGCCAGCTCATAGGTTGCACCCGTGGCATTGATCCCTGCGCGAATACGGGGATTATCAATCACATTCTCTATCCTCTCCCCGAACATATAAGCCGTTGGTTCCAACTTTCTTAAACTCGCCAAATATTGTTCAAAGGTTTTGACAGCCATTGTTATCCCTCCTTAGGGCATGCAAAATTCCGGGACAAACCCAAATATCAAATTCCAAATGTCAAAGGAATGACAAATGTCCAAATGACAAAACATTTGTTATTTGAACTTCATTTGAACTTTGATCTTTGACATTTGACATTTAGAACAACCCCAATCCTCTTCGGAAGGCTTTGAGGTTCATCGCCGTCGCCTTCTTCGGGACGCTGACCTCAATCGCTTTTTCCATGGATTCCACAGATAGAAGGCCTGTCTTTTTGAGGAGAGCACCCAAAATGATCAGGTTGGCGACAACGATATTACCCATCTCCTTGTCTGCAATACTCGTAGCGGGGATGGAGAGAATTTCATAATCACCCGGCTTTGCTCCCTTCACGAGATCGGAATCGATCACCAGCAACCCTTTCGATCTTATTCGTTCAACATATCGCGGTATCGCTTCTTCGGCCAAGGCAATTAGGATATCCGGCCTTCTGACCTGTGGATCGGAAACAGGCTCTTCAGAGATGATCACCTCCGCCCTGGCTGAACCTCCCCTCAACTCTGAGCTGTAGGATTGGGTTTGAACAGCCTGCTTGCCTTCAAACAGTGTCGCGGCCGTCCCTAACAGAATCCCTGATAAGACAACTCCCTGACCGCCCACTCCTCCAATGAGTATCTCTGTACGACTCATTCGACTTCTCCTCGGGCTTTATTCTTCATCTTCTTGACCTCTTCCAACATCTCCGGCTTCTCTAAGTCGACCAACTCCCCGACTACGATCCTGTCTTTCAATTCCTCCTCTGAGAGTTTGGCTGCCTCTTTCGGTGAGATGGATCTCTTCTTATAATCCTCCAGCATCTGAACCGCACTCCCCACCCCTGTCTTTCTTCCAAATTGGATCGGACACTGAGAGAAAACCTCGATGAAGGCAAACCCTTTCTTCTGAATTGCCTTCTTGATCGAGTTGGTCAACTGCTTTGGATGGGCTGCTGTCCAACAGGCGACGAAGGAAGCCCCAGCCGCCATGACTAGCCTGGAGATGTTAAAGATGTTTTCAACCGTGCCATAGGGTGTGGTTGTCGTCCGAATGCCCATGGGTGTCGTGGGAGCGGCTTGCCCCCCGGTCATTCCATAAATCCCGTTATTAATGCAGAGGACGACCATCTCAATATTTCTTCGTGCATTTTGGATCAGGTGATTCCCGCCAATGGCCACCAGATCCCCATCTCCGCTAACCACCATCACCTTTTTGTCAGGAAGGCCCATTTTGATCCCGAAGGCAAAAGCGATCGGCCTGCCGTGGGTCGTGTGAAGCACATCGGCGTTGAAGAAGGGGCTGGGAATCCATGCCGCACAGCCGATTCCAGAGACGAAGACAAAATCGTCCAGATTCATGCCGAGCCCGTCGATGGCACGAAGGATCGCTTGGGTGACGGTTCCGTCTCCACAGCCCGGACAGAAAGTCGAGTACTTCACCGAAGGCCTTATGAACCGATGTAAAGGATGGACAAGTTCACTCATTTCGAAACCTCCCGAATCTTCCTCAAAATATCCTCTGGATCCTGAATCTCGCCGACAAGTCTCGGAGGCAGAAACGAGACCTCAGCATCATGGGCTGCCTCTGCCTTGATATACGGATAAATTTGGCCAAGATTGTTTTCGAGGACGATGACATGTTTTGCCCCTCTGGCCATTTTCTCGATCTCCTCTCCTGGGAAAGGCCATACTGTGATCAGTCGAAGCGTCCCGACGGGGATTCCTTCCTTTCTTCCCTGAGCAGCAGCCATGGCCGCTGCCCTGGCCACTGCTCCATAAGAGACCAAGACAATCTCTGCACCTTCATAGTCCCGCTCAATGAGAGTGATTTCTTCCTTGTGTTTGAGGATCTTGTTGCTCAGCTTCCGGATGAAATTATCCAAGGCAGAGATATCGATCAGGTTTCGCTTTCCATACTCATCGTGGCACGAGCTCGTCACATGGGCTTTAAATCCCCTCCCAAAGATCGGCATCGGAGCCACATCTTCATCGAGAAAACCCTTGATCTTTTGTGGGTCCGTTCCAGGTTCTGGTATCTTTCGGTATTCCGTTTTGATCTTTTCGGGCTCGGGGATGACCACTTCCTCCCTCATATGCCCCACAAACGCATCGGAGAGAATGAAGACCGGAGTCCGGTACCTCTCGGCATAATTGAACGCAATAACCGTATGATCGAACATCTCCTGAGGAGAAGAAGGGCAGAGGGCAATAATCTCATAATCTCCGTGAGAACCTCTTTTTGCCTGAACCATATCTCCTTGAACTCCGACCGTAGGCATCCCTGTTGTGGGAGCCCCCCTCTGAACATTCACGATGACGCAGGGTGTCTCGACACCGATGGCAAAACCGATATTTTCGAGCATCAGGCTGATCCCTGGACCAGAGGTGACGGTCATCGACTTCTTTCCAGCCCAGGAGGCGCCAACGACCGCTGCAATCGCGCTGATCTCATCCTCCATTTGAAAAAAAGCACCTCCGACCTGCGGCAGCCGTTCTGCTAATCGGTTGGCCACTTCCGTGGCCGGAGTAATAGGGTAGCCTGCAGAGAACTCGCATCCAGCCGCAAGGGCACCCTCTGCGCACGCCACATTGCCCATCATGAAATATCTTCCTGTTTGCACCCGCTTCCCATTCATTTTTTCGCTCTCCTCCGCGATTTTTCTCCCGATACGACGATCGCAAAATCAGGACAGAAGATCATGCAGTTTTCGCACACGCTACATTGATCGTCCTTTATCACCACAGGTGGCCTGTACCCCTTCTGATTCAATGTTTCGGAGGGTTTGAAGACATCTTTCTTGCAGACATAGAGGCATATCCCGCATTCGTCAACTCCCTTGCATAGCTCGTGGTAAATTCTTAAATTGGCTGGCACTCTCTTTCTCCTTTCATGATCTCAATCTGGGTTGATTGACCCTGTTGTTGAACCAAATGCTCCCCTCACAATTAACCAATTTCGTCCAATGAGGGATGAATCTTTTATTTAATTCAACTGGATTTAACTCCAACAACAGGGTTAACAGGATGCAACGGAGCCTTTCCATCCAGAACACAGAGGATGTCTTCTGCCACCAGACTCATCCTTCTCAGAGCCTCATCTGTATGAGCCGCCATGTGAGGTGTTCCGATGAAATTTTCCAGTTGAAACAAAGGATGGTCTTTCGTGGCTGGTTCCACCTCATAGACATCAGAGCCCGCCCCGGCTATCTTCCCCTCTTTGAGCACTGCATAAAGAGCTTTTTCATCCCAGATCGGACCTCGGGCGAGATTAATAATGTAGGCTGAAGGTTTCATCAATTCAAATTCTCTTTCTGTGAGTAGACCTTTCGTCGCAGGCAACATGGGAAGATTTATGGAAATATAATCGGATTGAGATAAAACATCCTCCAAACTGACCTTTGTGGCCTTGATCTCTTTCTCCACCTCGTCATATCGAATCGCATCATAATAGAGGACCTTCATTCCAAACCCATGATGACCGATGCGGCCCACCTTTTTTCCAATACGGCCAAACCCGAGAATGCCTAAGGTCTTTCCATGAAGTTCTCTTCCGATGAAATGATAGCGAACCTCCCAACGACCATCTCGAAGAGCAAGATCACTCTTCTTGAGCATCTTTGAAAGCATAAGAGCTAATCCAAAGAAATGTTCGGCCACAGAGATATCGTTTGCGTCCGGTGTGTTGACCACCCATATCCCTTTTTCTGTGGCAGCTTCCAGATCGATGTTCTCCACTCCGACCCCATGTCTGCCAATCACCTTCAGTTTGGGAGCGGAATCCATCAACTTCCTGCTCACCTTCCCATTGGCCCGCACGACAATCCCATCCACCTCTTTCACCTCGTTGATCAACGAAGCCTCCTCCAAAGAGGTGGCATATAAGATCTCTGTCTTCTCCCTGAGAAGTGCCTTTCCGACCTCGTGCATATTTTCATAGAGGAGAATCATATACTTCTTCATATTCAGGCTATTCTCCTGGTCACGTCGCAATAACCCCTTTCAATTGGGACATATAACTATTCTTAGAGAAGGTAAGATGTTTGACGATGAGCTTTTCCAATTGGGATAGATCCCTATTTTCAATAGCTTTAATCATCTCTCGATGCTCAACGATGGATTGCTCAATTCGGTGAGGAAGGGACCAGGCATTAAATCGGACAATATGAGCTTTCGTACGGAGGAAATCAATCATGTCGTAGAGGTAACTATTTCGGCAGGCTTTGAAGATCATCCGATGAAATTCGGAATCCATCTCAATCATCTGAGGGGTCTTTTCGCGGAGATGCCTTTCCACTTCCTTGGAGAGTTTCTTCAAATGTTGGATCTCTGCGGGAGTGATCTGTTTGATCACCAGGCGGGCGGCTATCTTTTCCAGTTCGGCGCGGATGAAATAGATCTCCTCGATCTCCTCAACCGTCAAGTCTGCCACCACAGCTCCCCGATAGGGAGTGGTTCGAATCAGTCCCTTCGCCTCCAACCTTTTTAAGGCTTCACGGATAACCGTACGGCTGACCACAAACCTTGAAATGAGATCCATTTCGACCAGGCGCTCCCTTGGCTTAAAATGACCTGAGAGGATCGCTTCTTCGATCTCTTGGGAAATTCGGATGGAATTAACGCTTGACATGTTACGATTGTTTTTTTAGAATCACGGCAAATGATATACTTTTTAAAATACAATTTTGTATACATTTGGTCATCAATTTTGTCAAGCCTTTTTTAATTTTTCCCAGGAGCCACCATGGTAACTCCATTCAAAGCCCTCTTCAGTCCTTTTCAAATTGGAAAATTGGAATTAAAAAATCGGATCGTCATGCCT
>MGQQ01000043.1 GCA_001798855.1 Deltaproteobacteria bacterium RBG_16_49_23 | reverse complement strand
TATTCGATTGTCAGGGAACGGTGTCCACGATGTCGTGGCACATTATTTTGTCCACGATGTCATGGCATTTAACAAGTAGGACATGAGGGATGAGTATGTAGCCTCCATCTTTCCGGCAGGTAAAAACCTTCACAGGAGAATCCCTATGATTAAAACGCTCATCGTTGAAGACAACGCCACCTTTTGTCAAACGGTCAAAGATGGCCTACAGAGGCGATTCCCCACAATGGTTATTGAAGATGTGGGCGACGGGAACGAAGTCCTCAAAAAAGTTGATGTCTTTCGTCCACACCTCATCTTTATGGATATCCGGTTGCCCGGCAAGAATGGCCTGCAGCTTACCAGGGAGATAAAAACATCTTATCCGGATACGATCATCATCGTGATGACAAGCTATAACCTTCCTGAATACCGGGATGCCGCGCTCAAGTACGGAGCCCACCGCTTTATTCCAAAGGATGCATTAAGCTTGGAAGAGATCGAATCTTTGGTGAAACCCCTTCCTCTCGATTGATTTCACCAGGTGATGATCAGCGGATAAAATCTGACTTTCCGAACTCCACGTCAGGAATTCCTCTCCTCAATCTCTATTCTCCTGTGTTGCAGGGATGGGTCATTTTAAGTTGCGTAATCATCTTAAACACCACTGTTTCTTCCTGAAAATTTTTCTGACCTCTCCCCAAGGAAAAGAAGATGGACATTTCTGGACAACCGGGGAGGGTCCCGAATTATCTTGAAAGCAGGTTTTTGATTCTTTCTTTCAATCTTTCCCGATATAGTTTATATTAATACTGTTATGAACGAACCACATTTTCAAAAGATTTCACAGGAGCTGGGTCTTAAGCCCGGACAGGTCCAGGCCACGGCTGAACTCTTAAAAGAAGGCGCCACGGTCCCCTTTATCGCCCGTTACCGGAAAGAGGCCACGGGTTCTCTGGATGAGGTTGCCATAACAGCGGTTCGTGACCGGCTCAGCCGGCTTGAGGAACTGGACAAACGCAGCGAGGTCATCCTCAAATCGTTAGAGGAACGGGGGCAGCTCACGGATGAATTAAGAGAAAAAATCCTCCGGGCGGAGACGATGGCCGTCCTGGAGGATCTCTATCTTCCTTACCGGCCCAAACGGCGGACCCGGGCAACGATCGCCAGAGAAAAAGGGTTGGAGCCACTGGCCCAGCGTCTCTTCGCCCAGGAGGATATGGATCCGGCGGCTGAAGCCGCTTCTTTCATCGATCCTGAGAAAGGAGTGAGCTCCGCAGAAGATGGACTCGCAGGAGCCCGTGACATTATCGCTGAATGGGTCAATGAAGATGAGACAGCCCGGGCGAGGATGCGTGATTTCTATTCCTCGAAGGCTGTTTTTAAGTCAAAGGTCATACCAGAGAAGGAGGCCGAAGGAATCAAGTACAAGGATTACTTTGACTGGGAAGAACCGGTGAACGCAGCCCCTTCCCACAGGATTCTTGCCATGAGGCGGGGGGAAAAAGAGGGTTTTCTCACACTCCGGGTCTTGCCTCCGGAAGAAGAAGCCCTGAGCCTCCTCGATGGCCTTTTTGTTAAAGGCGGGGGACCTGCTTCCGAGCAGGTCAGGATGGCCGTACACGATAGCTACAAGAGACTTCTTTCTTCTTCGATGGAGACCGAGATCCGCATGGCCACTAAGAAGCGGGCGGACGAGGAGGCGATACGGGTATTTGTCGAGAACCTCCGCCAGCTTCTCCTGGCTCCGCCCCTGGGTCAGAAGAATGTTCTTGCCATTGATCCCGGTTTCCGAACCGGATGCAAGATAGTCTGTCTCGACCGGCAAGGGAAGCTGCTCCACACTGAGACGATTTATCCCCTCCAGTCCGAAAAGGGCGCTGCCGATGCAGGCCCCAAGATTCTTGAGATGTGCGGGCGATTCAGCATAGAGGCCATTGCCGTCGGGAACGGGACAGGGGGAAGGGAGACGGAAGCTTTTATTCGAGGCCTCGATCTCCCAAAAAATATTCAGTTGGTGATGGTCAGCGAGAGCGGCGCATCGGTTTATTCGGCATCCGATACGGCGCGGGAGGAATTCCCTGATCAGGATGTGACCGTCCGGGGAGCCGTATCCATCGGCCGGAGACTGATGGATCCACTGGCAGAACTGGTTAAGATCGACCCGAAATCGATCGGGGTTGGCCAGTACCAGCACGATGTGGACCAGGGAGACCTGAAGAGCAGTCTTGACGATGTGGTGGCAAGCAGTGTCAACCATGTGGGTGTGGAAGTCAATACATCCAGCAAACAGCTTCTCACCTATGTTTCAGGTTTGGGACCCCAATTAGCGAAGAGCATCGTGGAGTACCGGAATGAGCATGGCCCATTCCGGTCCAGAGAGGGATTGAGAAAGGTGCCCCGCCTGGGATCCAAAGCCTTTGAGCAGGCTGCAGGTTTTTTGCGAATCAGGGATGGAGAGAATCCGCTGGACCGAAGCGCTGTCCATCCGGAGAGCTATCCCATTGTCCACGCCATGGCAAGCGACCTGGGCTGCTCGGTAATTGATCTGATGAGCAATGGGGAACTTCGGAAGAAAATCGATCTTAGACCCTACGTATCGGACAAGGTGGGTCTTCCGACGTTGAATGATATTCTGTTGGAGCTCTCAAAACCCGGTCGCGATCCCCGAGAGCAGTTCGAAGCTTTCAGATTTTCAGAGGGGATTGAAAAGATAGAGGATCTCAAGCCCGGAATGAAACTTCCTGGAATCGTGACGAACATCACTGCATTTGGTGTCTTTGTCGATATCGGCGTCCATCAGGACGGGCTGGTCCATATCAGCGAACTGTCCAACCGTTTCGTCAAAAACCCCGCAGAGGTCGTGATGCTTCATCAAAAGGTATTGGTCACTGTCCTGGATGTGGACATCGGAAGGAGACGAATTTCCCTTTCCATGAAGCAGGGTCAGCCCCAGCCGGGTGTGGTTTCAGAAGAGGGAAGAAAGAAAGAAGAGGGGAGGCAGGGAAAAATGCAGAAAGAGAAAAGCGCCTTTACCAATAGACCTTTTGCCTCCGTCTTCGGCAAGAGGAGTCAATAGCTTACCTGTCAGCTGCAAAGAAAATTGCTCAAGGAACAGGCTGAGTTTTCCGTTCATGCTGAGCCCTTCCTTCGACTTCGCTCAGGACATTCGGGTAAAACCGTTCGCCCTGAGGCTCTCGAAGGGTGAATCCCGCGCAGCGCGGGACTGAGGACAGGCTTGTCGAAGCATGAAATCGATTTGAGCAACAACCCGTTCAACGTTGTCCTGCCCTTTGCCCCTCCAGTCTCAATGATTAAGGGTTAATTAATTTTTAAGCTCCGGATCTTAAAATCTGGTTCTTTTTTGCGTGGTTGATAACGGGAAGGTATATCAAAAAGATACTCGGACTTATAACCGATTGAGAAGGAGAGAAGAAGTTTAAGAGGGGTGTTTTCTGCCCCTTCTCCGTTTCTGGGTATACATCGAGCTATCCGCCTTGGACAGAAGTTCATCTATCGAAATGGGGTTTTCAGGATCAAACCGGGCCACTCCGACACTGATCGATAGCGTATAAGACCGGGCTCCTCTGACATTATGATCTCTTAGGTTTTCATCCAAACGAGTCACCAATATCTCATCCTCTCCGTTCGTTGATTCGATCAGAATGACGAATTCATCTCCTCCGATCCGGGCAGTAATATCCGACTCACGAAAGGTTTTTTTAAGGATGCCGGCAAAGTCGGTTAATGCCTGGTCTCCTTCGCTGTGTCCATTCTGGTCATTAATCCTTTTTAAATCATCCATATCCATGTAAAGAAGGGACAATCTTTTCTTCGTCCGAAGGGCTACCTTTAAAGACTGCTCTGCTAAAACGAAGAATCTTCTTCGGTTAAACAAGCCTGTAAGCTCATCGGTGAGGGAAAGAACGAGCAACGCCTCCTCCCCTTTATGATCACGCATCATTTTATCGAAACGGAGGATGAATTCATGATTGGAAAAAGGCTTTTTTATGTATTCCCGGGCTCCTGCCGCAATCGCTGACTCGGCAGAATCATCTTCAGCGTATCCGGTTATGATCATGATGGGAAGATGAGGATATAATCTTAACAGCTCCTTGGTAAGGGTAATTCCATCTGTTCCAGGCATCACGATGTCCACCACTGCCGCCTCAAAAGAATCCTTTTTGATTTTTTCCAAAGCTTCCATACCCTCTTTGGCTGTCTCGCAGTGATGGCCATACTTTGAAAACAGGGATACGAGAAAATTTCTTGCCATCTTTTCATCATCCACGATCAGTATCCGATAAGAGCTCATAGGCTTTCTCTTCTTATTCTGTCTTTACTCCGTTAGATCGTTGCTTTACTTGGCATCGTATGCCTTGCTTCTTTCGAGGTTCCTGGAATGGAGAAGGGCTGTATCCACTGCTTTCTTAACCTCTTGATTTTGAGGATCGAATGTCAGGATACTTCTCCAGACAGAAATGGCCTGATTTAGATTTCCAGATCGATACTGAGCAAGACCATTCTCAAACAGTATCTTTCGGCAGCTCTCGATCTTAGCATTCTTCCGATCGCTTTTTAACGACATGGTTCTGGGGACGAAATGGGGACTGTTTCGTCAAATCTAAATTATCCTGACTTTTTTCCATTGTGTCTAAGGGTTCACACAGAGGCACAAACCCGCCTTCAAAGCCATCAATATCGCACTTGAGATCACAAAAACCATTCTTTTTGAGACATTTGGCATCTCGATAGAATTTGCAGTTGTTTCCGAAAATTATGAACACCTCCTTTACCCCGTTAGAAAGCCGAAGACTTTCTAACAGGGTGCACGAAACCTTCATTGGCTGGAAGTGATTTCGTCCAAATTGTATCGACCACTGAGAAGTTGTCTTAGCATCCAATGATCCTCCTTCCTGATCTGGATGAATCTTAATCCATATTGATACCCTTCCCAGTCCTCCTTCCAGTAAGTTTCCTTCCAGACAATCTGGCCGAATACATCAAAATTGGCCATTTCGTATTCCTTCGGAAATAAGACGGCTATATTTAAATTCGTACCAACAGGAAGGTTTTTAATGGATTCAATGAGAAGGCCCGTCTCACTTCCATTAACAACAAATCCTCCATGAGCATGGGGGATATCCGTCACCCGATATTCAAGAGGCAGATCGAGAATCACCCTGGGATGCTTTCTCCTATTTTTCCCGTTGCCATGTTGTCGTTTTGACAAATGGTTTAAAGTGCTGGGTTTTTCACAATAATTGAGGTCTCCATTGCAAATCGTTTGATCGCCATCGAGGTCACAAAACCCGAACCCACGACCCATACCGATGTTCTTAGCATTTCGGTAAAATGAGCACTCAAGTACTGTTTCCATTGACTTAAATACCTCCTTCGCATGAATGAGATGGCCTAAAGAAAAGGGCCCGCTTCAATATAGACCACGGGCCCCGTTAAATTCCTTTTGTTTCGGCAACCTGGCTATCCCGGCTTTTGGGGACCCGTGGCTTTCCGTCCCACGCTTACTCATGGTTTGGCTTTGTCGGCAATATCGATTTTAGTTTTTTCTGGTATTTAAGAGCAATTTCAATGCCAAAAGGGATTATAGATTTAAACCCTTCGATCTTTAAGGGTTTATTGGTACATTGAAATGATCATAAAAGAAAAATTGGGCCTTTTTTTGTCTCAAAAAAATAGTTTATTTAGGATAATTATCTACTTGACTTGGCAGTTGAAGGGAAAAGGACGAGGTGTTTTTTCTAATGATCCCCAGCTTTTTTTAGCGGTTGTCTTCTGGCCAAAAACCGAAGAACAAACAGCCAATATTCTAATTATAAATTAACCTCCCTGAGCTTTCTACCTCCTCAGAGTTAAGAGTTTGGTTCATAGCTTATCCCTCTCCTGTTTTCTTCCTGGTCTTTTCGGTTACTGCCTTCTGCGTACCGCCTTCTGCCTGCTGTTTTCTTGTCGGCGCTTACCGTTTGCCCTCTGAAGCCTCAGTGCAGGCGGGTCTTCTGACTATTGCAGGCTGCTTACTGATCACTGATTACCGATCGCTCCCTCTTTGCTCTTGAAGCAATACGCGAAGCTGTCGTCAATGCCATTGTTCACCGCGATTACGGTATCCGGGGAACAAGTCTGATGGTGGCGGGATTATCGGTGATCCGATCCTGTTAAGAAGGTTATTCCCTATGCTTAAACCCCTTCAACGAATTCCTGGGGGGTGAGAATTCGACATGAGATTCCGTTTTCCTTAAGTGCCTCCGGACGAATACTAAGCAAGTCCTTGTCTCCGGTGACCAGGGAATCCGCTTCCACCTCCTTGCACAGGGAAAGATAATGATCATCCTTGGCATCTCTTGACAGAACCACCCGGGTCGAGACAGAAACTTGCTTTGCCATTCCAATAAGCTCACGCATTCTTTCGTTCAGAAAGGTGATCTGTTCTCTCGTTAGCTTCTTCGACAACTTCGAAAAAACTTCTTTCAATTCCCGTTCGATTGTCTGGGATAGATAAACCTCATCCTCCTCCATGGCCCGGATCACTGCTCTCAGGGGATTGCCTCCAAAAGCGGCCGAAATGATGACGTTGGCATCGATAACGACCTTAGCCATAAATCTCCTGCCTGGCTCGGTCAAGCGCTTTCAAGGCTTCCTTCTCAGATATTCCCGCTTCGTCGAGAACCCTCCCGATCTCAAGGAGAACCATCTCTGCGGTCCTCTCCCGAACGGGGACAAGCCGGGCAATAGGCTTCTTTCGCTTCATGATGACGATTTCGCTCCCCTGGTTCAAAAATTTCACCGCATCTTGTTTAAACTCCCGGACGCCGACGAATTTCATTTTTCTACCCCCGGACAAATGTTACCACAAATGTAGGAATATTTCAAACGCATTTTTGGGCGGAGTCGGAAATCCTAAAGTGGGAAAATAGCGGGAAGATTAATGAAGCCATAACACGGTTACCGATCTTTCCACTCTTAGTGATGATGGGATCGAGAATAGGTGGCCCGTTCCCCGATGAGGAGGACTGAAATGGAAGAGTTTGTTACTCCCCCGCTCTCAGCCAGGCCATCGAGATCAGCAGGAGAGGGATGTTGAAAGTGGCTGAAAAAAATTGGAGCCCACGGACGGATTTGAACCGCCGACCCGCTGATTACAAATCAGCAGCTCTACCACTGAGCTACGTGGGCCTTTTTTAGTGTAAGAGGTTTGAGGTCTGAGGTTTAAGGTATTAAACTCAAAGACCTAAGCCAAAAACTAACGTTTCCGTATCACGCACCCGGCAAACAATTTTTATCATATTTTATTTGAAGGGTCAAATCGGCCCGTTTGCTCAACGTTGGCACCTAAAGGCTTAAGAGTTTAAGCGAACCTTTAGCCTTCAACCTCCAACCTCAAACGGCATACTATTTCTTCTTCTCTTCGATGGCTTTTTCTAAAAGCCTGATGCCTTCCTGGGAAGCATTGATCGACTGGGCCAGAGCCTCCCTTGCCATCTGGGGGTTGTGGAAACCGTCGCTGTTTTCGGCAGTCCACCATTCCCAGAGGATATGGGCCTTGTCGTGATAGGGCCAGGCCCCTTTCAATATATCTTCACTGACGCCTAAGTCTTTTGCCCGGGTATAGGTTTCAATCAACTGGCCCAGCCAGTACTCGGCTTTTCTCATCTTTCCCCGGATGTAATTCTGAATGGCATCGACTTGATATTCTGCCTCCTCCTGAGACCAGTAGGTGTGACAACGAACGCAGGTATCTCTGAACATATACCTTGCGCTTCTCTGCCCATGAAAGGTGAAAGTTTTTCCTTTTTTGTCTTTGACCCTGGGCATGTGGCAATCCTTGCATTCAATCCCTGCTTTTTCATGCTTGCTTCCCCAGAAGGTTTCTGTCTCCGGATGCTGAAGTTTGGTCAGGGGAGCTCCTGTGACGGCATGTCTAAAATCCTTGAAACCGATATCCCCGTATTTCTTTTGGAGGTCGAGGACGTTGACCCATGGAAAATAGTTGGTCCTCCGGTCCTCCATCCCGATAGCGGCGCCGGTTTTCGGGTCAAATCCCGGGTTACAGTTATATTCGACATGACACTGGGCGCAAAGCAGATTGGAATCCATCCTGCTGAGAATTCCAATGGCCCTGAAGGGTTTGCCATCCCGTTGGAATTCAACCTTCTTGATGGTTATCTCTCTGCTCTTATCCTTATTATAAGGATAGGTCCCCTCTCCCCGATCCACGACGGCCTGGATCAAAGCGTCCCGGACGACTCTCGGCTTTGTCGCATGGGGATCGTGGCATTGGATGCATCCCATCGGGTTTTTAAGATATTTCTTAGCCATATCGATGGCAGCGGGATTCCCTCCCCTTTTTAGATCTGTCGCCGGATGTGGATCGCCCATATAAGACCATTTCAGGATAGTATCCGTCGTCTTACAGGTCAAGCAGACCGTATTGGCGGCCTTGGCGGTCTGGGGAAGCTCTTTTCCGGTGTCATAGACGACATCCCAGAGTTTCCCAACTTTGGTAATATCCCTCCAGCTTTTTAACTGAAACCTTCCACCATAGGCTCGATCCACCAGAAAATGGTCGGTGAGCATAAACCCATGGGATCTTGGTTCATCATGCTCCTTGGTAAAGCCATGAGGGGTCATCAATTTGTCAAAGGTGGGAGACCGGCTTGCGGTGGTGGCCTTCTCGACCTTTGCCTTTGATTTCAGATTGACAGAAATATAGGTCTCGTACTGGGAGGGGTGGCACTGGCCGCAGAGGGAAAGTTCGAGATTCGTTTCCGGAAGTTTTTCCGGATCCTTGAGGTGCTCAGCCAGTTTGCTGTGGCATTTCGCACAGGAGAGGGGGGCATGCTTATTTCCGGCCTTAAGCGATTTGATCTCCTCGTGACACTGGTAGCAAGCGGCTTCTTCCTTTGAGACGGTTTCCTTTGCAGAACGGGCATAGGAGAGGTAAAAGACCAGAGAAAGGCAGCAAACAAACGAAATGAAAAAAAATCTTTTGAGCATAAGAGTACCTCCTTCTCAACAGGGTAGCATTCCCATGTTTGGGGCTTTCCATTTATATTATTTCAATAATAATGAGGAAAATCAAAGAAAAATTATAGAGATTTCCGGAAAAGTCTCGAAATCTCTGATTACACAGATTATGAACGATTACACAGACGTGACAAGAGAGCTTCCAAGAACTCTCTTATTTAGGTCCTACCAGAAGAACGACGATCGTCCATCCAAAGAGGAGGACTAAAAAAATGATGAACTGCCTGACCGATTTTGGATCCATAGCGGCTCCTTTGCTACAAGAATTGAGATGGATAGCTTAGAAAATAACCCTATTATCTCCCTCTCCCACCGAGGGGGAGGATAATGCTTGGAAATTTTCATAATTCGGGAACGACCAATCCGTCATGAAAGATTGCCTTTTTTGGGGAGATGATGTATTGAACATCTAAACCCTGTGCCTATTATGAAAAATCTGAGAAATTATTTCAAGAAGAGAAATATTAGATCCGGGCTGATCCTCTTCCTTCCGATTCTCCTCTTTACTTTTAATTCCCATGCGGAATCGATCAGAGAAGTGACCCGGCATATTGAGCGGGTCAGCTCTCTCTCCCCTCCTTTTCAGTTTGCTGTGATCGGGGATAGCCGGGATGGAGAAAAGGTCTATACCCGGTTGATCCAGAGCATCCTTAAGCGGAAGCCCGATTTTATCATCCATCTTGGGGACATGGTTCCCAAACCCGATGAAAAAGAGTGGCGAGATTTCTTTGATCTCTCCAGACCGATCACAGTCCCCTTTTTTCCCGTCGTGGGAAACCATGATGTGGGCTCTACGCTTAGGGGAAAGGAGATTTACCGGAAACAGTTTCTTTTACCCGAAGGGAAAACCTATTACTCTTTTCGGGCAGGGAGAGGACTTTTCGTCATCCTGGATTCAGAGAAAGGAAAGGGGAGAATTTCAGAAGATCAGTTTCAATGGCTTAAAGACACTTTAGGATCAACAGACCCTGGTTTTAAATGGGTATTTCTCCACCGGCCATTATTTCTTCCTGCGGATAGTTTCAAGAGAGGAAGAGGGATGGATAGGTACCCCTCCGATCGAGACCAGCTTCACCGGCTCTTCGTGAAGGCGAAGGTGGATGCCGTCTTTGCGGGAGACGACCACAGGTATGATCGAAGAGAGAAAGACGGAATTCTTTATATTATCACCGGTGGGGGAGGGGCCCCTCTCCATCCGTTTAAAGAGTGGGGAGGATATTTTCATTATGTTTGGGCTTCGGTCCAGACCGATCAGATAGAAGGAGAGGTTGTGGATCCTGAGGGACAGATCCGGGACAGGTTCATCATCAAATGAAGAGAAAGGGAAAATTAACAATGACCAATGATCAATGATAATTGATTATTGACCATTGCCCATTGATCTTTTCAGAGGGAGGTGTCATATGGGATTTGGATTGGCTCTGATTGTGATGGGAGCGCTGATCTTCCTGGACCGGATGGGAACGGGTTATGGGTTAAGGGAAGGCTGGCCCTGGATGGTGATTGCCCTCGGAGCAGGAGGAATTTTTCGAAACCGGAAGAGTATCGCCGCCTGGGTGACGACGATCATCGGAATCATGATCCTGGGTGGGAAATATTACTCGATCCACATTTCGGTCCCCGGCGTGGTCAGAATCTATTTTCTACCGGTTCTTCTGATCATCATCGGTCTCCTCTGGCTGTTGAGATATAAAAAAGACTGAGAGGACTATGAACAATGGATGATGAACTGCGAACTACGGACGAGGAGCAAAAAAATTCCGGAATAATGGAATATTGGACAAAACCAAAAAGAAAACTTTTTTCTAACCCATTGTTCCACTATTTCATCATTCCATCCTTCCAATGGGTTTGGTTCATTGTTCATCGTTTAACGTTCATCGTCTCCGCCTTGTTGGGCTGGAATGAGACCAGCCACTACCAGGATAGTGAGCTCTTCATCTCCCGTATTGGTTAACTCATGGAATTGGCCAATGGGGATATGAACCGCATCTCCTGGCTTCACTTCACACACCTCATCACCGACCTGCATACGACCCAGCCCTTTTTGTATGATGTAGATCTCTTCCATGGGGTCCGCATGGCCAAGAAGTTTATTTCCCGGAGGGACTGAGGCATGAGCCAGAAACATCATGGTGCTCAGGTACCGGGTGGTGAGAATCATGTGGGCGATCCCTCCGCCATGAGCAAGGTACCGGGTGACCTTTACTTCGGAATGGTCCAGGTTACGCCGTATCATCTATATTCCTTCCTTAATCGAATCTCCGGTCCTTAGGAGGACATTTTTTTTCTAACATCCTCCACCCATTCCTGGGCTTCTGCAACGGTTCGCTCAATCAGCTCTTTGCAGGTAGGTAAATCTTTCATTAAGCCGATGGCCTGGCTCATAGGCAATACCCCGGTTTCTAAATCGCCATTTTCAATGGCGACCTTCAGTCCTTTCAGGCCAAGCGCCTGGCAGGCCAGGTCCTGGACGCCCCGCTGTTTGAGGCCTCCCAGAAAAAGCTTGTAAAAGGGAACATCGATCATGCGTTTAATGCGCAGGGCGCTGGAGAGCGCCTGAAAGGGTGACGGTCTCCCCCCTGCCATTTTAATGGCTGCCGGATTCTTAAGCCACCTCCCGGGCAAACCGTCGATCTTGTCAGAGCAGAGGGTGTCTTCCATCTTTGCTTTCAGAGAAAGCTCTTTTGTTTTTTGATGCATTTCGCATTCCTGGGTGAGCATGAACCGGGTTCCCATGGAGATTCCATCCGCCCCCAATACTAGAGCGGCTGCCAATCCCCTGCCATCGCAAAAACCACCGGCCGCAATAATGGGCAGTTTTGTTTGACGGGCGATGGAAGTGACTAATACCATTGTGCCAACCTCCGCTCCATGGGCTGCGGCCTCATGACCCGTCACCACGAGTGCATCCGCTCCGTCCGCTTCTGCCCGGCGGGCATGTTTCTCGATGGCCACCGTTGCCAATACCTTGCCGCCATATCCATGGACTGCCTTAATGATCCAATCCCCTTTCCCCAGCGCATAATTTATAATCGGAACTTTTTCTTCAAGGGCGACCTCAATATTTTCTCTCGCATTGGGCATGATCAGGGTGGCATTGACTCCAAAAGGTTTATCCGTGAGAGATTTTACCTGCCTAATCACTTTTCTGACCTGGTCGGGCGTATAAGCGACGGAATTTAACATTCCGATCCCTCCGGCATTCGACACCGCAGCAACAAGTTTTGGTAAACTGATGAAAGCCATTCCGGCCAGCATGATGGGATGTTTGATTTCTAAGAGCTCGGTCATTCTCGTTTTCATTGAATTCTCCCCCCGGGTTGAGATTGGAAAGGTGAAGATAAACGGTGAAGATTATCCCAGATTTCGAGTTGTTTTGCAATTTTTAATCCTCTTCATAATAAATCCCCCCCTCCCCCCTGCCCTCTCCCCTGTTGAGACTGTGTCGTAAGGCCGTTCATGGTTCGACCTGTCTGCCAGGCACAGGCAGGCAGAGCCTGTCCTGAGCGAACCGTTCGTCCCTTCGAGAGCCTCAGGGTGAACGGTAAATTACAACACAGTCTTTCGATGCCTGCCTGCGTGAAGTCCCGCCCTGCGGGACGAAGGCAGGCAGGGGGCGAGGGTGGCCCGCCTGCTCAGGCTCCGCCCCAGAGGGGCTCATGCCCCGGAGGGAGAACCTCTGGCTCGGAGAGGGGTGGACAAATAATTCTTGTAGTTTGAAGTTGAATATGGTAACTATCATAAAACCTGAATGGTTCTCAATAGGGAGGTGAATGGATGGGCCTTTACAAGGTGATTTTCTTAGGGCTGAAAGTGGCCGGACCGGAGGAGGAGACGCGTTTAATTCAGGGGCTTCGAAAGAGATTTAATCTCGTTCCGGAGAAGGCGGAGAGCTTGCTCCAGAGGGTCCCCATTGTGGTGAAGAAGGGGATACCGAAGGAAGAGATGGAAAAGTATGTGAAAGTCTTTGAAGAGATTGGCGGGAGGGTGAGGGTCGAAGAGGAACCCTCCACAGAGTTTGCAGGAGTTACTCCGCAACCCGAACCGCTCCCCAGACCCAGACCGGAAGCAAAGCCCTATACAGGCCCCACGGTGACCTGTCCCCAGTGCGGTTTTGAACAGCCCGAAACCAATGAGTGTATCCGATGCGGCATCGTGATCTCGAAGTTTATGCAATATCAGGAAATGGCGCGCTCCATCGAAGGCCAGGTTCGAGAGATTTCGTCAGAAGAGAAAACCTCCCCATGGGAGAGCGGAGAAGGGTTCTTCTGGGCCTATTTAAGAACGACGAAGGAGGCCCTTTTTTCCCCCACCAGATTCTTTCAAAAAGTTTCGACGGGAGAGGGATACTGGTCTCCCTTCATCTATGGCATCATCTCGGGAATTATTGGGTTCGGGGTATCGCTGGTCTATCAATGGTTTCTTTTCTCTGCCTTCATTCCACTCCAGATCCATGCCCTGATTCCATATAACCTTATCCTTACCATCTCCCTGATTGGGATCCCGTTGATGACTGCTTTCTCCATTTTCATCGGGAGCGCCATCACACACCTCTGCCTGATGATCGTAGGTGGAAATAAGAAGGGATTTCAGGCGACTTTTCGTCCCATCTCCTATTCCTTCTGCGCCCATCTCTTCGATATCGTGCCGTTTGTCGGGGGGGTTATCGGGTCGGTCTATATGATCGTTCTCATCATCTTTGGGGTGCGGGAAGGCCACGGGATCACTTCCGGCAAAGCGGCTCTCGCTGTTTTTCTCCCTCTGATCGTTGCGGTCGGATTGGGTATCCTTGCGGCGATCCTGCTGCCCATGTTCCTGGGAGGGTTAGGATTGTTCAGGGGAGTGGGAGTATAATGCCTCAGAAGGTGTGAAAAAATTGGCCGAATCTGTATAGGCCCACATGATTGGGTTTCTTGTCAAAGCTTTAGAAGGCCGGTCATCAGATATTACGGGTAACCTTTGTTTTGAGTTAGATAGCGATCTTATCCAGGTTTAGGCAAAATAGCTTAATATCAGAGGTTACGCCCTAAAGCTTCTCCAATTCCCCCAACCATGTGGGCCTAAACGATCCGAATTCAGTAGATGTGATTTTTTCACAGCCTCTGAGGCATTACATGGAAATATCGATTGATGATTGGAGGAGGTTTTCGTTTTAAACAAAAAGGGGCATAGAGAGCCCCTTTTTGTTTTTGGAGAGGAGTCCGATGAAGATTGCTCTTAAGGGAATGCCGCGGCGTTCATTCCTTATTGTCCTGGGAGTGACGATTCTTATGTTCTTCACTTTCCGCTGGCGAGCCATCTGGTGGCATTTCCTCTTCCGCCCCAAGAAAGGCATGGTTCAATCCAGACGTAACCGGTTCGTGGAAGGAGAGAAAGGACTGCTGAGCATCGTTCATGGGAGAAATGTGGAGAAGGCGGTAAGGAATGCGATCGATCTTATCGGAGGAATGGAGAAATTGGATGTCTTCGGAAAATCGGTCCTCCTCAAGCCCAACATCCTTGATGCTTTACCTTCTCCCACGACAACGCATCCACAGGTGGTGAAGGCCGTTGCTAAAATTCTTTACGAATACGGGGCCCGTCACGTCCTCATCGGAGATATGTCAGCCTTCTTCAAACTCCCCACCCGCAAGAACATGGATCTGACCTCTATGAAGCTGATCGCCGAAGAGGTAGAGGCGGAGCTTGTTCCTTTTGAGGAAAGGGGATGGCATTGTGTCGATCTTCCTCAAGGGCGATTCCTCAAAAGAGTCTATGTGGCTGACGCGCTTTTTGAAGTTGACCGGATCATCAACCTTCCTGTCATCAAGACTCATCGTTCAGCCACTTACAGCATTGCCCTGAAGAATTTTGTCGGCGCGACCCATTTCAGACACAGGCCCTATCTGGTCGATCGCTCCCACTGGGAAGAGGTGATTGCCGAATTGAACCTGGCCTATACTCCGGATTTGAATATCATCGATGGGACGAGGCTGATGGTAGAGGGAGGACCCTGGAAGGGCAGGGCCATCGATGCCAACCTGATCATCGCCACAGGGGATCGTATTGCAGCAGATGTTGCAGGATTGGGGGTGTTGAAACACTATTCTGACCTTCCACAGATCAGAGGGGTCGATGTCTGGGAGCAGAGACAGGTGAAACGGGCCATTGAGCTGGGAATGGGGGCAAAAGGAAAGGATGAGATCGAACTGCGCGAGATAGACCTGGAGCCTGCTCTCCCTGGTTTTAGAAATGTGATGACGACCGTTAAAAAGGCTGTCTTTGGAGAAGAGGAGTGAATAAACAGTTCGGAGTTCAGAGTAGGGAACGGTTTGAAACCGTTCCCTACGGAGTCCGTTGTCGAAGACAAATGGCATAGATGAAAAAGGAACAGAGAGAGAAAAAGATAAAAGCAAGGGGGAGAGCCCTCACCCCAGCAGAGATTCTCCGGTTGATGGAAGACGAAGACCGACCTCTGCTTCTGAGAGAGGTCCTTCAACACTTCGGGTTGGGAAAGGAAGTGAGAAGGACGCTTCGGGAGCAGTTAAAGAATTTGATAGAGGAGGGGAAAGTCGTCAAAATCCGGGGGAATCGTTACGGTCTGCCCCAGAAGATGAATCTGGTCATCGGAAAGCTGAAATGTCATCCCGATGGATTCGGGTTCGTCATTCCGGAAACAGAGGGGGAAGGGGATATTTTTATTAACCCCAGAAATCTGAAAGAGGCCATGCATGGGGACCGGGTTGTTGCCAGGGTGGAATCGATCCGGAAGAAAGGGAAAGAGGGGAAGATCATCCGGATTCTGGAGAGGGGATTACGCAAGGTCGTGGGTAAGTTTATGAAGGCAACGCATTATTCCTATCTCATTCCGGAGGATGAAAGGCTGCTTCAAGAAGTTTTTATCCCCGAGGGTCAAACGAAGAAGGCGCGGCCCAACCAGGTCGTCGTGGCTGAGATTACCCGCTATCCAACCGAAAGGGGGCGGCCAGAAGGAAGGATTACCCACATCCTTGGCTATCCTGAAGACCCGGAGATTGAACCTCAGATCATCATTCATAAACATGACCTTCCCCACCGGTTCTCCCCGACCTCATTAAAAGAAGTGAGGAGCCTTCCTTCTGCCCCAACCCATGGAGATTATCGCGAGCGTGTCGATCTGAGAGAAGTTCCCACAGTCACGATTGACGGAGAGAATGCAAAAGACTTCGATGATGCAGTCTCTATTGAGAAAGAACCCGATGGAGGATTGAAGCTTTATGTTTCGATTTCCGATGTGAGCCACTATGTGGAGGAAGGGACTTCCTTAGACGAAGAGGCTTATCTGCGGGGGACGAGCGTCTATTTTCCGGATCGGGCGATTCCGATGTTTCCCCCGGAGCTTTCCAACGAGATCTGTTGTCTCCATCCCCGAGTGAACCGGCTTACCCTGACGGCCGAGTTGAGATTTTACGCCAACGGTGAGCCGAGAGGATACCGTTTCTATCCGAGCGTTATCCACAGCAATGAAAGACTGACGTACACGATCGTGAAGCGAATCCTGCTGGATGAAGAGGAAGCGTTGAAAGAGAGATACCTGCCTCTTGTTCCTTCCCTGGAACGGATGGCCTTTCTTGCCCGGAAACTTCGTCAGAGGAGGCTGGACCGGGGAACCCTCGATTTTGATCTGCCGGAACCGGAGGTGATCCTCGACCTTCAGGGAGAGGCGGCGGAGATCATCCGTTCGGAAAGAAACCTGGCCCATCAGATCATCGAGGAGTTTATGATTGCGGCCAACGAGGCTGTTGCCCGCTTCATGGAGGAGAAAGGGATGCCCTCCCTTTATCGAATTCACGAACCTCCATCGGCGGAGGCAATCGGTGAGTTCCGGAGGTTTGTCACCCACCTGGGATATGGGATGAGGAAAGATTCGGACCGTTCCCCGAAGGAGCTTCAGAGAATCCTGATGGAGGCGAAGGGGAGGCCTGAAGAGCATGTCATCAACCATATCCTCCTGCGATCGATGAAGTGGGCCAAATATTCGGCAAAGAACCCGGGACACTTTGGCCTGGCTTCGGATGCTTACACCCATTTTACCTCGCCCATCCGGAGGTATCCTGACCTGATGGTCCACCGGCTCCTGAAGAAAGTCTTGCTCCGGGAGGAGCCGGGCGTCTCCGAAGATGAGCTGGCGAAGAAAGCAGGCCATCTTTCTCAGAGGGAGAGGGTGGCGATGGAAGCGGAGAGGGAGATTCTCGATAGGTACAGAGTCCGGTTCATGAAGGATAAGATCGGAGATGAATTCGAAGGGGTGGTGAGCGGCGTGAGGGCATTTGGCTTTTTTGTCGAGCTGAAGGAAATCTTTGTGGAGGGGCTGGTGAGAGTGACGAGCCTTCCCGACGATTATTACCGCTATCACGAAGATAAGTACTGTCTCATCGGAGAGAGGACACGCAAGAGTTTCAGGATCGGAGATCCGGTCAGGGTGAGGGTGGACCGGGTCGATGTGGAACGGAGACATCTTGATTTTGGACTGATCAAAAAGATAGATGGGGAGAAAGGCAAATAAGGAGATGGGGAGATCAGGCTATTCCATCAGTCTTTTATTAGAATATGGACTGTGCAGGCGCGAGTGTCCCCTTCTTTATTCCCACCCATGATTTGAGCCAAACCGATCCGTGGGTTGGTCAACTGTCGTTTCCCGGCCTCACCTCGCAGTTGCCAAACAATTTCCACCACCTGTGCTACCCCAGAGGCTCCTACGGGATGACCTTTTGACAAAAGGCCTCCACTGGGATTAACAGGAATTCTGCCGCTCAATTCAGTTGCACCTTCATCAATAAGACGGCCGCCTTCCCCAGGCGGACACAGACCGAGGCCTTCATAATGGACTATTTCGGAGATAGTAAAAGCATCATGGACCTCAACTACGTCCATGTCTTCAGGTCCTAATGAGGCCATCTGATAGGCCGTTTGGGCCGCCCTTTGCTCCACCTCCCATCCGGTTATGTCCCGCTGATTGTCATAGGTTCCAGTAGTTAGGACTGAGGCAGCGATCCTCACCGGCCGGCCATTTATGTTTCGAGTCTTCTCTCGGCTACACAGGATCAGAGCGGCTGCGCCATCACTATTGGGGCAGCAGGAGTAAAGGGTCAAAGGATCGGCGATCATAGGGGAATTGAGAACCTCCTCAATAGTTAGAAGCTTTTGAAATTGGGCATAAGGGTTAAGCGTTCCATTGAAATGGTTTTTGACTGAAACCTTTGCCAATTGTTCCCGAGTGGTCCCGTATTTCTCCATGTGCTTCTGGGCAATCAGTGAAAAATATCCAGGGAAGACATCGCCCAATTGGGTTTCCAGTTCACCGCCCCCAACATTAAGCATAGTTCCTTTCGGCATAACTGTCTTCTCCACTCCCGCAATGATTACCATGTCGTGGAACCCTCCAGCCACTGCCATCCAGCCTTCCCTCAAAGCAGTTGATCCGGAAGCACAGGCGTTCTCCATATTGACAATGGGAATCCCGCTGATTCCCACCTCCCAAAATACGTTTTGACCGACCCCTGTCTCACCTTGGAGCGCAGGGGCCAGGGCATTTCCACAATAGCCGGCCTGAATCTCTTTGGGCTTAACACTGGCATCCCGCAAAGCATTAAGGCAGGCTTCTAATCCGAGGGATCGCAGGCTCTTGGCCGGATGTTTGCCAAACTGTGTCATTCCGGCGCCGATAATATAAACCTCTCTCAAGTTTATTCCTCTATGATATTAGTTTAAACTTATAACCGATGATCTTCTGTCCCCGGTTGTTTTCCCGGACAGTTTCTACCAGCAATTCCACTTCTTGGCCCGGGATGAAAGAAAGGGGATTACTTCCCGTAAATAGAGCAAAGATGCGAACCTGGTTCTTGGGTATTTCAACATAGCCATAAGCATAAGGTGCCTTAATGCCAACGGGTGATGTGACATGAACCACGGTGCTGGCGTAGATGATGCCCCGTTTATCCAAAAGGATGTCTTCTAAATTCCCATCTTCAAAACAATCGGGACAAAGGTTGCGCTTGGGGAAAAACGTTTTTCCACATTTGTTGCAGCGGTTCGCGAGCAGGGCTGGCCTTTGCCTATCAGCAAGGGGATAGTCAAACAATCCTTCTTGAACCAGTTCCCATGATTGGTCCATATCAAAATCCCTCCATCCCCCCGCTGACGTGAATGATCTGGCGGGTGATGTATTTCGACTCGTCGGAGACCAGAAACAAAACGGCATTAGCAATGTCCTTGATGTCTCCCATGCGTCTCAGAGGAGTTTTCTGTATGAGTCTTTCCCTGACTTTGCTGTCCAACGTGGCCGTCTTTGGTGTATCAATCAGTCCCGGTGCAACACAATTGACATTAATATTGTAACGGGCAAGTTCTAATCCAAGGGCCTGCGTAAGCCCAACCACACCTGCCTTGGCGGAAACATAATTCGATTGGCCGAAGTTACCCTTATAAGCCAGTGAAGAGATATTCACGATCTTTCCGTATCGGCGTTCTATCATATAAGGAGCTATCGCCCTGGCGCAGACGAAACTTCCCTTCAGACTTAGATCGATCACGAAATCCCAATCCTCGTCCGTCATGTTCTGCAGCAAAGCATCACGGATATCTCCTGCGTTATTCACCAGAATGTCGATCTGACCCCATTCCTTCAAAACCTGGTCAACCATCTCCTTCACTTCAACGGCCCTTGTGATGTCTGCCCCATGAGATATCGCCCGCCCCCCGTTCTCGACAACCAATCTGACAGTCTCCTGGGCTCTCTGAAGATTTTTATCATTTACCATGACCCCCGCTCCTTCCTCAGATAGACGGAGGGCCATGCCCCGACCGAGATCGCCTCCTGCTCCAGTGATGATGGCAACTTTATTCTGAAGTCTCATCGGCATCTCCATCTATTGCCCCCGTTGATTGGGGCCGGACTCGATAGCGTCGGCAATGAATGCCGACGCTACGAACGTATTATGACTGATCACTGATGACTGATTACTTCACACTCTCTTCTTTCTTCCGGCCCAGAAGGGGTCGCGCAAGACGTTCTTGGTAATCTTACCGGAGGCATTCTTAGGAAGTTCGTTCTTGAATTCGACGCGTTTTGGTTTCTTATAGCTCGATATCCGCGAGGCACAGTAATTAACGATATCGTCCTGAGTGAGCGGATACCCTTCCTTCTTGACGATGGCCGCACAGACGGATTCTCCATAAATCTCATCGGGTATGCCAAAGACAGCTACTTCAAGAACCCCTGGATGACTGCTGATGGTATCTTCGATCTCTTTGGGGTAGATATTTTCGGCTCCACTGATGATCATGTCTGAAATTCGATCGACGATTGTAAAAAAACCGTCGTCCTCCACTCTGGCCAAGTCCCCGGTGTGGATCCAACCATTTCGCACCGTCTTTTGAGTCGCCTCGGGCAAGTTGTAATAACCGATCATACCGAGGGTTTTCTGAGCGCTAATAATTTCTCCTACTTCCCCAGCCGGCGTATCGTTTCCTTCCTCATCGACGATCCGTAAATCGGCATTAAACAACTCTCTGCCGGTAAACTGGGACCGCTCCATATGATCCTCTGGCCGAAGAACAGAGACCATGCCCGTTTCGGTCTGCCCGTACCACTGGTAAAATCCCGTCTTAAAGACACCCATCGAAGCCTCGAGCACGGTAGGGCTGATCGCGGAGGACCCATACCAGATTTTTTTCAGGGACGATAGTCTGTATTTGGTTACGTTCGGATGATTCACCAGTATGGCGAGCATCGTGGGTACCCACATGGTCATGGTAATCCCATATCGCTCCACCGCGTCGAGGATCTTCTCCGGGTCGAACCCCTTTCCCATAATAACGGCAGTACCTCCCATGAGCAATGTGGGTTGGACCAAGGCATGCATTCCTCCGGTATGAAACAGAGGAAGCGTAACGAGCGTCACTTCACTGTTACGGACGTCACCCTCCAAAACCAATCCGGTGTAAATATTGAGGAAGGCGGCGTGGGAGGCAAGGACTCCCTTAGGATCTCCGGTTGTCCCGCTGGTATAAGTGATCAGGAAGGGTGATGGTGGATCGATACTGACTGTTGGTTCAGAGGTGGATCGGCCGTCCAGGAGTTTTCCAAAGGTCATTCCCAATGCTAAGGGGTCTCCGGAGAGAGCGAACATATGAACCGGCGAGGCGAATCCAGACTTCGCGCCCTCTATGAGGGAGGCAAATTCTGGACCGAAAAAGAGCGCTTTCGGGCTCGAGTTATTGATGGCGTAAATAAGTTCGTCCCTTTTGTAACGAAAGTTGATCGGTACAATGACCCCGCCGCACTTGGCAACAGCATACTGGACAGTCACACACTCGATGCAGTTGAAGGCCAGTATCGCAACACGGTCTCCATGTTTTACGCCCAGGGAGAGAAGTCCGTGAGCCAGTTGATTAACCTGTCTATTAAGCTGGCTGTAAGTTAGGACGTCATCTCCCATCATCAAGGCTTTTTTTTCAGGGTAACGTTTTGCATTCAGACGCACTATGTCACCGATCGTTTGCATTTTTAATCCCTTCGTACTGACTTTATGAACGAGCTCTTCTTTGAAAGAAAATCGCGCATGAACTGATCCATACTAATATCGATAGCCGCACCTCCGTCCAAACGAATCGCCTGCCCATTAATATTTCCTGCGGCTTCAGAGCTGAGAAAAAAAACTATCTCTGCAATCTCTTCAGGACTGGTCATACGGCCGGTGGGTGTCCCTTTTTCTGCAATTTCGATGAAGGGGCTTCCCTTTTCCTTCAGCTTCAGATTGGTCGGCGTTCCCACCATGCCCGGGGCGATCGCATTTACAGTGATATTGTAAGGCCCCAATTCCTTGGCGGCGGTCCTGGTTAAGTTGATAATCCCAGCCTTAGCCGCTCCATACTCTCCTGATCCCACTGTCCCCAAAATTCCAGCTATGGAAGTGATGTTGACAATTCTCCCAAAGCCTGTAGTCATCATTGATTTTGCAGCTTCTCGAAGGCAATAAAAGGTTCCGTTTAGATGAACAGACATAGTTTTTTGCCAGGTTTCATCAGGCATATCTACAATAAGGGAGAAGGCACCAGGGACTCCAGCATTATTAACTAAAATATCGACCCTACCGAATGTCTTCTTGGTTTCTTTAAACATCATTCTAACCTGGGCGACATCGGAAACATCGGCCAATACAAATTGCCCTTTTCCTCCATCTCTTTGAATCTCCAATAGGACGCTTTCTCCGGCTGCCTGAACAATATCATTGACGATAACAGCATATCCTGTTTTGGCAAATTTCAGGGCAATTGCCCTGCCGATTCCCGAGCCACTTCCTGTGATCAATGCAACTTTATCGTCCATTTTCCTTTGCCCTTCACGCTCCAAGGTAAGACTTTCGTACGGTTTCCTCTTTGAACAGGCTCTCTGCGCTTCCGTTAAGAATGATCCGACCCAACTCCATCAAGTATCCCCTATCCGAAACCCGTAAGGCCATGCGCGCATTCTGCTCGATGAGCAGAAAAGTGTTTCCCTCGTCTTTGAGGCGACGAATGATCTCGAAGATTTCCTTTACGATCAAAGGCGCCAACCCAATGGAGGGTTCGTCCATCAGGAGTACCTTGGGTCGCTCCATCAAGGCCCGGGCGATGGCCAACATCTGTTGCTCTCCTCCAGAAAGCGTTCCGGCTAACTGGTGGCTGCGCTCTCGCAAGCGGGGGAAAATCTGAAACATGGTCTGCAGATCTTCCTGCACCTCTTTCTTAAAACCATTTGTGAGACGCAGATAGGCTCCCAAATTCAGATTGTCTAATACGGAGAGAGGGGCAAAAAGACGGCGGCCTTCAGGGACTACGGCAATTCCCAACCGGATGATTTCAGGGCAGGGGAGGGCAGTGATGGGATAACCCTCGAGACAGATGTTCCCGGATTTTTTCGGAAGGAGGCCAATAGTCGCTTTCATCAATGTGGATTTGCCGGCTCCATTCGCTCCGATCAGGGCGACGATCTCCCCCCGGGTGACATGAAGAGAGACCCCCTTCAGGACCTGGATATTTCCGTAAAAGACATCAATGTTGGTCACTTCAATCAATGCTTTCCTCTGTGCCAAGGTAGGCTGTGATGACCTCGGGAGAAACCTGTATCTCTTGAGGGGAACCCTCGGCGATTTTGGCGCCAAAATTTAAAACTGCAATCTCTTCACAGAGACCCATGATGAATCTCATGTGATGTTCGATGACAAGGAGGGTAACTCCCACTCCCTTGATTTTTAAGAGGAGGTCTCGGAATTGTTCCGTCTCATGATCGTTCAATCCGGAAGTCGGTTCGTCGAGGAGCAGCAATTTGGGTTCTGTGGCAAGGGCCCGCGCCACCTCAAGGTACCTCTGCTCCCCTAAAGGAAGTTTACTGGCGACCCGGTCCTTCTTGTCTGTCAAGCCAAAGAGGTTCAAATACTCGAGGCTCTGTTTCCGAATGTCTTTCTCCTCCCGGGTTGCTTTGGGAAGCCTGAGACCACAAGCGAAGAACTCAGCCCGGGTTCGATAGTGTCGGCCCATCATGACATTCTCCCAAACGGTAAGACTCTTGAACAAATGGGGTTGTTGGAACGTCCTAGAGATTCCGAGACGGGAGATCTTTTCAGGGTTCTGGTGAGTAGTCTCTTCACCCAGAAACGTGATCGAGCCTCCACTTGGAGGAAAGACACCGGTAATGAGGTTGAAGAGTGTCGTTTTCCCAGCCCCGTTCGGCCCGATGAGACCTTTGATCTGTCCTTCCCTGACATTGAGAGTGACATCGGAAAGGGCTCTCAACCCACCGAAATCCTTGCTCACGCCGTTAAGCTGAAGCATGTTTCTTCCTTCCCTCTGCGATGAAGAGAAAGATGCGGTTGCCAAAATCCCTTAACCCCAAGAGTAAACCATTGGGGAAGAGAAGAATAATGATGACCAGAGCAAGGCCATAAATGGCTCGCTTAAAATCCGCGAAGATAGTGAGGTACTCATTCAGAAAGGTGAGCGAAGCCACTCCGATCATGGCGCCCCAGAGAAGTGTAAAACCTCCGAAGGCCAGAACCATGATGATATCGATGGCAAACATGATCGATCCCGTAACAGGAGAGATAAAGGTTACGAAATGGGCATAAAGGCTACCTGCAATAGAGGCATAGACGGAGGAGACGATAAAAAGTTTGATTTTGTAGACCTTGACATCGGCTCCAAATTGCCGCGCGATATCCTCGTTTTCCTTGATTGCTCTGAAGATTCTGCCCATTCGTGAGTCCACGAGGTTAAGGGAGAACAAGAGAAGAAGCATGGTCAGTGGCCACACAACGAAATAGAACCGGTAATCCGAATCGATCATAAACCCTCCGATCGAAATGGAGGGGATGGAAGAAAGCCCCTGCAGCCCCCCCGTCAGCCAGGCCATTTCTTTTACAAGGACCTCCACAATGATCGTAAAGCTCAGAGTGGCAATCGCCAGATAATGGCCCTTCAGCCTTAGCACCACCCATCCAATCCCCCAGGCGAGGAGGGCAGACAGACCCTGGCTCAGGAGAATGGAGATCAGGGGGGGGAGATGATAGCGAAGGCAGAAGATCGCTGAAGCATAGGCGCCGATGGCGAAAAAGGCAGAGTGAGAGATAGACAACTGTCCCCCGTAACCGACCAGGAGGCAAAGACCCACGGCCACCATGGCATGGAGGGAGATGAAGTTCATGGTGTTCAGATAGAATCCCTTTCCAAAAACGAAAGGGAGTAACAACACCCCGGGGGTGATCAACAACCATGCCAGTTTATTTTTGTCCTTTAGCAGGGACTCCATCCTCCAATCCTAAAACAAATGCGAGATGAGAAGGGAAACATCCGGAAGATCTTCGAGTCGAGAAATCGCTTCAATCAACCCTTCCAGACGACTTTTTTCGAGTGGCCGCACAGAATAGGACGCGCATTTTAAAAATTTGGCAGCAATAGCATCAAATTTCATGGGCCGACAAGGATTTCCCAGTGGAAGATCAATCTCCCGCTTCAAAGAGGGTTGTCCCTCCATCTCAATTTCCATCACCGTTCTACCCAGTACGAAATCAGTTCTCAGTGACGGTTCTGGTTCAACGTAGACCCGATGGGCTAGGTCCAGGATTTCGTTGTTCTTGAGGGATTCTGACTCTATTTCTTTTAGAAAGACATCCCCGGCATGAAGGGCTGCTGCCACCGTATACTGAATCGAAAACTGGGCTGAAGGGATTGAATCAGGCTTGATCTTCGAATCCCGGGGCGAAGCCACAAGTTGATGCACCTCAGGGCAAGTCCTCACGGTCACTTTTTTAATAGACTTTAGATGGATGCCATTTTCCTTTCGTAGCTGAAGGGCAAGGTCGATGGCAGGATGTGTCGCACGGCAGGAAGAGAAGGGTTTAATGCTGATACGCTCTCCATAAAAAACCTTTCCGAGCCCTTCTGTCAGGTACTCCAATCGGGGGTCTGGTTCAAAGGCATTAAGATAACCGAATTTCCCTAAGAGAAAGTCTCTCGCGCCAGTAAATCCCTTCGAAGCAAGTATAACGGATAAGAAAGCTCCCTGAGCAACAATCCCCTGCTGAAGCCTCAGGGTTAAGGCGCCATCCAAGGCACACTGACCGTCGCCGACGGCAAAGGAGAAGGAGATACCCAGGGCGTTCTGGACCTGTTCTGGGTTGAATTGCATGGCTCTGGCCAAAGCCGCAGTCGGCCCGAAGATCTTGAACATGTTGTTCCGGCCGCTTTGCATCGCATTTTGACGGACTGCGAGACCCATCCGGATCTTTACATCCTGACCTACGGCCAGGGCGGTCAGAAAATCTCGTCCTGTAAGGCCGCCTTTTAACTCCGATAGGGTGAACAGGGCTGGAACAGCAGAGGCGGAGGGGTGAACAGGGAGGAAATCGACGCAGTCGTCGATCTCAAGCGCTCTGGCCATGGTTCCATTGCACCAAGCCGTGAGAGGGGCTGGCAATTTGTAGCCGAAACCAACTACATGAGCCTCTGGCTTGCCTCCCCATTCTTTCGCAAGCGCCACTACCGTATCAATCCCCGCAGCTGTGGACCCTGCCACCATAGCCCCCAGAGTATCCAACGTACTCCGCTTTGCCGCGGCCAGCGCCTCAGCGCTGAGGTCCTCGAATTGTGACTTTGCAATATATTCACTCAATTTTTGTGAAACTATATCCATCAGTCGCCCAGTACCTCCTCTTGCTCGAGGCCTTCTTTCACGCGGGGCCCCATAATCCCCCGGGGCATGAAAAGAAGGACGTTAATGATCACAATGAATGTGACGAGCTCCTTGAGACGGCTGGTGACAAAAGTGGCTGCGAAGGATTCCAAGAAGGAGAAGACGAACCCTCCGATGACCGCTCCGACAAAGCTTCCCATCCCACCCAGCATGGCAGCCGAGAATCCTTTGATAGCCAAAAGCATCCCACCATTGTAGTCAACCATGGTAAGGGGCGTCATGATGATCCCAGCAACACACCCCAATGCGGCGCTCATGGCGAAAGAGAGAAGAACCATGCTCTTGACACGGATACCAAGCATACCCGCTGCCGTCCGATCCAGAGCACAGGCTTTCATTGCCTTGCCGTAGATCGTGAATTGAAAATAGACAACCAGGAGAACCACAACAAGGATGGTTAAACCAATAATCCATAAGGATTGGGGAGCAATGGCCGCACCCAGAAGCTTCAACGGAACATCTCCGGAGAAAGGTTCGAAGCGGTGAATATCAGCATCCCAGATATGCATCGCTGAGCCTGAGATGAATAAGGACGCTCCTATTGTAATAATTAAGACTGTAATGAGGGAAGTACTCTTTCCAGGGCGGTAGGACACTTTCATCAAGCCCATGCCAACAAGGACGGTGATCGCAATGGTCGCGGGAATGGAAAAATAGAGCGGCCATTTCAGTTGGCCGTAGAGAGTCACCATGGTC
>MGQQ01000042.1 GCA_001798855.1 Deltaproteobacteria bacterium RBG_16_49_23 | reverse complement strand
CAACCTGCCTTCGCCGAAACGCCTGCCCTCCGCAAGGCTTCTGGAGGCGGGCTTCGTGCAGGCAGGTAAATGAGAGCGCTACTTTTTCTCTTTCTTTTATAAATTTTATTAGGTAAAATTTTTTTCATCATGGATGATTCTCCGATGAGGGATTGAGGGAAATCAATAGATGAGGGGAGACATTGCGATGGTCGATTACTTCCAGATCGAAGCGCTTTTGACGGAAGAGGAGAGGCTTTACAGAGGGCGGGTCCGAAAATTTGTGGATGACGAATGCATGCCTCTCGTCACGTTGCACTTCGATCGTGGAACCTTTCCCATGGAGCTCATTCCCAGAATGGCGGAGATGGGTCTCTTCGGCCTTCATGTCAATGGTTACGGCTGCACTCAGGCGAGCCATACGATTTATGGCTTGATCTGCGAGGAGCTGGGGCGATGCGATAGCGGTCTCAGAGCCATGTTTTCGGTTCAAAATTCCTTGGCCATGTATCCCATCTATGCCTTTGGCTCTGAAGAACAGAAGATAAGATGGCTTCCGAAAATGGCACGAGGTGAGGTGGTTGGTTGCTTCGCCCTCTCTGAACCCGATTTTGGATCGAATCCTTCGGGAATGATGACCAGGGCCGTGAAGCAAAGAGATCATTATCTCCTGAACGGAACCAAAATGTGGATTACAAATGGATCCATTGCTCAAGTGGCGCTGGTTTGGGCGAAAATAGAGGATGAAATCCGGGGCTTCCTGGTGGAAACCAGCACTCCTGGGTTTCAAACAACCCTGATCCAGAGGAAGTTTTCTTATCGAACCTCTCCCACTTCTCTTTTGATCCTCAAAAACTGTATGATCCCCGAAGAGAATCTCCTTCCGGGGACAAAGGGTTTGAAGTCGGTTTTAAGCTGCTTGAATTATGCCCGTTACGGGGTAGCCTGTAGTGCGTTGGGTTCAGCCATTGCCTGTTATGAAGTAGCTGAGGATTTTGCTCGTAAAAGGAAGGTCTTTGAAAAACCCATCGCTTCTTATCAACTTGTCCAGGAGAAGCTGGTTCGAATGGTTTTGGAAATTACAAAAGCACAGTTACTCACCTTTCATCTGGGCAGATTATTGGATCGACAAAAAGCAAGACCCTCTCAAATCTCAATGGCCAAGCTGAACAATGTTCGGGAGGCCATGAAGATCGCTCGAATGGCAAGGGACATCCTCGGGGCTCGGGGGATTCTGGCCGATCACCATGTCATTCGCCATCTCTGCGACCTCGAGGCCATGAGCACGCTGGAGGGGACGGAAAGTATTCACACGTTGATCATCGGACAGGATCTGACTGGAATGTCAGCCTTCGATTAGGTGGAAAAAGCATAGCGCATAGCGTAAGTACCAATATCTAAAAGAAAAACATAAATTAAAATCCATTTTATGGTTCGAGAGTGCCCTTCAATAATCCTAATTCTATTAATTTTTCCGGAGTGGGAATACCGTCCTCGGACCAGCCGCGATATTCATAATATTCACTGAGCATCTGGCCGAGGGGAGGGAGATTGGGGGTTAATCCCTTTCCGATCCTCTTGAAAGTCAGGAAGCGGAAGGGAAGGGTGTCGTCTTTTCGGCTGATTCCCAATCTCACATTGTAGAGCCGCTTCAGATTGAAAATTCTCTCACCTGTCTTTATGAAATCATCCACAGTCATCTCTCTGCCGGTTACGAGTTGATACCATTTCACAATATCGGTAATCGTCACACCACCGAACAGGATGAACTTACAGAGTTTGAGGGAGTCCATCATACCCATCAGGTTCTGACTTTTAGCTGCAAGAATCCCCTTTCCTTCCACCTGATATCGGTCGAGGGGCTCCGGAATTCCCATCTCAGGAGATTTAAGAACCCTCTCAAAAGTATGACTGAGGCCGGCGAGATGGCATGCTCCTCTGGAGGAGGTGGCATACCCTGTTGCGCCTGCATTATAACCTCTGGGGTCATGGGCGGGGAGTTCTAATCCTTTGATATGTGGTGCGAATTCAACTGAATTCTTTCCAATTATTTCTGAGGCTTTTTTCACCCCTTTTCCTAAAATTTCTCCGAAGCCCTTCTTATGGGCGATCATTTTGATCATCTCGATGAGCGCCTCACTACTTCCCCACCGCAGTTCAATTCCGCCCGTATCCTCCTGGTCGATTAATCCTTTCTCAAAAGCCTCCATTCCAAAAGCAATGACTCCGCCTGTAGAGATGGTGTCAAGGCCGAAACGATTGCAGAGTTCATTGGCATAACAGAGGGCTTCGAGGTCGTCAATCAGGCAATTACTTCCGAGGAGAGCAAGGGTCTCATATTCCGGACCAGCGCCTTCCACACCAGCATAAGGCCCTTTATCCACCTTGACTCTTCTTCCACACCCCAAAATACAGGCATCACAGAAGTAACGGCCTGTCAACAGAGTTTCGGAGAGGGTGAAACCATTGATCTTCTCCGCCGATTCTTCCCACCGCCCAACAAATTTCCAGTTCTGAAGGGGGAGCGTCCCCATGGCTTCAAAGGTGGAAAGAGCGCCCGCCGTTCCATACTTTCTGAAATTCTCTGCCTTCTTGTTGATCATCGGACTATATTCTTTTGGAAGATGGTCAACTTCTTCAAGGTGGAAGACCTCCACCTTCTGAGTTCCATAGACAACGAGGGCTTTCAGGTTCTTGGAACCCATGACCGCCCCCATCCCGCAACGTCCGGCAGCCCGGCCCTCCCTGCCATCGGTCATGATTGAAGCGAATAAGACCTGGTTTTCTCCGGCCTGACCAATGGCGCTAACAACAGCCTTCTCATGGGTTTCTGATTTCAAGATGGGATCGATTTCGTAAGTATCTTTTCCCCAGAGATGGGAGGCATCACGGATCTCAACCTTCCCATTGTTAATCCAAAGGTAAGAAGGCTTTGGAGATTTTCCGGTGAGGATGATTCCATCGAACCCTGTCTTTTTAAGATGGGCGCCCCAGGTGCCGCCTACGTCCGATTCTCCGAAGATTCCTGTCAATGGAGATCGGGAGACGACCGCATGCCTTCCGGAGAGAGGGACAGGTGTCCCGGTGAAGGGCCCTGCCATAAAGATCAGAGGATTTTCAGGACCCAGGGGGTCTGTTTTTTCATCCGTCATTTCAAATAGATATTTTGCCCCCAGCCCACTCCCGCCGATAAATTGATTTAACCATTCCTCTTTGAGATCTTCAACCTGGACTCTGGAATGGGTGAGATCGATATTTAAAATTTTTCCAGTATAGCCTTTCAGTTTCATCCGGCGCTCCTTTCTAAATAGAGATTTCCGAAAAAGTCCAGAAATCTCTGATTACACCGATTAGGAACCGATTACACAGATTAGAAATTAATTGAAAATAAAGTAAAATCTGTGTAATCATTTTTTGGAATCTGGGTAATCAGAGAGCGAAAAGTAGTTTTTCAGGACTCTCAAATAGATTACTATTTCACTATGCCATAACTTCATCCCCCGATCAATCCCCTCCATTTTATCAGACCTAAATTGAGCGATTCTTTTTGAAATACCCAATGGCCGCAGTCTTTAGCTTGTGTTTTTAAATCACCCATTGGGTGATTCGTAGGGCAAGGCCCTGCCGCAGGAGCCTTGCATGGGAAGCAACCCTAAAGGGTTGCCCTACGATTAAATTTATAAAAATCGCTCAATTTAGGTAACAATAAAGTTCTCCCTTGACAGGCGGGAAGGTTGGCTTTAGAATTAAATTAGGAAAAGGAGGTGAGGTCCATGAGATGGATGTTCCCCCATGCAACCCATTGTTCGACCTGTGGATCGATACTCTGGTCCTGAGCACGACGTGAAACTGCTCATCAGGATTTGTTAAAGCCTTTAAAGGCCGGCCGATGTTTAACCGGCCTTTTTTCTTGCCCTTGACAGCGAAGTCGGCCGATTTATATGATCCTATCAGTCCATCTGGAAAGGATGATGCCATGGGAATCATTAAAAGCTCGGAAGTGATTCAGGAAGTCATTGGGAAAAGTCGAACACGGCATCTTGCCCATCTATCCAATCTCATGATGGTGGCCATTGATTTTGAGGATGGACCGGCTTCTCAGCCTGATCCTCCTCATTCTCATCCTCATGAGCAGATTTCCTATGTGGTCTCCGGAGAAATCAATGTCGTCCTGGGGGATGAGGTGACCCACTTAAGCCCCGGAGACATATTTACAGTTCCAGCCAATCTTCCTCATAGTATCCAGCCGCTTTCCCCAAAGGTGCGACTGATCGATGCCTTCTCCCCGATCCGAGAAGAATTCTTGAAATAGAGGTGGCCGTTCTTCGAGATTTGACCTTGGGAGTCCGTCCTCTTTGCATTCTCCCCTAAAACAGAGATAGAAAATTGTTTTCCAGGTAAATCCCCCTCCCCTTGCGCCTGCCTGCGAAGCCGCTTCGGCGAAGGCAGTGGAGGGGTAACCTTAAAGGTGAACTATTCACGCTCACCCTAACCCTCTCCCGTCAAGGGAGAGGGAACTATTTTAAAATTTCTAAATCAGGATTTGGGTGGAATGTATGCCTTGACAAGCTGGCCCTCGTTGATATAGCATCTGAATCGACATGACCCGCTCGTGAAAGGAGGCAAAGATGAAAAAGGTATCCATTGTTCTTTTATCTGTATGGTTAGCCACTTTTATTCTCGCAGGCAGCCCCGCCTCAGTTTTTGCACAAAAGGTGTTGAAGCTTGGTGAAACGCATCCACAGGACTATCCCACCACAAAAGGGGACTATGAATTTGCGAGACTGGTGAAAGAGCGATCCAACGGCAAAATGGTAATTGAAGTCTATCACAGCAAGCAACTGGGCGAAGAGAAGGCGGTGATCGAGCAGGTGCAGTTGGGGGCGATCGATTTTACCCGGGTGAGTATTTCGCCGGTCTCTGCCTTCGTGAGAGATCTTGACGCCTTCCAGCTTCCCTATCTTTATCGTGATGCGGCGCATATGTGGAAAGTCTTGAATGGGCCCATTGGCCAGGAGATTTTCAAGAAACTCGAAACCAGCAATTTTATCGGCCTCGGATGGTTTGAGGCCGGCTCACGCAATTTCTATACTAAAAAACAGGTAAAAACAGTGGTTGATCTGAAGGGGATGAAGATCCGAGTCCAGCAGGCACCTTTGATGGTGGGGTTGGTGGAGGCTCTTGGCGCTGTGGCGACACCATTGGCCTTTGGCGAGGTCTATTCTGCTCTTCAAACAGGTGTGATTGATGGTGCGGAGAACAACTGGCCAAGCTATCTCTCGACAAGCCATTACGAGGTGGCAAAGTTTTTTATCACCGATGAGCATACGAGAGTTCCTGAGATTATGATTGCAAGCAAAAAGGTCTTTGATAAATTATCGAAAGAGGAGCAGACGATCATCAAGAAGGCAATGCAAGATGCCCAGCCCTACCAGATCAAATTATGGAATGAATTTGAAAAGGTAGCTGAAAAAACGGTCCGCGAAAAAGGAAATACGATCACGGAAGTGACTTCACAGGAAAAACAGAAATTTATGGACGCCATGAAGCCTCTCTATGACAAGCAGCCGCCCGAGATCATCGCTGTTGTTAACAAAATCAGGGCCGTTAAATAAAGTCCCATTCCCCCTACCCTAGGGGCAAGAGCTTTTTTAGCTCTCGCCCCTTTTTTATTTACCGGGCATGAACAGGTTTGGCAGTGTCATCGTGATGGCAGGGATGTAGGTCACGAGCATCAGCGCTATAAACATCGAAATATAGAAAGGGATGCAACCCCTTGATGCCCTTTCTATGGAGATCTTTCCCACTGCACTTCCCACAAATAGGGCCGCCCCCACGGGAGGGGTGCAGAGTCCTATGGAAAGATTCATGAGTAGCATAATGCCGAAATGCACGGGATCCATTCCCATCTTTAAAACCAGAACCGGAAAGAGGATGGGGGTACAGATAAGGATGAGAGGCGTCATATCCATGATGCATCCCAGGATGAGGAGCATGATATTGACCAGAAGAAGCAATAAATAATAATTATCGGTAATTGAGAGCAGCCACTCGGTAGTGAGTCTTGGAACCTGCAGACGGGAGAGCAGATATCCGAAAGCGCTTGCCGCAGCGATGAGGCTCATGACGATGGCCAGGGTCTTAAGAGAAGAGTAGAGGGTTTTCACAAACCGGAGAAGGGGCGCTTCCCTGTAGATAAAAAAGGTGATGATAAAGGCATAGATGACCGCAAAGGCAGCCGCTTCGGTAGCAGTAAAAACACCAATCACTACACCTCCCACTACGATAAGGGCTGTGCACATGGCCAGAAACCCATCCAAAAGGATCACAATGGCCTCTTTAAACGTATGGCCTTCTCCTCTCGGGTATTTTCTTCTAATGGCAATCACTAAGGCAATCACGAGCATGGTGAGGCCCATCAGGATTCCTGGTAAATACCCACCCAGGAAGAGTTTACCAACGGAGAGAACTAACAACGACCCACCTGCCAACTGAGAGGCCGTGCCCACGGCAAAGGCATAGATGATCATATTATGACTGGGTGGAATGATGATTCCCTGACAAGCTGAGCAGACGGTCAACCCTACAGCAAACTCGTCATCATATCCCTGTTTCTTCATCATAGGGATGACGATGGATCCAAGAGAGGAAACGTCGGCCACCGCAGATCCTGAGATTCCCCCGAAAAACATACTATCCAACACATTGACCAGGGCAAGCCCACCCGGAAGCCTTCCCACAAAGAGGTTGGCTAAATTGACAATCCTACGGGAGATGCCCCCTTCATTCATGATTTCTCCCATAATGATAAAGAAGGGGATGGCGAGGAGGGAGAAATTCATGACCCCATCGGCCATCACTTTGACGATGGCTTCTAATGGGATACTTAAATAGATACCCGTCAAAATGGCGGCCATGGCCAGGCAGAAAGTGATCGGTACCCTCAATAAAACGAGGACAGCAAATGTGCCGAGCAAAAGAGCGATGGCCGGACGGTCAATTATCATCTCTTTTCTCCAGCGCTCATAAATTTTCGATCGAGATATTGATGATCGGTTTCGAGGCCAAACAGATTCATGATCGAATCGAAGACGATCAATACCCCCGCCAGAGGCATCATGATAAATTGGAGATAGGCCGGTAATATCGGGATGGAGGCAATTCTTGCCTTGATTCCAAATATCAGCAAGGTACCGTAATAGGCGAGGACAAAACCGACCGCAACGAGAATAAGATGTCTAAGCTTCAGCAGTGTGGCGGTGATCCATTGAGGAGTCTTTTTAGGAAAGAGGTTGACATTGATATGTAAATCGAGTTTCACTCCGATCGCCATGCTTAAAAAGGTGAAAGCAGTCATCAGGACATCTTTAGAGATTTCCTCCATCCAGGAGATGCCTGAATGAAAACCAAACCTCAGGATGACATTGACAGAGATGATGATGAGCTGGAATGCTAAAAATGCGGATGCCAGAATGGCGCTGATGAAGTGGATTCGATTAAAGATATCCCCGATTCTCATCATAGAGTCTCTTTTCTTTTGCCGTAGCCCATTATAGAAAGAAGGGAGATGGGTGTCAAAGATAAAATTCATGGATTCACAGGTCGAAGGGTTGACTTGACGAGATAAATCTAATAAAAAATTAAGATGAAAAGGGAAGTAGGTGAAGAATAAGCTTAGAAAGAGTGAACTTTGGGAAGTGAACTGACCGGCATCCCTGTTCAATTGCATGAGGAGGCTCAATCACAGTGCCCGATGGCGAAGTTTCGAATACGGATAATCCGGGGGAAGTTTCCCATTCGTTTCTATCCAACGTGAAGCCGCTCCTTTTTCTCGTAGGGATCTTCTTCATGAACTTCCTTGCCAGAATCATTCTCTCTCCCCTGATGCCCACGGTGGAGAAGGATTTAAAGATCGGGCATGCTGAAGCGGGTTCTCTCTTTTTTCTCATTTCGTTCGGATATTGTTTAGGCCTGCTCATCTCCAGTTTCGTCTCTTCCCGCCTTAAACACCGGACGACCATCCTTCTTTCCTCCTTAGGCGTTGGTTTGACTCTCATTTTGGCCGGTGTCAGCCGCGAGCTGTGGTGGATTCGATCCATCCTTTTCCTGATGGGGGTGGCGGCAGGGTTCTATCTTCCCTCCGGCATTGCCACTCTTACCGGGTTGGTCAATCCCCGGCATTGGGGTAAGGCCATAGCCATTCACGAATTGGCTCCCAATCTGGGTTTCATCTTTGCTCCCCTCTTAACAGAGGCCCTCCTGGGCTGGCGTTCATGGCAGGGAATATTGATGGTGATCGGAATTGCCTCTTTTGTGATGGGAGGGGTCTTTCTTCTCCGGGGAGAGGGGGGAGATTTTCCAGGCGAAGCGCCCAATTGGGGAATGGTCAGAAACATATCGCAAGAGCCCTCATTATGGATGATGATGATCTTCTTCTCCTTAGGTATTGGTTCGAGCTTTGGGGTCTATTCCATGATGCCCCTCTATCTCGTTTCAGAGAGAGGAATGGAGCGATCATGGGCCAACACACTGATCGGCCTTTCACGGGTATTAACCCTTGCCACTGCCTTTGTCGCAGGATGGCTCACTGACCGCCTGGGGGTGAAGCGAACCTTGAAAATGGTCTTTCTTTTGTCAGGCTTGGCGATTGCTCTGTTCGGCATTGTTCCCGGTTCGTGGGTCATCTGGATCATCTTTCTCCAACCGATCCTTACCACTTCTTTTTTCCCACCTGCTTTCGCAGCGCTGACCAGGATCAGCTCTCCTCATTTTAAGAATGTAGCCATTTCCCTTACTGCGCCGGTCGGTTTTATTATCGGGGGTGGAGCAGTTACGGCAGGACTCGGAGTGATGGGAGAGGCAGGATTGTTTTCTCTCGGATTTATTCTCTATGGAGGCTTGCTCCTGATCGGGGCCGGGTTGGTTCGATATCTGAAGTTCACAAACGATCACGGATGATTGATCATTCTCCGCAACTATCCCATCACCTCGATGGCCGTTTCAATGGTCTTTTTTCCCAGGGAGACTTCCTTGTAGATGGACTCCACCAACGCTTCATCAAGTCGATTGAAATCTCTTTCAAGAGGAATAATAAGGAGGCCTCCCATATCAATGGCTCCTGGACTGAGGACCATTCGATCCTCTCCTTCTTTGAAAAAGACGTCAGGGCGATGTTTTTGGCGTAGAAAGATCAAGAGACGCCATTTCCCTTCCTTATAGAGGCCAACGATATTGATCATGGGTTCTTCATCTTTTTTGAGGACATTTTCCAGGGCTTTTAGAAACTTCCGGAAAACAACTTCCATCGCCATTGGGTCATTTCCATCTATGATCATGACTTCCCGGCCTAAATCTTTCGCAAGATAGAGGGAGGTGCGATCAACCTCCTTCATCAATACGAGCCTTTCCCTCTCCCGGACTTCTTTTTCGATCGGCACCTGACCCGAAAGGGCTACCTGAAAATGAAGATGGTCCGGTGCGGAAGCGCCGCATTTTGGCCCGTTGTAGAGGGCCATCCAGTCTGGACCCAAATCCTTCACAAGCTGAAGGAGTGTCCCGATATGTTCGGCGATGGCCTGATGGCGATGGTCTAAATGGGAGACGGTGAAGTGCGAAGGAAAGACAGGCATCGGATTACAGAGAATCAGGAATTCGTTTTTATAGAGGATTCCTTTCTGGTCTTCGGGAAGATGATCCAGACAGAGAAAACATTGCCGCTCGTTTATCTTCTCTCGACTCACTTCAGCCGTACTGCTCTTGATTCTTCCTGGATTGTACTGGAGGCGAACAGAAAATCGCTTACAGGGGACATCCCGCTCCCGGATATCCTTCAGTGATCCATAACCTTTCCGGAGATCTAACCATGCCTTTTTTTGTTCTGACAGGAGGTTAACACAAAGTTCAGGGAGGTTTTTTCCCTCGTCGAAACGGGTGTAAATCTTCTGATCAAGACATGCTCTCTTTCCCAATTTTATATAACCGACAAGATGGCTTACGGTCGTCTTCCCCATAGTGAAAGGCTCTTCCCGAACAAAGATAAAACCAACCCTTCTGTAGAAAACAAGGGCCTGCCTGTTTTTTACCATCACGCCGATCCAGAGTTCATGGAGGCCTTTCTTAACAGCATACCCTTCTGCCGCTTCAAGGAGTTGGGTGCCCATTCCCTGCCCCTTGAAATCCCCAACGATGTGGAGGGAGGGGATGTAGATACGATTCTCATCCTGGTTGAAGACAAGACGAATATACCCGGTGATGTGACCCTCTGTCTCCGCAATATAGCCCTGCATAAAGGGATGGTCGAACATGCTAAGTAAGGATGGTTCCGCATAGTGAATGTTAAAATAGGAATCAAGATCGCTTTCGGGAATAAAGCTTGAGTATGTAGCCATCCAGGACTGCCAGGTTATTCTGCGGATGTCGGCAAGGTCACTTTGCTTCCAGGGCCGGATGGTCATTCCCATGGCTGTCAATAAAATGGAATATTGGAAAGAGGCAATTATGGAATATTGAGTATAGCCTAACGTCAATTAAATAAATGAAGTCCGGTCTGCTTTTTCCATCTTTTAAGTTTTCTCATAATTCCACCATTCCACTCTTCCATTATTCTGACTTCCTTTCTTTTGCGATCTTCTGCCGGGCTAAAATCTCTTCCGTCCGGATCTTATCCTTAAAGGCATCGTTCCGGTTCACCTCTTTGACACTTAGAGCCGCATCGGTATTTCCCGACCAGCGCCTGCAGAGGTAGAGGCTTTCATAAGTCCTCCCGATCCGGCACTCCCGGCAGATGCGCAACGCTGCTGCGTAATCCTCACCATAGCTCACATTGAGAAATCCGATTTTTCGCATCAGACGGGTGTCGAAAGCGCGCGGGGCGCCCAGACCGTTGATGCGCAACGCATTGTTGTGACCGTTCTCATCGGTCCATTCACGATGGTCGATAAGGCCCGGGGGAATCTCCCTTAACCCCGAATCAACAAGAGTATAGGAGCCAATGACCATGCCAAAGTTTCCCTGACGGAACACGTTGACCATCTTCTGCAGGGTTTGGTTGTCTCTGTAAAGATCATCCGAGTCGAGTTGAACAGCATATCGGCCACAATCTTCATAGTGAAGGGCCTCATTCCAGCAGCCTCCGATCCCAAGGTCGGTCCTCTCCGGGATCATGTGCTTTAGACGAGGAGCCTGCCTGGCAAGCTCAGAGAGAATGGCTGTCGTTCCATCTGTTGAGTGATTGTCCACAATGATTACATTGAATGGAAAATCGGTTTCCTGCGATAGAGCGCTTTTCACAGCTTCTCCAATCGTCTCTTTTCGGTTCCGCACAGGGATGATCACGGAGGCTCCCACCGGAAAGGATTCGGTTGTCTGCTCGACTTCCTTGAGGCTGGGTGGCAGATAGGCCCCAATCCTCTTCAGGTAATCCGTGAAGATAGTCTCCATCTCCTTCTGGACAGCTCGATTTCGGGGATCGACATATGAAAATAAATTTTCATTGCCCGAAGGCTCATCTGTTTTAATTACAGTATAGAGCGGCTCCTGCAGGTGATAGACAGAGTGGTCGATAGAGACCTTAAGGCGAAGATCGTAAAGGCCGGCAAATTTAACTTCTGGGATAGGACCGTATTTTTTCAGGGTTTTCCGGACGGCGTGGACCGGGAAGAGAATCATGGCCCCAAAGTCAAAATCATCACGCACACTTCCCAATTGATAGTCATTGAGCGGATGGATGGTTTTCCCTTGTTCGCGTTGGTCATAGAAATCGGAATAGACCAGGCCTGCCTTCGTGGACTCAGCCATTTCCAGGATTCTCTCCAGGGCTTTTGGCTCGAAGGAAATTTGTTGGGTCTCCAATAAAAGAAGAAGATACTTTGTTCGAATCTCGGCCAGAATCAGGCTAAGTGTTTCGTAAGAGGGAAGGGGTCCTGTGACAAGAAGGTGGCACTTATCCATTTTGAAATGAACCGGCTCCTGACTCAAAATCATAATCCTCTCGACCCAATGTGATTTCCTTAGAGAAAGCAGGATTTTCTTAAAAAAAGGTTCTGGCCTGTAAGGGATGACGATGGTGAAAGGCTTCAAGAATGTCCTCTCTTTTGCTCGATCACCCTCTGACACCCCATGGCAAGTTCTTGGAGACAGGGGAGGGATGCTACCTGGGAAGCCGCAAGATGAAGATTACGAACTCCAGCAGGGATATGCTCAAAAAAAGCTTTAAGCCCTTTCTTGATGCCTAAAAATCCATAGGCGCCGAGGGCTTGCATGAGACGCTGTGCCGAAGCTTCCCAGAACATCTTCTGAAAATCTTCCCAGCTCAAGTCCTGTTTGGAAAGGTTGTAATAATATAGAAGCAAGTCCACCCTCTGATCACCACTGAATTCGACATAAGGATCGCAGAGGATCGAACCAAGGTCATAAAAGGGGTTTCCGAAGCGCATTCCCTGAAAATCGATGAGGAAGGGTTTCCCGTCACGGATCATCACATTCTGAGATTGAAAATCCCGGTGAATGAGACAGCGTTTTGTTCTTATGAGTCGTTCCGCCAAACCGGAAAGCTCCACTTCGAGTCTGCGTTCGACAGAAGGCTCAGGCTGGATACCGCAGAAATTCATCACAAAATGATTCCTGAAATAATCACGCTCCCAGCAATAGAGATCGGGTCCGAAGCCCTCCATGAGCTTCACACGTCCCGAAGGAAAGTTCTTTTCGGGGAAGGAATGGAGTTTGTGCACGATGTTAAGTGTTTTTTGATAAAGCGACCTCCGAGTCTCCCAAGGCATTTTTTTGAAAGACCAAAGATCGGTATCCCCGAGGTCTTCCATGACAATGAGACAAACGGCTGGATCATGGTGGATCAGCCGGGGCGCCGGGACATCGATGTCACGAAGAAATATGGCAATACCGGCATAGCAGGTGTTCTCGACACGCTTCGGGTCGTAATGAACTAAGATGGCTGAATGATTCTGTTTCCATTTCAGCCTGGAAAAAGACCTGTCCGATCCTCTCCCTTCCAAGGGGCCAAGTTCTATAGAAACGGATTGAGTGAGTCCCAGGGCCTCCCGACTAAAACGGATCAGGTCCTCCTTTTCCAATTGCGGATTGCGGAATGCGGATTGCGGAATCATCAATCTAAACCCTCATTTTCGCAAGGCATTTTTTTAACAGTCTCTTAATTGAATCGACATAAACATCGGAAAATCTCCCCTTGCCCCTCTTTGCCAAAGAGGGGTAATCCCTCCCTTAGGAAAAGGGAGGTCAGGAGGGATTTTACAAATCGATGTCTTTGCTATTTCGAGACTGTTAATATATTGTATTTTACGCTATGCGCTCTGCTCTATGCGCTTTGCCATCTCTTCGTAGGCTTCGACGGAGCCAATGTCGTGCCACTCGCCCTCGTCAATGATGATCCCCCGTATTGAACCCGGTTTTTCCACAATTCTTCTGATGAAAGCATGAACAATAGATTCGATTTTCCCTGGTTCAAGAAACTGGAGGAATGATGTCTCTATGGCATAAATGCCTGTAAATTGACACCCTCGGACTCCAGGGTTTCCCAGGGTGTGCTGAAGATCGGAAATCTCACCTGCCTCATTCAGGTTCACATTGAGAAGAGGGCCCCTGCTTCGAAGGGCAAGCGTTACCTCCGGTCGGTTCTGCTCATGGGCCTTCAGGAGTTTCTGCAAGGGAAGATCGGTAATCACATCGCCGTTGTAGCAGAGGACAGCCTCATTCTCTTCCAGAAGATTCTCGATGTTTTTTATCCCACCGGCTGTGTCAAGCAGGATGAGTTCATGGCGAAAAATGATGGGGACACCACGCCATTGCCCATGAGGAAACTTTTCCAGGTAGACCTCCGGGCAATGGTGTGTGTTTACGATGAAACGATCCACCCCCGCGTTCAGAAGATGATCCATCGCATAAGTGATGATAGGACGTCCTCCGATCTCCAGGAGGGGCTTCGGGCATCTTTCTGTCAGAGGCCGGAGCCGCATCCCCAGTCCAGCCCCCAGAACGAAGGCGGTCTTGAATCGTCGTTTCTTTAATGACACTTCACTTCTCTCCCTTGCTTAAAACAGGAATCTCACTGCTTGCTCAAGCGAGCAATCGGGGAGATGGGGAGGTTGGGGGGGAGGGTGAAAGAATCCGCTTGTCTTGTTTTATTGCCCCATCTCCCTATCCCCCCATCACCTCATCTCCTTCTTTTTTCCGAACTCCGGATCAATCTTTATAAGCCCTGTCACGATAAATCCAGGAATCGTCATGGCCATCACCAAAAGAAAAAAGTTCTGATAGCCTAACTGCTCCTGAAGCCAACCGCTCGCCATGGCAGGCAACATCATGCCCAGGGCCATGATTCCGGTGGCGATAGCGTAGTGAACCGTTTTGTACTCGCCCTCTGATACCATGAGCATGAACATCGTATAGGCCGTAAAGCCAAAGCCATAACCGAATTGCTCCACAGCAACGCAGAGGTTGATCAAATAGAAATTGTCAGGTAAGGCTTGTGAGAGATAGACATAGACAAGATCAGGCAGATGCACAGCGCAGACCATGATCCAGATCCAGAACCGGAGTCCTTTTCTGTAGATGGCATATCCACCCAGAAGCCCTCCCAGCATGAGCGAAATGATTCCTACTGTGCCGTAAATGATGCCGACCTCGGAGGTCGCGAGTTCAAGTCCACCCTTTGAGCGGGGATCAAGAAGAAAGAGGGCGATGATCTTGACAATCTGGGTTTCCGCAAAGCGGTAGAAAAGAAGGAAGGCAAGAATGGTAACGATGCCTTTTTTCTTGAAGAAGAGGCCGAAGGTATAGAGGAACTCCAGGGTGATGGATGTTGAAGGATTGCGGCTTCCCGGACGGTCAGCAGCCGGGTAGGGGAGAACAAAAGAGTGATAAAGCAGGAATGCTAAAAAGACAGCCGCTGTAGCAAAGAGGGCAATCGACCAGGCCCTCGGGACCTCATAACCACTCTCTTCGAGAAAGCCGGCAAGGATGACGAGCCCGCCCTGTGTTGCAATCATAGCGATACGGTAAAAAGTCGTTCTTACTCCGGTAAAGGCGGCCTGGAGTGGATTGGTGAGACCTAACATGTAAAGGCCGTCAGCTGCGATGTCATGGGTTGCCGAGCTGAACGCCATCAGCCAGAAGAAGGCAAGGGTATACTGAAAGAAGCGTGAAGCTGGAATAGCGAGCGCAACAGAAGCAAGTGACGCTCCGATGACCAGTTGCGTCAGAAGAATCCAGTAACGCTTCGTCCTGAAGAGGTCAACCAAAGGGCTCCAGAGCGGCTTGATGACCCAGGGAAGATAGAGCCAGCTTGTGTAGAGAGCGATGTCCGTGTTTGAGATGCCAAGGCGTTTGTAGAGGATGACCGAGACTACCATGGCCATGGTATAAGGAATGCCCTCGGCCATGTAGAGGGAGGGAACCCAGGCCCATGGATTTCGCGATGCCAGTTTCGATTTGTTCCCATTCTTCCAAAATTCCATCATTCCATTATTCCAACTTCATTTCTTCAATAGATTTTCTTTATTTCTACTCCCAGAAAATAATGCTTCAAAATCTCCTCCGCTAAAAATCTTTGAGTTGCCATGACAGCGGCGCCGATTTGACAGAGGCCCACGCCGTGTCCCCAACCGGCGCCCTGAAAGATAAATCGCTCGTTTTCTTCACATGGAGGATGTTGCGCCGATACAAGGAATGCACTGCTGTAAAGGTGGCTCGGGGAGAGCCAGCGCCTTATTTCGAGCTCCTTTCCCACGATGACACTTCTTTTCGAACCGACAATTTTTAACCGGGAGATTCGACCCGAAGGACCACGGCGAAGGGGGATGATCTCCTTCAGCCTTCCAAAATCAAAACCTGATTTTTCTCGCAGGATCCCTTCCAGCTCCTCGCGTGAATATTCAACGGTCCACCGGAAGAAGTTTTTTGTCTCCCGGTCAAAACCGGGAAGGATTTTTTCGAGAAGGCCTTCATCCTTCGTGCGGCAGTAGGCTTTGGGGTCCGAAAGGATCCATGCTGAAGCTTCTTCCTCTGTCTCGATCGGCTGGTGGGGACCCGATGCATCCGAAATGCTTGCCAGATAAGGGATTCTTTTATTTTCCCAGGCTGTGTCGAAATTTTCAGTGAGTCCGCCGCAACATTTGGAATATCGGGCATCACAGATTTCATCCCGGAAGGTGATCACCCTTCCGTGAGTCTCTTGCACAGCCTGTTTGACTCGGTCAGCGACGATTTTCGTGATCCCCTGGTACCGCTGGCAATGATCATCGGCGCAGACATCAAACAGGTCGTGATCCTCCCGGTCATACCAGCGTATGATTTCTCCCGTCCCGAGCTTTTCCGTCCGAACAGGGGTTTCCGCTTTTTTTTCCTTTTGCCTGAAGCCTGAAAGCAGCCAGCTCCGGGATAAGATGGCGTGGGCCTTCAGAAATTCCATTGGAGCGTCAGCGCTCATCTCCGAAGAGATCACACTTGTCAGATAATCCTCCAGGGAGATCTCATTGATGACAGTCATCATTCCATCTCTTCGAATTTGGAAAATCAGGTTTCCCTGAAAGGTCTGGTCCTCTCTCCTCTCCCAGTGGAAACCGACCCCAATGAGGACGTTAAAGAGCGAGAAGGTTGAACCTTGCCGGGCTGTGAGCCTGATCGAAGGAGAACGCGCAGTTTCTCGAAAGGCCTCATCGGTGAGCACGATCATCCCTCCCTCTGCCTTTGCTGAAAACCTGCCTGATACAGGTTCGGACCCGTCTCCCCGGAAATTTCCATTCAGACTCCCGGTGACTTCGGTCTGCCGGTCCATCATGCCCACAGTGATGAGAGGTTGATTTTTCATGGTGATACAGGGCTTCTTGATTCAAAAAAAAAGTCTTTTAGGCTTATCGCATTCGTAAAAAACCTGTCCATGGCTAAGGTAGATATGACGATGGACGACCAGGTTTAAGATATGACTTTGCCAGGCGCGTTCTTTTTCGTTCACCCTTTTAGCCAGTGTCACGAGATCATCGTCAGGCCTAATCAGCACCGGCATCTGAAAGATAATAGGGCCGTGATCAAAGGCGGTCTCGTCAACAAAATGCATGGTCACAGCGCTCTGGGTTAATTCACCTCGATGATAAGCTGCCATAACCGCTTCGTGCACATGATGGCCGTACAGTCCCGGCCCGCCAAACTGCGGCAGCGGTCCCGGGTGTATATTGACTGTCTTGGCAGGATCGAGTCCCCTTACAAATTTTAACCACCCGGAGCACATGACAACGTCGGGCTGATATTTTTCAATGAAAGCCCGGTAACCTTTGGCCTCAAAGGGGCCTGGCCAGCACTCAAAAGGAATATGAAGCGCGTCGGCTTTTCTACGGACTCCCCCATATGGATGGTTAGAAATGACCCCGACGATTTGAGCGTCCAGGACCGGCGGATTTGTCCGGGAAAATTCGACCAATTCTTGAAAGCCAGATCCCCCACCCTTCTCATCGCCACTTGCAAAAACTAAAACCCTGCCCTTCCCGCCGCCTGACTCCATCTCTCCCTCCTCCCCTGACCCGGTGGTTCTTCTTACTGGTAGGGTAAATCATTTGCAAAAAAAGTCAACCCTTTGGCTCCCCGGCATAAATGCCGGTGGTTTAAGATCGACTTCTTTAATAAACAAGGATGCGTCCAAACAAGGTGTTCCCCAAACAAAACATCGGACCTTCGACAGGCCTGTCCTGAGCAAACCGCACGCCCTTCGAGAACCTCAGGGCGAACGGTGATGATATGTTGAAACCATTTGAGTTTTCCGCTCATGTCCCGCGGAACGCGGGATCGAAGCATGAAGTCAACTTGAGCAACAGCCCGCCAAGCTTGATATTTAACCGATTTGATGTTATAAATTTTTTACAATTTGGTAAAAAGTTAGGAAAATGTACCTAAACGGTCCAGCTCGTAAAAAAGACTTGGCATCAGGCGGACGCTGGGCTGTTTTAAGATGGTTCATCTCCCTCCTTCTTTTCTTCTACATCTTATTTCATTTCTCTTTAACCATTGCCGGGACAGAATACGCCACCCTACCCGTCGAATATGGAAGGGTGATCTACCAGTATAACGGGAAAAGCCCAAACCAGCTCTTTATTATTGGCATGAGTCACAGAAATACATTGACCCGGCAAAACGGAGATAACACCTCAAGGGTACAAGCCGAAGTTTATAAAATCGGTGAATGGTTAATTCATCATGAAGGCTTGGAGCTCCTTTTACCGGAAGGGTTTTTCCAAAAAAAACCTCCGAAGACTGAAAAGGTCCAACCAGGGATGGAGGAAAAGAACAATTGCCCGGAATTGGATATGAATGCCCTGGAACAGATGCTCTCCCACAATGAAACCTTCATTAATGCAGAGATGCTTCTGAAGAAGCACCATCTCTTAAGGGTCAAACAGGTGGAGGTAGAAAGTATTTATAATAACGTGAATCAGAGCCTCCAAAAGCTTATTAATAACGGGGGCAAGGCTTGTGATTATCCGGCTGTAAAATCAGAGTTGGATTATCTTCAGGAAAGAAGAACGGCGGCAATGCTCCAAAAAATACCCGAAATCGTCGAGGATCAATTTCGTCTGGGAAATATCAACAGCAAAAAAGCCATATTCACCATCGGGATGTCTCATCTCCATAAGATCATCCGATGCCTTGATGAAAATAGAATAAGGATTTATTCTTCCCTTCCTGCCAATGATAAAAGCAAAGATTACATCGCCGATCTGAATTTAAAAAGGGGAAATTTTGCCGTCTTTGTTATCCTGCCCAAAACATTACTGGATAATCCCAAAGTTCTTGAAATGAATAGATTGGATAAGATTAAATTTCAATAAAAAAACACCCTTTCCCTTCTTTCTTCTTTAAACCGGATTTCTTTTGAAAAGCGGGAGGAGAGGCCTCCTCCCGCTCTCATTGTATCCAGCTCAGTCAATACGGTTGGGCGCCTTCTGCGCTTTGTGAATCGGATGGAACGTTTTTCATTTTCTCTGAAGGATTCCACGCCTCCTCCAGTCCTCCCTCGGTCCAGTAGGGTGCTTGCCCGAAATGCTTATAGGTGTCTTCCACCCATGTTCGATTAGCCAGAGCACTCTTATCAAAAGCCGGTGCGGTATCGAGCCTCTCTTTGGGAAGGTAGAAGAAAAAATAGTTTCCCTCCTGGTTATAGGCCATGGTCCCGTATGGAATGGCCACAGTTCTTTCGCCATAAGAAAGGACCGCAAAAGGGACACGACCCTTGGAATCAATCACAAAATCATTGATTCTTCCGAATTCGCCCCCCTGAAAATTCTTGACATGGGTCCCGACCATCTCACTCATGATGAAGGCCGTACCCCAGCCTTCCTTTGCCGGTTTTTCATAATAGTATATGGTTGCTCCAAGGAAACCGAGGCAGAAAAAGATAACCGCCCCAATCACCATTGCTGTCTTATTCATCTTTCTCCCCCTCCTTTCTTCATTCCAGGTTCTCATGAACGCTTATCTCCCCCCTAATCAAAATGTAAATCAAAACCCCTCAATTTTCAAGGACCTGAAATACAGTCTTTTTCCCCTTAAAATACAACATTCGCCTTATTTATTTTTGTGTCTAACCCTATATTTTAAACCTAAATTGAGCGATTCTTTTGAAAGGAACCTGTAGCCGCCTTTAGCCTGCAGTTTCCTCTCACCTGTTAGATGAAAAATCGTTTCCGATAAAATCACGCAACCTAAAGGTTACAGATACATTCAGAATAATAAATAGCTCAATTTAGGTAAAAATACTTTTCTTTTGGCCATTCCTCCTTTCTATAAGAAACTGAATTCTCTTATTTCTCAATTAAAAATTAATCATCCGTTCCTATTTTTTCAACAATGGACGTTTTGGTTAGCATGGGTCATCCCGAATAACCGCAGACTGACCCGACGGGTCATTGGAAAATTAAAAGGGAAATGACGGGTCAACTGAAAGGAGGAATACCCTATGGAATGGGGAGTTAGGTTCCTGGACGAATTGCAGAAGATGAAGGGGGAAGCTGGGAAAGATATAAAAAGAAGTGAATAGGGCCACGTCAACTGAGAGGGTAGGGGGAAGTTTAGGCGGCTGGGGCAGGGGCGATCGAGTATCAACCCGATTCCAATAAATATTTTGAATATCTTAAATCTTCTTGATACAATAATAGGTAAGAAATTGATTTATTGACCGTTTTCAGAAGGAGGTTGCGCATGGTCAAGGAAAACCGGGAAGACCTAAAGAAGAAAATCGAGAGCAATGGCCTGGTTTGCGATTGTGGAGAGAAAGTCTATGAGGTTGGAAAAGGAGCAATCGAAAAACAGCCCAATTATAATAAATATTTTGATTATCTCGAATGCCCCAAATGCAAAAATCTTTATTATCTATAATTTTTATCATTCTCTATTTGATAAGGTCATTATTTAGAGTCTGTTTATAAATTCAGTTAGTTCGTCATACTCGCCCCGTATCAAGTACGGGGTAAACTCCGGCGGGTATCCAGAACGTTTTGAAAACACTGGATTCCCGTTTTCACGGGAATGACAGAGAGAGACAAATTCGGCATTTATGGACAAACACTATTTAGACATCTTTTCAGGGGAATGAGGCGTGGCCTCAGCACAAAAAGACCTTATGAAAAAGAACAGGTTCAAAGAGGCTCTTCTTGAAAAAAAGGAGTTTATCTACACCCTTGAACTTGTCCCTGGCAGGGGATCACGGGGAAAGACCCAGGACGATATTCTGAGAATCGCCGAGAAGGCAGCCAAATCAAGACTTGTTCATGCCCTCTCCATCACCGATAATCCAGGAGGCCACCCCGCTCTCTCTCCCAATGTGATGGGCCTTGAGGTCGCACGCCTGGGCATCGATCCCATTATCCATTTTACCTGCAAAGATAAGAATCGAAATCAGATCGAATCCACACTTTACTCTCTGGATCGAATTGGAATTTCAAACCTTCTCGTGATGAGCGGCGACTATCCTCTCTATGGCTTTGAGGGAAAGGCAAAGCCTGTCTTTGACCTCGATTCCATTCAACTCCTCCATCTCATTCATCAGATGAACAACGGACTGGACCTCGATGGAAAGGCGCCAGGGGGAGGGGTGCGGGTTCCGCCCACTCATTTTTTTAAAGGTTGCACCGTCTCTCCTTTCAAGAAGTATGAAGCAGAGGCCATGCCTCAATACTACAAACTTTTCAAAAAGGTGGAACAGGGAGCGGATTTTCTGATTACACAGGTCGGATTCGATGCCCGCAAATTCGATGAACTTCTCCGTTATATGCGCCACCACGGCATCCGAATCCCCATTTTCGGAAATGTCTATATCCTCAACCAGGCAGTGGCCAAAGTGATGAACCGGGGAACCGTTCCAGGGTGCGTGGTCACGGATGAATTGTGCCGGGTGATTGAGGAGGAGGCAAAGGCGCCGGATAAGGGAAAGAAAGCCCGCCTGACAAGGGCTGCAAAACAGATTGCTCTCCTCAAGGGGATGGGCTATGACGGTGTCCACATCGGGGGACCGAATTTAAGCTATGAAGAGGTGGAGTGGGTCATAGGGAAGTCAACGGAATTTTTTCCCAACTGGGAAGAATGGGTTCATGAATTTACCTTCCCCCAGAAGGATGGTTTTTATCTTTTTGAAAAGGGCGCGAAGACAGGCCTGAGCAGAGATGATTGGGTTCGTCAACGAAGCAAGCCTCGAAAAGTCCTTGGCCATGGAATCATGCGTTTCTTTCATCGCCTGGCATTCACTCCCGAGGCGCCACTTTACAGGCCGGCCCAGCGGCTCTTTAAGAAGATCGATGGGACCACGCTTGAGGGCCCTGTCACAGAGTTGGAATACTGGATTAAGTTCATCAGCTCCCGCTGTCGCCGCTGTGGAGACTGCACGCTTCTGGAGGTTGCCTTTCTCTGTCCCCAATCGCAGTGCCCCAAATATCTTTTCAACGGCCAGTGCGGAGGCTCCTTCGAGGGATGGTGTGAAGTCTTCCCCGGCAAAAAGAGGTGTATCTATGTTCGCGCCTATCTCCGGCTCAAGCCTTACGGAGAAGAGGAATCTCTTAAGGAAGGTTATACGCCTCCCCGCAATTGGGCATTAGACCAGATCTCTTCCTGGGCGAACTATTTCCTGGGCCGCGATCATCACGGTTAAGATGGCGCGTCAATAATCACTTTACAATCCGTTCGTGGCGAGCCCTTCCTTCGACTTCGCTCAGGACATTCGGAAAAAACCCGTTCGCCCTGTGGCTCTCGAAGGGACGAATCCCGCGCAGTGCGGGACTCAGGACAGAAGTATGAGAGATTTTAGGCGGAGATCTATGGGCAGAATGAAAAGGGTTTTAATAACACTGGGAGTTATTCCGTTCCTTCTCCTCGGTCTCCCTCCGCTGAGTGCGGCAGTGGAAAAGGCAGAGTTTGTCTACCTGAACGGAAACATCTACACCGCGAATGATCAAAATCCGAGGGCTTCGGCAATGGCGATCAAGGATGGAAAGTTTATTTATGTCGGATCCCATCCGAATATCAGGGATTATATCGGAAAAACCACCCGCGTCTTCGACTTAAGGGGGAAAACGGTTCTTCCGGGTTTGATTGATTCTCACCTCCATTTCAGCGCTATTGGCGAGCTTAAGATGAAACTGAATCTCTTCTGGAAGCCTAAGAAAGAGATCCTTGATCTTGTCGCAGTCGCCTATCAAAAGACCCGGAAAGGGGAATGGATCGAGGGCTTCGGTTGGAACCAGGAAGTCTGGGATCCACCCGCATTTCCGACAAAGGAAGATCTGGATAAGGTTGCCCCTGATCTTCCCGTTTACCTCGTACGAACCGACGGCCATGCGGCGTGGGTCAATTCCAGGGCCCTGGAGTTGGCCGGTCTCTCCAAGTCCACCCTTAATCCGCAAGGGGGTGAAATCACCAGAGACAGCAGAGGAGAACCCACCGGCGTTCTGACCGATTCAGCCATGGCCCTGCTTTCCAGGAAGATTCCTCCTGTCAGTAAACAAAAAATAGTTGAGGCGCTGGAACTGGCGCAGGAAGAGCTGCTCTCCAATGGATTAACGAGCGGTCAGGATGCGGGTTGCGATCTTGAAATGATCGATACCCTGAAAAGCCTCTATGAATCCGGGAGATTTTACGTCCGCCTCTATGAACGGCTTGCAGTACCGGAGAACAGTTCCACCCTGAGTGATGAATTTTTTGCCAAGGGGATACAGGTTGGCTTGTACCAGAACCGCCTGACCATCCGCGGGATAAAGATATTTATCGATGGAGCCCTCGGCTCTCGTGGCGCCTTCATGCTCAAGCCCTATAGCGATCGCCCGGACAGATATTTGGGGAATCAAAGAATAACCGAAGAGAGGCTCTACGCCCTCGTCAAAAGGGCCAGGGAAGCCGGATTCCAGGTATCGGCCCATGCGATTGGCGATGCCGCCAACCGGATGGCGCTCAATGTGTATGAAAAGGTTTTGAGTCAAAAACCGGACCGAAACCACCGTTACCGGATCGAACATGCCCAGGTGGCGGCCTTAGAAGATATTCCACGCTTTGCGAGGCTCGGTGTCATCCCTTCCATGCAGACCGTCCATGCCACTTCGGATATGAACATGGCTGAAAAAAGGATCGGTCCCGAGCGCCTCAAGGGCGCCTATGCCTGGCGGAAATTTTTGGATTCCGGCTCGGTGATCGCCAATGGCACAGACGCCCCTGTTGAGCTGTTGAACCCTTTCCACGGACTCTACGCGGCGGTGACGAGACAGGACAGGAATGGACTGCCCAGGGGCGGATGGTATCCGGAAGAGCGTATGACCAGGGAGGAAGCTCTCAAGTCATACACCCTCTGGGCGGCCCATGCTGCGTTTGAAGAAGGGATGAAGGGTTCCATTCAGGCAGGGAAACTGGCCGACTTTGTGGTGATTGACAGGGACTATATGAACTGCAGAGAGAGTGAAATCAAAGAGATCAGAGTTCTGCAAACCGTTTTAGGAGGAAAAGTTGTTTACCCGGTAAACCAGATATCCAGATGAATTGACCCGCCAGTTGCAAAAAAAACAATATCGGACCCGAATTTCTAATCCCAGGTTGATATCCCTTACGGCGTCATTTACAATTAAAGATTATTTTTGGGTGGGGGACCCATTTTCTCAATTCAATCTTTTCATCGTCGGTGTGATCGGAGAAGGAGGGAGAGATGCAGAGACTGGACTGCCTCATCATACATACCCCGAAGTTCAACAATTATTACAGACCTCTGGGTCAGTTCATGTGGGTGAATTATATGCCCCTTGGACTCCTCGGTATCGCAGACTACCTTCAAAGAAATGGTTTGATGTGCCGTGTCCTTCACCAGGGCATTGAATGGATGAATCGAAAGTCCTGGAAGCTGGAAGACAGTTTGAATTCTGCGGCGATTCCGGTGGTTGCCCTCTCATTGCACTGGCACTATCAATCTCACGATGCCATCGATTCCTGCAGAAAGATACGGAAGATTCGACCGGGGGCCTTCATCGTCCTCGGGGGGGCGACGGCCAGTTTCTTTCATGATGAAATTGTAAGGGATCTTGACTGTGTGGATGGAGTGATTCGCGGAGATGGTGAGTTTCCCCTGCTGGAGCTCGTTAAAAAGATAAAGACCGGGACAAAAGACCTCCATGAGGTGCCGAACCTCACATGGAGGGATGGGCAGGCTGGAGTTGTTTCCAATCCGATGACTTATTGCGCCGATGAGGATATGCTCAATGGGCTTCGCTTCGCCAACATGGAGCTTCTCGAAAATTATAGGACGTATATCGATTATGTCTCGCTTCCTTTTATCGTGGTCAAGGGTATCCCAAAAAAACTCAATTTCAAAATGTTCACGGCCCGGGAGAAACTTTTCCCACTGACGGTCGGGAGGGGATGCGCCTTTAACTGCACCTGGTGCGGCGGTTCTTTCAATCCCCAAAAGGATTACATCTCATGCAGGAAGAAGGTCGTCTGGAGACCTCACGAGGCGGTGATCGCTGATATCAGGCAGGCGCTCGATTATGGTTATGAGGCCATGTATACCGTCTTTGATCCTGCGCCTGACGATCAGAGCTATTTTGTGGGGCTTTTCAGACGCATACGCAACGAGGGATTGGCTAAAAAACTGGGATGGATGCATGAAGCCACCGGGTTAACTTCAAAGGAGTTTGTCGATGAATTCTCTGAGACCTTTTCCGAAAAATTCAGGGTGATTGCCTTTTCGCCGGAAACAGGAAGCGAGGAGATCCGGCGGAGCAACAAAGGATACTTCTTCTCAAACGCTGAATTGTTCGAGATGCTCGATTATACCACTTCAAAGAAAGTGAATGTTGAAGTGTTTTTTACCTACGGAATTCCAGGGGAAAATGAGGAACGGGTCAAAGAAACCTATAAGATGCGGAGCGAGATTGTCAAGAAATACGGAAGGCGTAACTGTTTACGGGCCCTCTCCATTGAAATGGAGCCTGGGGCTCCTTGGCAGGTGGAGCCGGAAAAGTACGGGATTGTGATCTCACGCCGGACCTTCGCTGATTTCCTGGAGGCTCATGCGAGACGGTCCACAGGCACCTATACGGATTTAGGGTATTACATACCGGACTATTTTACAAAACCTCTCGACCCGAATGACCCGGAAGGCGATTTCGCAAAGAGGCTGCAGGAAATCAAATGTAAACATTTCTGTTTCATCCACCCGGATGGCCGAAAGACGGCCAGTCCTTTCTGGGGCAGAATGCTCTGCCGCTCCACCCATTTTGTCGGATCCATTTTGATGAAAGACAGAATGTAGGATTTTTTGCTTTAATGAGAGGTCGTCTGTTAAAGAAGTCCTGACCATTCCAGAATCCGGTTCGACATCCGGGAGGCACGAAGCGCCAGGATATGACGTGTTTGTTCAATGGGCCAGGAGCGACGCCAACGGCAGATCTCGCGCTGCATGTCGGCGAGCTCAACGGAAGCCACATCTCCACTCCATTCCATAAGCCATGCTATTTCTCGCATCAGGTCAACGATTGCTTCATCGTTATGCCTCATCAGAATCCATTTGTTAAGGCGTAGCAGGTTAGATGCCAGATTGCCCAAACGCACGGAGCTTCCATCCCGGATAAATCGTTCATGCATCCTTTTCAGATCTCTCATGAATTAACCTGTAATAAAGCCCTTGTAATCGTCTCGATTCTTTCACGTCGCTTCGGGTCCTCAATTTCCATCGATCGGTTCCCCTGATGTGGACGAATATTGATCAGCGCCCCGAATTCCACTGTCTGGTGCTCCGGATACCAGTCTGCCCCCCAGATATCTTCCTGGCGGCTTCCATCTTCTAAAAGGGTCTCCTCACAATCGGCGTGATATTCACCACCCCCTGCAAGGATGCTCCGCTCCACGTCGACAGCCAGTTTGATGTACGTCTCAAGTTCCTCCAGCATTTCCCGGATTTGGTCTTGGGTAGCACGACTTCTTATGATATGAATTTTCATGGTTTTTTTTATCTAATGGATATTTAGGAATCAGAAAATCGGATGATTAATCATACGATTTAGACAAAGAATGTCAAGCGGTCTATCAACCCTGTCATACATTGTTAAGAAGACCAACTGTCCAGGGTGTGAAGTCAATTTCTTAATCGGGGGGTAGAACAGAAAAGCCTTCTTAGAGAGCTCTTTCACGCAGATTTTGATCGAGGCAGACAATATCGAGACCTCGAGGTGTTTCTTGTGCGCAAGGGTCAATATCCCTTCTCCAGGGATTATTTGAAGATTAACGATTCTTCTTGTTTTTTAGTGGAGAATAGTATATAAAGAAATCAAATCTAGTTGTAAAGAGCCCTTTTTGGGACGTCAGCGAAACCCGCAAAGAACTCCAAACAGCTTCTTTACGGGTTTTTTTTGAAGCCTCGAAGGCCCTCTTATCAGGGTATACCAAAAGCCGGCAAAAAATGGGAAAGGAGGTGTGGGTTCCATAGAGAGGCGCGCGATCTAAGGGTTTAATATTGCTATTAACTTCGGCATATTCCATCTCTTTTAAGAATTTATCCTATAAACTTCAAGCGGAGCCTGTTTTTCCTGTTACTTAATATTGCCGGTAAAAGCACAGTGAAATACATCGATACATATCTTGATTGGGTTGATAACAACGAAAAGTGAAATGCCCGGAAGATTCGGCCGGATGATAAAGTCTTAAAAGGGAGCAACGTCTTCTCTTCAGATGAAGCCCGTCTCCCGTTCCAGTCTTTAACAGATGGCAGCGGGTATAAAAACAATGAACTGCATCTTATTAAGGAGAATAAAATACCACAGACAACCCGAAAGATTTCTGCCTGTTGAAGGTCAATGGGGCGTAGTAATAACAAAGTAAGTTGTAGAGCGTTTTGTAGGAATCGACGGATCAACCGCGAAGGAACTTCACACTTTGCGGTTTTTTGTAAGATCCGGCAGGGTATGATAGCTTACAAATCAGATTTTCAAAGGAGGTTGTAATGACGAAAGGTCGAGTCAAGTGGTTCAATGATCAAAAAGGATTTGGGTTTATTGAAGTGGAAGGTGCAAAAGATGTATTCGTCCATCACTCTTCCATTCAAGCGGAGGGGTTTAAATCCCTGAAAGAGGGAGATGAGGTGGAATTCGAAATCACGCAGGGCCCCAAAGGCCCTAATGCCGCCAATGTAAGGGTGGTTAGTTAAAGAGCAGAGGGGCCGGCGTTTATCGACTTCGGTTAGCTCAGCTAAGCTTTGGTTGAATGCTTTGAGTTATATCCCCCCTGGACCTGGACAGGCCTGTTTTCCCCTGCCCGCCACAGGCAAGGATGTTTCCAGTTCGGGAGATTTCCTGAATAATATGGAGTTCCTTCTGGGGCCCAAGCGGCGATTCAGAACCTCAATGGCAGGGAACTCCTTGGTCAAAAGATGAATGTGAATGAGGCGCGTCCTCGCACCGGCCAGGGAATATCCGGTGGACAAGGTGGTCATCGAGGGCGACCGGGTTACGGTGGTAACAGAAACCGTTATTGATCCAGACTTCCTCCAACCGATAAACCCAATATAAGAAAAGAGGTTAAAATGGTACAGCAGAGAAGGCATGGGAGGATGCGAAGTTCGAGACCTAAACGTTCAAACCGACCTAAGTTCTATAAAATTGTGTGTGCGAGTTGCGGCAAAGAGGTAGTTGGCCAAGTCCCCCCACCAGAGGGTAAAAAACTATTGTGCCTGGAGTGCTTCAAAAAATAGAGATCTTATTAAAACGGAGAGGAAAATGGGAAAATGGGTAGGAAGATTAAAGTAAATAAGAAAATATATGTGGCTAACCTTTCCTTCGAGGCCAGCGAACCCGAACTCAAAGCCCTTTTCTCCAATGTTGGAGATGTCATGTCTGTCAACATTGTAAAGGACAGACAAACCGGCCAAGCAAGGGGGGTTGCTTTCGTGGAGATGTCGACCCAATGGGAAGCTCGTAGGGCCGTCTCCATGCTGAATCGAACAGATTTCATGGGGGAAAATTTGCTGGTAAAAGAGGCAAGGGAAAGCCGTGATTTTAGAGGAAGGTAGTCGAAAGGCAATTGGGTGCCTGTGTTAATCGGGAGGAAGGACAGAGAAACCTTCTTTAAGAGCTCCTATACGCAGATTTTGATCGAGGCAGACAAAATCGAGACCTCGAGGTGTTTCTTGTGCCCAAATAAGAGCTGACGCAAGCTGTAAAGCATCCGCAGCCTTTAGAGGATGAATTGAAAGAAGCCGCTCTGCCCGCAACCGCACTGTCTCGGTGGGCTGAACCTCTGACCATGTCGCTGCGAGTGCAGAAAGCACTGCCCTTGCTTTTGCTTCATTACCCGATGGAAGCGCCCCCTCCCTTTGTCTCCTCGAAAGCGCTGAAAGGCACTCGATACGCGTGGTCCACCAGACCACGATATCCTCATCGTCTTTCATCAAACCCTTCATTGCTTCCGATGCCTTCTCTTTCAAACATAAAGGAATGATCGCAGATGAGTCCCAGAATTTCATCTTCCCGCCTCCCGCTCTTCAAGGAGGGCCTTAAGCACCAGACCCTCGGGATCCTCTGGT
>MGQQ01000041.1 GCA_001798855.1 Deltaproteobacteria bacterium RBG_16_49_23 | reverse complement strand
TCGGTGGCCACATGGCCCAGCTGGATAAGACCTTCCCGACCCTTGACTGCTCCGCCTGCATCATCACTCCGAAGATGGTCGATACGGCCAATCATCCCAATATCAACCTTCTCACCTATTCTGAAATTATTCGTGTCGAGGGGAAGGCCGGACATTTCAAGGTAACCGTCCGGAAAAAACCACGTTATGTCGATGTGACGAAATGCACGGCCTGTGCGGACTGCGTGCCCCAGTGTCCGGTTACCCTCCCTAATGAGTTCGATATGGGGCTCGGGAAGAGAAAAGCGATTTATACCCCCTTCCCTCAGGCCGTTCCCCTCAAATACACCATGGACCGCAGAGGCATTCCACCCTGTACAGCCACCTGTCCCCTCCATTGTAATGCGCAGGGATATGTGGCTCTCATCTCCCAGGGAAAACTGAAGGAGGCCCTTGCCCTGGTGAGGGAAACCCTACCCTTCCCGGGGATTCTTGCTTATGTCTGCGCCCATCCATGCGAGAGGGAGTGTAAACGGATCGAAGTGGACCGTCCTGTATCCATCTGCAATCTGAAAAGGTTTCTGGTAGATCATGTTGAAGAGGCGGAAGTCAATCTCACCCCTTCTGAGGAGAAACTTCAAAAGGTGACTATTGTCGGAGGAGGACCTTCAGGATTGACTGCCGCCTTCGATCTGCGGAGGATGGGCTACCATGTCACTCTCTTCGAATCGAAGGATCAACTGGGCGGCCTCCTCACCCATGGATTCCCCTCTTACCGTCTGCCCGGCGAGGTGGTGAAAAAAGATCTCTCTGTCATTGAAAAGATGGGGGTGGAGATTCGTCTTAACACGGAGGTGGGAAAGGACCTCTCTTTTGAGGAGCTCCAAAAAACCTCTGATGCGATCTTTTTGGCCGTCGGTTCCACAGGAGCCGGATTGATTTCAAAGATATTTAAAGGATTAAGGAGGAACCGGAGGGGCATGATCCAGGTTAATCCTGTCACTCATGAAACGAGTCTGAAAGGTGTTTTCGCAGGAGGAGATGGCGTCACCGGGCCTGGAACCATTGTCGAATCGATGGCACAGGGAAGAAAAGGGGCGATTTCAATCGACCGGTCTATCCGCGGAGAGGATCTTCGTCGTGGGAGGGAGTCCGAAGGAAGGCAAACCTCTCCGATGAAAAGCCTTCTGTCCGATACAAAAAGGGATGAGCGTGAAGTCCTTCCCCATATGGTGAAACCCATCGGTCCCGGTCTCACCCTTGAAGAAGCGATTGAAGATGCAAAGCGTTGCCTCAACTGCGGAGGATGCTCTGATTGCGGCGAGTGCGCCAGGTACTGCCAGCCCAAGGCCATCGTCTATGGGATGAAGGAAGAGACCGTCGAACTCCATGTGGGAGCCATCATCCTGGCAACGGGATTCGATCCTTTCAACCCCAAGTTAAAACCGGAATTCGGTTATGGAGTCTATCCCAATGTTCTTCACGGGATCGAGATGGAAAGACTCTGTTCCGCCTCCGGTCCCACAAGGGGAGAAATCCTGATTGGAGGAAAGAAGCCAAAACAGATCGTCTTCATCCACTGTGTGGGATCGAGGGATAAGACCGTTGGCAATGAACACTGTTCCAGGGTCTGTTGCATGTACACTGCCAAACAGGCCCATCTGGTCAGGGATAAGATTCCGGACGCCCATATCACCGTTCTCTATATGGATGTGAGGGCCTTTGGAAAGGGATTCGAAGAATTCTACGAGAGGGTTCAAAAAGAGGAGATCATCTACCGGAGGGCAAACCCCTCTGAAGTCTATCGAAGAAACGGAAAACTGGTGGTGAGGGGTGAGGATACGCTACTGGGAGAACCTATTGAACTGGAAGCTGATCTGGTCGTGCTCGCCTCGGGTCTCATCCCCCGGAAGGAGGACGATCTTATGAAAGAGATGCTCGGCATGGAAAGCTCTTCAGACCGGTTCTATGCGGAGGCTCCCGGCCTCGACCCTGTCCTCACCTCAAAGGAAGGGGTCTTTCTGGCAGGATGCTGTCAGGGCCCGAAGGATATCCCGGATACCGTGGCCCAGGCGAGCGGCGCCGCCGCCCTGGCCTGCGCCTTATTGGCAAAAGGAAGAGTTCGGAGTTCGTAACCCCCCTCTATTCCCCCCTTAAATTAAGGGGGGATGAAGGGGGGTTAGCGGTTTATGAGTTACCTTATGAAGATCGGCGTTTATATCTGTCATTGCGGGATCAACATTGCGGCCACGGTCGATGTGGAGAAGGTCACGGCTTTTGCCCGCACCCTTCCTCATGTGGCCATGGCCCGGAACTATCAGTATATGTGTTCCGATCCCGGTCAGGACCTGATCAAGAACGATATCAAGAATCTGGGCTTTGACCGGATTGTGGTGGCTGCCTGTTCTCCACGAATGCATGAGTCCACCTATCGGAATGCCTGCCGCTCTGCGGGCCTCAATCCCTATTTCTTTGAGATGGCCAATATCAGGGAACAGTGTTCCTGGGTCCATCCAAATAAGGAACAGGGGACAAAGAAGGCCATGGATCTGATCGCTTCCGCCGTGGCCAAGGTCTCACTCCATGAGCCATTGGAGGAGAATGAAGTCGGAGTCACTCCCGTGGTTCTGGTCATCGGCGGAGGGATCGCCGGAATTCAGGCAAGCCTGGACATTGCCAATTCAGGTTTTGAGGTCTACCTGGTGGAGAAATCTCCTTCTCCCGGAGGGCACGTCTCCCAACTCGATCGAACCTTTCCCAACCTCGAGGAAACCTCCGTCACTCTGTTGCCCAAGCTGGAAGAGATAAAAAATCATCCGCTAATTCATCTTCTCACCCAGAGTGAGGTCGAGGGAGTGGAAGGTTTTGTGGGAAATTTTAAGGTGAGGATCAGGCACGACCCCCGACATGTCAGTCAGGAGAAGTGCACCTGCTGTAAAAAATGTGAGGAGGTCTGCCCGGTCAGGGTCCCGAATGAATTCAATATGGGACTCGACCGGAGACCTGCGATCTATCTCCCCTTCCCCGATGCCGTTCCCCGCTGCTATACGATCGATTCAAAAAACTGCCTCTATCTCCAGAAGGGAGAGTGCGGAAAATGCCGGGAGGTCTGTCCGGAGGGTGCGGTCCAGTTTGAAGAGGTGGGAATGGAATTCGAGGCCGGAGTGGGGACGATCATCGTGGCTACAGGTTACGATCCCTTCGATCCTAAACTGAAACCGGAATTAGGATACGGTCGCTATGAAAATGTGATCACCGGCCTCGAGTTTGAAAGGATGATCTCTCCGGGTGGGCCCACTCAGGGTAAGCTTCTGGTCAACGGAAAAGAACCCGGAAACATCGTCTTTATCCAGTGCGTTGGCTCAAGGGATAAGACGGTCAATAACGAATATTGTTCCAGGATCTGCTGCATGTTCACGGCAAAGCAAGCCCACCTCGTCAAGGATCGAATCCCTGAGGCGCGTGTGACGGTCTGTTACATCGATGTCAGGGCCTTTGGCAAGGGATATGAGCAATTCTATGAAGCGGTTCAGAAAAAAGGCATCTTCTACCGTAAGGGAGTCCCCTCCGAGATCTATCAAAAGAATGGAAAATTGATCGTCAAGGCGGATGACGAACTTCTGGGAGAACCTTATGAAGAGGAGGCTGACCTGGTTGTTCTCGCAACAGGCCTCACACAGAGGAAGGATTCGGACCGCTTGAGGAGTCTTCTCAAGCTTTCCCTTTCACCAGACCGTTTCTATCTCGAGGCCCACCCAAAGATGAGACCTCTGGATACGGCCACCGACGGGATCTTCCTTGCCGGAACCTGTCAGGGTCCCAAAGATATCTGTGATACGATCTCCCAGGCGCATGGAACAGCCTCCAGGGCGACCATCCCCTTGTTTGCAGGAAGGGTGAGAATCGAGCCGATCACCGCCTTTGTGGATGCGCTTATGTGTGCGGGATGCGGTCTCTGCGAGCAGGTCTGTGAATTCCGGGCCCTGAAAATAGATCCCTACAAAAAAGTGATGACCGTTAATGAAGCGCTCTGCAAGGGATGTGGCGCCTGCAATGCGACCTGTCCCTCAAGCGCCATTACTCTGAGGCACTTTAAGACCGAACAGATCATCGCCCAGCTCCGCGAAGTCTGTTGATTGCGAATTTCGGATTGCGGATTGCGGAATTTAAACTGACTTTACGACCTTTTCAATTAATAGTTTGTATCCTAAAACATTGACTACTGCTAATTGCTAATTGAACATTTTGCATTGATGGGTTTTATGGAAAAAGGATTGATTCAAGTCTATACAGGGAACGGCAAAGGCAAAACCACGGCCGCTCTGGGATTAGCCCTCAGAGCCGTAGGCCATGGGCTGAAGGTGTTGATCATCCAGTTTATGAAAGGCAATACCGAAGATGGCGAGTTGGAATCGGCCCTGAAACTTTCTCCCTATCTGACGATCAAGCCCTCTGGTCGTAAAGTCTTCATTTCTGAAACTAACCCTGATGCGATCGATATTCAACTGGCCATGGAAGGTTTTTCCTTAGCCAAAACAGCCATCGTGAATAAAGAATTTGACATTGTGATCTTAGATGAGATCAACCTCGCTGTGGATTATGGTCTGATTCCTCTGTCCGAACTCCTGCAACTGATCGATGCCAAACCAACCACAGTGGAACTTATCCTTACCGGAAGAAATGCAAGACCAGAGATTATAGAGAAGGCCGATCTGGTGACAGAGATGATGGATCGAAAGCATTACTCCAATAAAGGCGTCTTGGCCCGTAAGGGAATAGAAATTTAAAAGCTCAATGCAAATTGAAAATTTAATCCCGCGCTGCGCGGGAAAAAATTAGCAATGAAAAAAATCTTTTAAAAAGGCGTAACAATTTAGCGGTTTGAAATAAACTTTTAAAAATCCCTCCCCTCCTCCCTTTGACAAAGGGAGGAGAAACATTTCCCCCTTTTGATGAAGGGGGATTAGATGCCTTTTTTCAAAGAGCTAAAGTGTTACAAAAAGGCTAATTTTACAATGATAATTTTCTATTGCTAATTGATCTTTTGAAAAGGGGGTGATCGGATGTTTAAAGAGGATCAACTCAAAGAGGTCCAGAAGGAGAGAAAGAAATGGATAGACGACCTGTCAAAAATTCTCTCCGAAACTCCCGAACGTTTGCCCCGCTTCACCACGGTCTCCGATCTGGAGATCAAAGGTCTCTATACCCCCGAAGATACCAAAGACATCGATTATTCCAGGGATACCGGTTTCCCGGGAGTCTATCCATTCACCCGCGGCGTTCAACCCTCCATGTATCGCGGAAGGCTCTGGACGATGCGAATGTTTTCCGGCCTGGGGGGGCCGGAAGAGACAAACAAGCGTTTCCATTATCTGCTCAATCATGGCGAGACCGGTCTCTCCATTGCCTTCCATTATCCAACCTTAATGGGCTATGACAGTGACTCTCCCAATGCCAGAGGTGAAATTGGGAAATGTGGCGTTGCCGTGGACACTTTGAAGGACATGGAGATTCTTTTTGAGGGTATTCCTCTTGACCGGGTGACCACTTCCATGACGATCAATCCGCCCGCCTCTATTCTGCTGGCGATGTATATCATGGTGGCAGAGAAACAGGGCGTGAGTAAGAAAGAGATCGGGGGAACGATCCAGAACGACATGCTGAAGGAATTCATCGCCCAGAAGACCTTCATGCTTCCCCCCAGACCTTCCCTTCGGATTATCGTGGACACCATCGAATATTGCACCAAAGAGGTCCCCCGATGGAATACGATCAGCATCAGCGGCTATCATATCCGTGAAGCCGGTTCTACGGCAATTCAGGAGCTGGCATTCACCCTGGCCGACGGAATCGCTTACGTGGAAGCTTCCATGGAGAGGGGCCTCGACGTGGATGATTTTGCTCCGAGGCTCTCCTTCTTTTTCGACTCCCACATCGACTTCTTTGAAGAGATTGCAAAATTCAGGGCGGCACGGAGGATCTGGGCTAAGGTCATGAGGGAGCGTTTTATGGCCAAGAAGCCCCGTTCCTGGATGCTCCGATTTCATACCCAGACGGCAGGCTGTTCCTTAACGGCTCAACAACCCTTTAATAATGTGGTCCGGACGGCCTACGAGGGGCTGGCTGCGGTTCTGGGGGGAACGCAATCGCTTCACACCAACTCGCTCGATGAAACCTATGCCATTCCGACCGAGGAGGCCGTAACGATTGCCCTGAGGACGCAGCAAATCCTGGCGGAAGAGACAGGTGTGGCAAACACCATTGATCCTCTTGCCGGGTCCTATTTCATGGAAGCCTTGACCAACCAGATGGAAGAAAAGGCGTGGGAATATATCCATAAGATCGATGAAATGGGAGGGATGGTGAAAGCCGTTGAGAGGGGGTATCCGCAGATGGAGATTGCGGATGCCGCTTATCGATTTCAGAAGCAGATTGACACTGATGAGAAGACCATTGTCGGGGTGAATAAATATGTGACCGATCATCCGCCCATTACGATATGGAGAATGAGTCGTGAAATCGAAGAGAGGCAGTTAAAAAGGCTTCAGAACGTGAAGGGCTCGCGAAATAATGCAAAAGTGAAAGATTGCCTTGCAGAGATCAAAAAGGCTTCTCTCGATGGAGGAAACCTGATGCCCCACATCATCCATGCCGTCAGGGAATATGCAACCATCCAGGAGATCTGCGATGTGTGGCGGGAGGTGTTTGGTCGGTATACGGATCCGGGGTATTTCTAAAATTGCAGAATGTAGAATGTAGAATGCGGAATGACTCTAATGCAGATTGAGAAGTGGGGAGTTAAAATTTCGCATTTGAAAGGATTCCGTAGCGCCCTCATTTACTGAGGGCGAAAGAATCGTCGGCAGTAAATGCCGACGCTACAATGAAATCCAATGGATTAAATTCCGAAATCCGCAATCCGAAATCCGCATTTGGGAGCGGAGAGGGAGGAACGATGAGTCCAGAGCGGAAGATACGAATCCTGATCGCCAAACCGGGTTTGGACGGGCATGACCGCGGAGCCAAAATCATCGCACGGGGATTTCGCGATGCAGGATTTGAAGTGATCTATACCGGGCTTCATCAGACACCGGAACAGATTGTAGCGGCTGCAATTCAAGAGGATGTGGATGGAATCGGACTGTCCATCCTTTCGGGAGCCCATGACTATATCTTTCCGCAGGTGATTCAACTTCTCAAAGAGAAAGAGGCAAACGATATCGTCGTCTTTGGAGGAGGGATCATTCCTGAAGAAGACGTCCTCGCTCTGAAAGGGAGCGGTGTGAAGGCTCTCTTTGTGCCGGGAACGCGTATCGAAGAAGCTGTGAAGTGGGTCCGGGAGAATATTAAACCACGTAAGTAATGCGGATTTCGGATTGCGGACTGCGGAATTAAAAATTTTATTCCCTATTCCGAAATCTACATTCCGAATTCCAAATTTGAAAGAGAAGGGGGGTGAAGGGTATCTAAAGATGTCACTTATCAATTCTCAATTAGCATTTAGGAATCTTCAATTCAATTCACAAATCACGCCTGCGTGTCGAAACAGCTGTACTCCGGCGTGCAGGCACGAGTCACGCATTTCGAACTAAGGAGGAATGGGTATGATCACATTTAAAGAAGGAAATTTGAGGATCCCCAAATGGAATCGAAAGGTCTTTATTGTTGCCGGGGGGACAACAGCCTATAAAAAATATTTTCCAGAATACAAACTGGAAGAACTGGTGATGATGGCCTTCAAGGATATGTTGGAGAATAATGATTTAAAAATGGATCCTTTGGAGGTGAAAGGCCTGATCAGCTATGCATCTTATGGCGAATTTGCCGATCACTTTCAGGATCAATTGCTCTGCCAGGCTAAGATTCATGATTATCTGGGTCTTGACCCTCTCTATAATATGGGCATCAAGACAGGAGGGGCTACCGGAGGGTCAGCCGTCCTCCATGCGGCCATGGCGGTAGCTTCAGGGTATGCCGATGTGGTTCTAGCGGCCGGTTGGGAGCGTATGGACGAAGTGGACACTCGGACCGGTAATTTTTATATCTCCACGGCAGCTTGCAAGGATTTCGAAACTCGCCTGGGACGGATTTACTCCTCTTATTATGCGCCTATGGCGAACCGCTTTGCTGAAACCTTTAATGTTTCCGAGGTAACACGGGCCAAAATAGCCGTTAAAAACCATCTCTATGCCTGTTCTTCACCCTATGCCCAGCAGCCCGGTAAATACACTGTGGATGATGTCTTAGCCAGCCCCATGTCAGCTTTTCCGCTTCGGTTTTTAGAATGTTGCGCCATGAGTGTTGGCTCGGCTGCAGTCCTGGTCTGTGACGAAGAAACAGCTTACAAGTTGACGGATCACCCCTGCGAACTTTTTATCTGTGGGGGCTCCCATACCTTACGTGTGGCTGATCGTCGCCATATGGAAGTTCCCTTACTTCCACATGAAACTCCTGGAATGTATAAAGACCTCTATGGCAAGGAGGGAGCTCGTTATCCCGGATTTGAGAGTTTCTTGGCATCCCGGTTTGCAGCCTGGCTGGTTTACCGTATGGCAGGCATTCAAAATCCCATTGAGGATTTGGACTTGGTCGAGCTTCATGATGCCTTCACCATTAGCGATTTACAGACCTATGGAGATGTAGGGCTCAGGCCCTATGGTCAGGAACAGGATTATATTGAGTCTGGAGATGCCTACTACATCAATCCCAATACAGGGAAACCTGGCAAATGCCCCTCCAACCTCTCGGGTGGGCTCATCGGAACAATGCATGCAGTAGGGGCAACGGGAATTTTCCAGGCCGCTGAGTGTCTATGGCAGTTACAGCAAAAGTACGATAAATTTCATGGCGACCCCAAGATCTGGAAAAAATGGGGGAAACAGAAACCCAAGGATTGGCAGAGTCTGCAGATTCCTGAAAATAGTAAGCAAGCCCTTTGGGTTTCCCATGCAGGTGTGGGTTCTCATGTCACCGTTGGCATTTTGAGAAAGAGCTGGTAAACGAACACATGTTCATAGATGACGATATGAGTTCTGTCTAGTTTGTCATTCCGGGCTTGACCCGGAATCCAGTGTTTTCCTGGATTCCCGCTGGAGTTCATCCCGATGAAAATCGGGGCAGGAATGACAGCTTTTGATATGATTAATATTACTGTGTATCTAATGGTGCAGCGAAAAGGAGGAATGAATCAATGTTAAAGAAAAAGGCGCAGACAAAAACCAAAGTTCAGACAAAAAAGAAAGTACAACCGAAGAAGAAAGTCCAGACAAAGGGAAAAGGGCAAGTAAAATTTATAGGCAAAGTTACTAAAATCCGCCAGACTGAACCACGCACAGTGATTGAATGGCCTCGGGCGCTTACCCATGTTCATACTTATGGGATGCTGTCTCCTTTTTTTGAAGGTCTCAAAAAAGGAGAATTGCGGGCCACCCGTTGTCCAAACAAGAACTGTTCAGAAAACCGTCTCTGGATCCCACCCCGGGCCCATTGCCCGGACTGCCATACCGAAATGATCTGGAAGACTTTACCCAATCCGGTGATCGGCAAGATTTATAGCTTTACGGAAGTCGTATATGCTGGAATTGGCATTGAGCTTTCCACCCCCTACTGGCAAGTAGATGTGGAGCTTCCGGGCTTGGCAACAATCCCCAAAAGTTATTTATTACATGGAAAACCATATATCGGTATGAAGGTCAAAGCTGAATTCAGAACGAAAAACCCTACGAATACGGTGCTCGACTATTGCTGGGTGCCTTATGAGGGATAAATAAATTTAGGGTTCAAGCCTGCCTGCTGGCAGGCAGGGATTCTAGGGTTCGAGGGTTCAAGGAAAAGATTTTAACTTGACCCCTTGAACCCTTGTTCCCTCGACCCCTTTATCGGAGGTAACTATGCCACTCGATTTTGATTTGAACGATGAGCAACAGATGCTTCGAAAGATGGTCCGGAACTTGGCTGAGAAAGAGATCGCTCCCATCGCCCAGGAACTGGATGATAAGGAAGAATTCTCCTACACATTGACGAAAAGAATGGGAGACCTTGGCCTTTTTGGACCCTTTGTGAACGAAGAATATGGCGGAAGCAACGTGGGTTATGTCTCTTATATCATCTCTGTGGAAGAGGTTGCGCGAATCGATGGATCTCAGGCGGCCACCCTTGCAGCTGGAAACTCCCTGGGGATCTCACCCATTTACTACTACGGGAACGAAGAGCAGAAAAAGAAATGGCTCCCCGACCTCTGCTCAGGAAAAGCGCTCTCCTCTTTCGGCCTGACCGAACCGAATGCGGGGTCGGATGCCGGGGCCTCCAAAACGAATGCGGTCTTGGAAGGCAACCATTGGGTGATCAATGGCTCAAAAATCTTCATTACCAATTCAACCACCGATATCAGCAAGGTCTGTGTGGTTCAGGCAGTCACAGGCAAGAGGAATGATGGGAAGAATGAACTCTCCTGCATCCTGGTTCCGAATGATACCCCCGGTTTTACGACCAAGGCCATGCATGGGAAGATGGTCTGGAGGTCATCCAATACGGGAGAACTCTATTTCACCGACTGTAAAGTTCCCAAGGAGAATCTTCTCGGACGGCGGGGAGATGGGTTTCATCAAATGCTCGCCACCCTTGACGGTGGAAGGCTCAGCATCGCCGCCATGGGTTTGGGAGGCGCTCAGGGCGCTTTTGAATTGGCGCTCAAATATTCCAGCGAACGGGAGCAATTCGGAAGACCGATCGGCACCTTCCAGGTCAATGCCTTTAAGCTTGCTGACATGGCTACAGAGATTGAGTTGGCAAGGCTACTGCTCTATAAAGCCTGCTGGTTGTGCGAGCAACATCGCTCCTTCTCAAAGGAATCGGCGATGGCAAAAATGTTTTGCTCTGAGATGTACCATCGAGTGGCCAACCAGGCCGTCCAGCTCCATGGCGGATATGGATTGATGAAGGAATATGCCGTCGAGCGCCATTACCGAAACCAGAAACTCCTCGACATCGGCGAAGGAACTTCAGAAGTTCAGCGAATCGTTATTGCAAGACACATCGGCGTCCCAGGGAGAGCCCTGTGATCCTGCTTAGATCAAAAAAGCAATGAGACAAAGGGAGGATAGAATAATCTTCAAAAATTATTTCTGGTCCCCCTTGCTATGATTTCGATGTATGGCGTAAGGACGTTTCTCTCATCGATTTTCGAGGACAAACGAAATGATCGCTTTGGTAATATCGCTGGCTGTTTTGCCGAACATGAAGGTGATATGGTTTCCTGGGAACTCGAGAAGTCGCCCATCAGAAAGCAATGACATCGTTTTTTTCGCCTTGTCCCCGGGCAATATGGGAGGATAACCAGGGGGCCCAAAGGGATCAGTCGACCGGAGAAGGATCGTCGGTTGCCGAATCATCCGGACCGTCCCAGGCCAGTCGATTTCCAGAAGCCCTTTCACCGCCGCCCGGATGTTTTCCGGTCGCGACCGTGACTGCATGGTGCCATCCGGATTGACTTTAACGTCTGCCCGGTAGAACTCTTCAATGGTTGGGTCCCACCATCCCTCGTAGTAAGGCATCGCCTTGACCCAGGTTAGGTAATCTTCCCAGGAGGGCACGACCATCTCAAGGCGGGCGAGCGATGGCTTGATCTGTTCGAGAACGGTGGGATCCACCTCGGCCGGAGCGTCGATAACGACGCACTTCGAAACGCGGTTCGGGAAATGGGCAGCCATGTAATAGGTTAAGAGACCGCCGAACGAATGGCCTCCAAGTACAACCCGGTCCAACCCGAGCTGATCCATCAACCCCAAAACATCAGCGGCATGATCCGCCATGGAGTAGCCGGATTCCGGCTGATCGCTCTCCCCACGGCCGCGCAGATCAAGTGCCAACATATGCAATGATGGTACAAGTCCTGCCTTGACGATTCCTGCAAAGAAGTGAGCGTTGGCCGTTAGCCCTGGCATGAGAATCAGGACTGGACCTCGACCTGGATGGTCGATGTAGTGTAAACGGATTCCATTGGTCTCGACATACTTTCCCATCTCTTCTTCTCTATTTAAATGAGGCCATTCTTCGCCGGCGGATTATCTTTTGAACTGTGCCAACAATACCCTTTGGAAAAACCAGGATAACCACGACAAACATGACTCCGAAATAGGCCATCCAACGGTCTGCCATGCGCTGGATGATTTCATAATCGGGGAAGTTGGCTGCAATCCCTCTCAGCAGATCTGGAAGCCAGGTCTGAACAGTGATAAAGAATGCAGCCCCGATGATGCTTCCGTACATTGTGCCTAACCCTCCAATAATAACCATGAGGAGATAATCTACCATGCTAAAAACTCCCAGCACCGATTCTGGGTCTACGTACCGCAGCCATAAGGCAAACAGGATGCCACCCATGGAGGAGATGGAAGAGCCAAAGACAATGGAATAGATCTGATGTGGAAAGGTCTTGAAACCCAGAGCCGTGGACCGCTGCTCATTGTCACGGATGGCCTGGAGCACCCGGCCCACAGGCGAACCAACAAAGCGTACCAGGAAGATAAAAAGGGCTACCGAAACCACTAAAACGAGGTAGTATGTCATGGTCCGAGGGCTTATATTCAAACCAAACAAACTGAATCCCTGTCCCTGCACATTTAAGATGCCCGGCAAGGAAAAGGTGACGCCGTCCTCACCGAGGGTTAGATTGCGCCAGGACCTCCCTAAGATGTGGAAAAAATCGGCCAGGGCAAGGGATAGCATGGCAAAGAAGATGGCCTTGGTCCGGAGCGAAAAAAAAGCAAGGATCAGGGCCAGAACCACACTCATGGCAAGAGCCACGATCGTTGCCAAGATGAGGTGATGCCATTGGGGCGATCCTAAATGATAGCACAACAAGGCCATGGAATATGCCCCTATGCCGAAGAACATGGCATGAGCAAAGGAGAGCAACCCAGTGTACCCAAGGATAAGGTCATAGGAAGCCACAACGATCGAGAAGATCATAATCTTGGCCATCATATCCATAACCCGGAATGAAGGGACGAGCGGCACCAATATCAAGCCAATAACCAACGCCACTTGAATTAAAAAGGATGGACGTTTAAAAAAAGCCTGTTGGGCTTGAAATCTTTCCCTTTGAACGGGAGTCATCTCTGTGGTCATTATTTTGTTCCGGTTATTCCCTTCCCATCAAGCCTCTGGGCCGAATAAGAAGGATAGTTGCCATAATCAGTATATTTATCCCCAGGGCCAGCTTTGGCCATAGGAAGGCGACATAGTTGAAAGAAAGTCCCACAATGATCGCACCTAAGAAACTGCCTGTAACAGATCCCATACCTCCGATGATGACCACGATCAAGGCGAAGATTTGATTATCGAGTCCAATCTCGGGCGTGACCTGTTGTTGAAAAATGCACCACATGGTCCCACCTATTCCCGCCAGTGCTGCTCCGGCCGTAAATACGGCTGTAAAGATACGGCTGATATTGTAGCCTGCAACTTGAACCATCTCCCTGTTTTCCACTCCTGCTCTAATAATGAGGCCGAGCCTGGTCTTTCTGAGGACCAGTTGCATACCCACAAATAAGACCAAACCAATAACAATGGCCACGACTCTGAACTTGCCCACGATGACATCGAAGATGTCGAAGCTTCCCTGGAAGGCCAAGGGGACCAGGACCGGTTCGGCAGTGGGTCTCCAGAGGATCTTGATCAATTCGGTGATGACGTACAATACTCCAATGGTAATCATGATCTGTTTAAGGTGATCTCCGTATACCCTCCTGAGGATGACCCTTTCCAGGAGAAGGCCCACCATGGCGCCTCCTCCTGCACCCATTGTAATGGCCAGCAAAAGGCTGATCGTGCTCAGACCGACAGAACCCGTTTCGACCCAGCCCAGGGTGTTGAGCAGATTGAGGATCTGATATCCCCCTAAATAGGCCCCGATAGCAAATAAAGCGCCGTGAGCGAGGTTGAGGATGTCCATGAGGCCGAAGATGATGGTCATGCCCGAGGCGACCATAAAGAGAAACATCCCAAATGCTAAGCCCGCCGTTGTAAGGACTAAATACGGGGTCAATTTGATCCAAATCAACGGTATGAAAAGTATTCCTATTGCGCAGATCCAGATGATCGATTTTCTCATTTCAATACCGACTATGAGCTTAAGACTGACGGTCGCCCATCAGAGGATATGGCTTTGTATCCATCACCCAATTCCGAGATATTTCTTTTTAAGTGCCTGGTCATCTACAAGGTCTTTCATTTGACCCTTGTGAACGACCCGGCCATTGTCGAAGATAAAATAATCGACACCTACCTGGCTGGCCAGATAAAAGTTCTGTTCCACCAGGACAACTGTTGTTTTATCTTTAATCTTGTTGAGCGAATGCCCTAGATGCTCAACCAGTATGGGGGCCAAACCTTTGGAGGGCTCATCGATGAGGAGAACCTTATGATCATTGACGAAGGCCCTGGCAATCCCCAGCATTTGCTTCTGACCTCCTGAGAGGAGCCCTGCCTTGGTGCGCCAGAACTTTTTGAGGTCCGGAAAGAGCTCGAAGACGGTCTCGAGGTTTCTTCGGGTTTGCTCGGTCTCTTCAAACAGAGAAAGCCGGAAATTCTCCTCCACCGTCAGGCTGTAAAACACACCTTGATCCTCCGGAGTGAAGCCAATGCCCAAGCGGCTGATTTCAAAAGGCTTGAGGCCTTGTATGGTCTCACCTGAAAACTTTATGACACCTGAAGTGACCGGATTGAGTCCTATAATTGCGCGCAGGGTACTCGATTTACCGGCCCCATTTCTCCCCAGTAATACCGTGCTCCGGCCAGCCTCAACGTCAAAGGTAACGCCCTGTAAAATGTGGTGCTGGCCTATGTGGATGTGAACGCTTAATAAAGACAGGATTGACCTGGAAGGAGAGGAAATTTCAGCCATACTTCATGCCTCCCCCCAAGTATGCTTCCATAACCTCCGGGTTGCATGACACGGCCTCCGGCACATCGTCACAGATGAGACGCCCATCTTTTAATACGGCGATAGAGTCAGAAACGTTCATGATCATATCGAATTTATGCTCAACCAATAAAATGGTACGTTTGCGAGCTGCTTTAATATTTTGGATGATTTTTAAAATGGCCGGCACTTCCTCGATGCTCATGCCGGCTGTCGGTTCATCCAACAGCAATACCTTTGGATCCAATCCCAGCAGGATGGCGATCTCCAGTTTTCGCTTCTCACCGTGGGTCAGGGTATTGGCTTCGTCTGCCCAGCGGTCTTCTAAAAGCACCTGTTTTAAAAGCTCGTAGGCCTGATCTTCCAATTTGAAATAAGAGCGCCAGTGACGCCAAAAAACCATCCCCACATCGGCCTTGGATTGCAGGGCTAATCGCACATTTTCCAGCACACTAAGTGTGGAAAAGATGTTGGTCAACTGAAATGAGCGGCCGATACCCAGTTTCGTCCGTGTGGCGGGGTCGAGGCCGGTTATGTCCTGCCCATCGAAAATGACCTGTCCAGATGTAGGCTTGTATTGGCCGCTGATGAGGTTGAAAAGGGTGGTCTTCCCAGCCCCGTTGGGTCCAATAATGGATTTAAGGCTATATTCTTCGAACTGGAGGTTGACAGTGTTAACTGCCACATTGCCGCCAAAGCGGATCGTGAGGTCCTTAGTCTCGATGACTGGCGCTTTAGCCAAATCTGACTCCCAGCGGTATTGACCCATTAAAACCTTTTCAACATCCTCCTTGCGCAGAAAGGATTATGTCAAGGGTATTCAGTGAAATGCGAAACTCTCGCCCTTGAAGGGCCATCCCTTTCCTGGGGAACTATCTGGTAAGTGGAATGTTCAACTCCTCAATTGTCTGGACTTTAACCAACTCTGGAACAGCCCAATCCACATCAGGTTGGACCGCAAGCTTGAAGTGAAACTGTGATTGCAGGGCTTGGTGATCCTCCTTTCGCATGATCATCTTCCCCTTGGGCGTCATCCACTCCAGTCCTTCCATCGCCAAGATCAGTTTCTCTGTATCAGTGGAACCTGCCTTTTTGATGGCCGTCGCAATGAATACGGCTGCCGCAAAACCACCGCAGTGGAAAAAGTCTGGGGGCATCTCTTTATAGCGTTTCTTATGTTCTTTAACCAGCCAGTCATTCATGGCGTTATCCTTGACCATTCCATGATAGTAATAGGCCGATCCTTGCATCCCCTCAAAGGGTTTGTATCCCTTTAACCCGGGAATAATTTGACCGCCTGTGGTCAGCTGGATTTCATACTTCGTATCTAACTTCATCTGATGAAGCATCGCCAGAGGGTTGCCCTTTCCTGCCCAAGCTAAGAAAACGTATTTTTTACCCTTTAAATCCTTCATGGCCTGAATGATGCGCTCCGCAGGAGCTGTGAAGTCCTGGGTGTCCATCGGCAAAAACTCCTTATGGACAACCTTTGCGCCCCTCTCCACACAGGCTTTTTCGAATATATCGACGAAGACGCGCCCAAAGGTGTAGTCCTGGGCCAGGGTGGCGACATAAACGCCCGGTTTCGCCACAACAAGGGCATTGCCGATAGCGTCATGGGAGGAATTACGGGAGGTCTTAAAGACGTAGCGGTTACCCTGGGCCGTGATGTCGTCGGACACGGCAGGCTCCACTACCAAAATTTTCTTGAATTCGAGGGGAACCGGAACCATCGCCACTCCCGCGCCGGAAGAGGTAGGACCGACGGCTAAGTCCACCTTAAGATCCTTATAGGCCTCGGTGAGGAGCTGTTTACTGAGAGCCGGCTTGCTCTGGTCATCTTTTGTGACAATCTCGATGGGCCGGCCAATAAGCTCCATCGTGCCGTTGGTGATATATTCCATGCCCATCTTGAACCCAATGACGCTTTGATTCCCAAATTGTTCTAATATACCGCTTAGGGAGTTGATATTGGCGATCTTAATTGGCTCTGCGGCAGCAGCCCAGTTTATTTCCATAAACAGCAACGTTCCAATCAACATCAACATTTTAACAATTTGTTTATAATTCATCTTCTTATTCCTCCTTTCTCATTTTACTGTTACCTCTTTAATCTAACTTTGGATTAAGATCGAAGGCTTGATCCTTCTCCCTGTCTAAACCATTTTCTACTAATCGATATCTACTGCTTCTGAAGACAGTAGAATAACATTTATTTAATCAAATTGGGGAGGAATAGGACCGCAGACGGGAAGGCGATACAAACCCCCAAGCCAATGAGCTGGAGGATTACAAAAGGCATCACCCCCCTGAAAACGTCCGCCGTCGTCAAGGTTCCTTTGGATACCCCTAAGAGATAGAACATTGAAGCACCCGCAGGGGGAGATATGAAAGCATTTTGCATATTGACGGCGACGCATATCGTAAACCAGAGGGGGTCAATGCCGAATTTTATCACAATCGGCAGGAAAATTGGCACGACTAGGTAAATGATGCCCACCCACTCAATGGGCATGCCGAGTATGAAAATGAACAGCATCATAACGAAAAAGGCTCCCCATTTACCCAAGCCCGACGCCACCATATACTCCATAATGACCTTGCCGCCGCCGAAGTCCAGAAACACCGCCGTATAACAATTCGTTGCCACAATGATGAACATCACCATGGCCACGCTCTTCGCCGTAGACTGGAGGGCTTCTCTCAACATCCGCCAGCTAAACCGACGGTAAATCAAAACGATCACGAAAGACAGGAACGCTCCAACACCTGACGCTTCCCTTGCCGTTGCGACCCCGGTAAAGATGCTTCCCAGCACGATTAGGATCAACAAACCGGGCGCCAGTATTGATTTCACTGCAAGTTTGAGCCTCGCGTTTACCGGTACAGCGGCTCTCTCCTCCAAAGAAAGGGCGGGACCCAGTTCCGGCCGAAGCCTGCATCGGATAACAATATATAAAATGTAAAGTCCTCCGAGGAGGAACCCGGGGAAAACTCCGCCAGCGAGCAACTTGCCGGCTGACAACCCCGTTAAGTCTGCCAGCGCAATCAGCATGACGCTCGGCGGAAGCATAATGCCCAAGGTGCCGCCGGCACAAATCGTTCCCGCAGCCAAACGTTTTTCATACCCATATTTCATCATCACCGGCAAAGCTGCAAGTCCCATCGACACGACCGCGGCGCCCACAATCCCCGTGCAGGCGGCCAGAATCATGCATACCACAATCACAGCAACGGCCACTCCCCCCCGCAAAGGGCCCATGAGATAGCGGATGGCCTCAAAGAGGTCCTCCGCAATGCCGGATTTAACCAGTAGATTCGCCATTAAAATAAACATGACGATGGCGACTAGAATCCCGCTGTCCATGGTGCCCATGGCTTGGCTGGTGAACATATAGAAGACAGACGGGCCCCGCAGGAGATAGCCAAATATAAGCCCCACCCCGCCGAATACAAAGGCGATGGGATGCCCGAACATGAGCACGATAATTAGGGCGGCCAACATTAAGATCGACATCAGCTCAACACCGAGACCTTCGATCATAGCTCCCTCCCGCGAATGCAAAGGTATAGGTTACGCACAACCTGGGAAAGGCCTTGCAGCAAAATAAAAAAAGATGATAAGGGTATTAAGGTTTTCAATACCGGAACAATAAGGGGCGTTCCGGTGACGGTCTTCTCTCCCATCGCCACGGATTCAACCGCCAAATCTGTTCCCGCATAGAGAAAGATAAGAAAATAGGGGAAGAACAGGAAGAGGTAACTTACCGCATCCAAGCCGGCTTGCCACCGGCGGGGAAGATAGTTATAAATAATATCGATGTTGACGTGGCTGTTGTGCAGAAGACCGTAGGCGCCTACCATCATGAAATGAATGGCATATAAAAAAGTTGACACCTCAAAGGCCCAAAGATGAGGGTTTTGAAACACTCTTCTGCAAATTACCTCATACACGATCAGCAGCGCGATGGGAACCGCAACCCAGGCAAATTTCTGCCCGACCCAATCACTGACGCTATCGCATATCTTTACAAACGCTTTTATGCTCATAGGCCCTCCCGAATGTCGATGAGCCGTGGGTAGAATGAAAAAAAGAGGTACTCCCCAACAGATAGCACTCTGGGGACTACCTCATGGGCATAGATCTACTTTATCTCAGGATATTTCTTCAAAGCAGTGCCGGATTTAAAGCGCCCCTCTATGTTGCGAACCTTATCGAAGCCTTTCAAAAAATCAACCATGGATTTTGCTATCTTCGCATAGTCAGGGTTCTTGGCAGCCTCCATTTCCATAAACTTAATGCATAGCTCCTCAAGCTTCTCCTCGGCCTTTTGGTCAAGATGGCTTTCCTGAATCCCGGCTGCCTTGAACTTGTCCACAGCCGCGATAGATTCCCAATTCGTTTTAGCATAGGTCCACACCATGTTCGACATGGCTGCATTCTCTATAATGGCCTGTAGATCAGGGGACAATTTCTTCCAGGCATCCATGTTGATCATCAAGTCGCCTACTGTTCCCACCTGATGCCAGCCCGCAGGGGTAATCCAGTACTTGGTATTTTCCTGGAACTTCAACGACCAGTCGGTAGAAGGGACACTAAATTCAGCGCCATCTATTGTGCCTAACTTGAGGGCCATGTATATCTCCCCACCCGGGATTCGAACGGGTTTGGCTCCAATCTGCTCCAAGACATAGATGGTTTGGAGAACGCCTGTTCTTAATATTACTCCTTTAAAATCAGCGAGGGTTTTTATCGGTTTATTGGTTCGAAAACCGGACTCCGGACCAAGAACACTAAAGGGAAAGTACATCATGCCATATTTCCCATAAAGCTCCTGACCCAATTTCAGACCTCCCCCTTCATAGAGCCATGTCATCCAGTCAGAAGGGGTCATTATAAATCCGAGCGAGCAAAACAGGTCAAAGGCGGTATTCTTGCCGGTCCAATAAGTGGACCAGGCGCCCCCCAATTCGACGACTCCTTTCCTCACCCCATCAAATACCTCAAAGGCTGGCATCAGCTCGCCAGCGGGATGGACGGTAACCGTCAGTCGAGCTCCGCTCATCTTATTCACCGTTTCTGCAAACCGTAAATCACCTTCGTGATGGGGTGTTAAAGCAGGTGTTCGACCGGTGGCCATTCGCCACTTAATTGCTTGGGCCTGGGCTGTTGAAACCAATGCAAAACCAATTACTAACATCATCACGCCAATGAATAGTACTCTTTTCCTCATAATCCCACCTCCATAGAATTTATAATTTGATAAATCAGCTTTATGGATTTGCAAGACAAGTGCCAATATTTTTATGGTCCTATTATTTTATAACCTATTGGGATCTATGAAATTTTCTTAAGGAGAGCAATGGAAACATCTTGATAGAAAATTTCTGCCTTGCAGTTTTGCGAATATTTTGCAAATCTACAAAAGGCCAATATCTCATACATGGAGCCCCACGGGCAAAGCCCGTGGTACCTCCATGAAATACCCTCCTACGCCAAGGCTTCGGAGGGTTATCCGCCAGTGGCGAAATCCGCCGAAGCATTAATACTGCGGCGAATGAATGATCCAATCAAGGGTTACGCATTCATCCACGGGCAGAGCCCGTGGTCTTCTGCGTAGGCGGATAAAAGTCTGTTCTGCCTATGCTCCCCCGTCAAGAAGCAATATCTTATCAAATCTGATACCTATTCTCAGTACCCCATTTGCACATCAAATCTAAAACCGGTCTCAAGCTTTCTCCGGATGGAGTAAGGGAATATTCCACTTTGGGGGGCACTTCCGCATATATTTTTCTATTTATTAAGCCATCCGCTTCTAACTCTCTGAGTTGTCCCGTCAACATTTTCTGAGTAATTCCGGGAATTAATTTTTTCAAATCAGAAAAACGCCTGATGTCATCCTTTAAATGCCACAAAATTAATACCTTCCATTTACCTCCGATGACACTTAATGTTGCCTCTACTGGGCAGTTGTATTCCCTCTTTTTTGTCTTTTCCATTGTCAGGCGCTCCTTTTAACCATCTTTTTCAGTGCGACAAAACCTGAAGATATTTTATAAAATCAACCTTTAGTAACACTTTAGTGCTTTGAAAAAACTGATTTAATCCCCCTTCATCCCCCTTTGTCATACCCCCCCCATCCCCCCTTATTTTAAGGGGGGAGAAAGGGGGGTTACTCCTCCCTTTGGCCCGCTACGCCAGCGCATGCCTGCCGCGACGGTGCGCGAGCACGGCGGGCGCGGCGAGCAAAAGGAGGTTGCCTGCCTGCACGAAGCCCCGCCTCCCAAAGCCTCGTGAAGCGGGCAGGCGCTTCGGCGAAGGCAGGGGAGGGATTTTACAAGACGATTTCAAACAACTAAATTGATACAATCTTTTAACATCTTTATAGTTTCTTTCAAGATACTATAAGACAAAATAGTGCCTACTTGACGAATTAAGCGCTACTGTTTAATTTATACTAACATGCGAAAATCAAAAACCAAAATTCCATATACTCATTAAAAGGGGAGTAAGGAGAGAGGCGAAGTAGTTATAAAAACTTAATAAGGAGGGAAGATCATGGCAAATAGAATCTTGGTTACAGGAGCAACTGGGAATATTGGTCTTCAAATCGTGAAGCAATTATCCGTTCTCGGGGAGAATGTTCGGGCTGCTGTTCATTCAGCAAAAAATGTCCCTATCATCAAAGAGGCTGGAGCGGAGCCGGTAGAACTTGATTTTAATAGACCGGAAACCCTTCGAGACGCTTTCAGAGGCATTGAAAAGGTTTATTTGCTTACTCCCCTTGTTCCCAATATGGTCGAAATGGGTGCCCATTTGGTGGAGGAGGCAAAAAAAGGAGGGGTGAAATATATCGTCAGGTCATCAGGGTTGGGCGCCGATATAGAGCCGGGAATCACACTGAGTAGATGGCATCGGGAAATTGAAAAAATGATTGAGGCCTCCGGCATTCCTTACACTTTTTTGCGTCCAAACTCATTTATGCAAAACTACGCCAACCTATTTGGATATACGATCAAAACTCAGAATGCCTTTTATCTACCGGTTGGAGATGGCAAGGCGGCCCTTGTGGATGTTCGGGATATTGCGGCCGCGGCCGCTGCCGTACTCACCAAAAGTGGACATGAGAACAGAGCATATAATCTGACGGGGCCTGAGGCTCTGTCCAATCACGAGGTGGCGGAAATTCTTTCCAAGGTCACAGGCAGAAAAATTAATTATGTCAATGTTTCTGAAGACGATGCACGCCGGGGAATGAGAGAAGCAGGCATGCCGGAGGTGATTGTTGAAGCCTTGATCGAATTGTATGCCATTCAAAGAGCGGGCTATACTGCGGCCCTATCGCCTGATGTAGAAAGAGTTACGGGGAAAAAACCAATGTCTTTCAACCAATTCGCAACGGATTATGTAGAAGCCTTTAAATAGTCTATACCTGTGAGAGTTTATCGCCTTTTTTGAGAACTGTACGTGTGCCAACCCAAAATTTTACTTTTTCATCTTTTATCAAATGAAGGAAGGAGGCATTGGTGATTTCTCTTCACGTTAATGGGAAACGCTATGAAGTGGATGTCGATCCGGATGTCCCATTGTTATGGGTGATACGTGAACAGTTAGGACTCACAGGGACAAAGTATGGATGTGACATGGCCCTCTGTGGTTCGTGCATCGTCCATATTGACGGTAAGGCTGAACGCTCTTGCCAGATTTCGGTCAAAGAGGCGCAGGGGAAAAAGATTACCACTATAGAGGGGATTCCTGAGAATCATCCTGTCAAGAAGGCCTGGATTTCGGAAGACGTTCCCCAATGCGGCTACTGTCAATCAGGACAGATCATGGCAGCGGCAGCCCTGCTGAAAAAGAAGCCTCAACCTAATGATGCAGACATCGATGATTTCATGTTCGGGATCATCTGTCGTTGCGGGACTTATCAACGGATTCGCCGTGCTATTCATCGCGCAGCTAAGATGATGAACAAAGGAGGCAAGCGATGAACGAGATTATCAACGTGAGTCGTCGTGATTTTTTAAGGACCGGCGCTTTGATCGGAGGAGGATTAATACTCGGCTTTTCCCTTCCTTTGCGCGAATCCTTCCGTGCAGCGGCAACGCCGGCAGCAGCCCCCTTTACACCAAACGCTTTCATTCGCATCGGCGCTGATGACCTGGTGACCATCATCATTAATAAATCCGAAATGGGGCAAGGAGTATACACCTCCCTGCCGATGCTCGTTGCCGAGGAGCTCGAGTGCGATTGGAGCAAAGTGCGTGTTGAGTCAGCGCCGGTGGCTCCCGAATATAACCATACTGCTTTCGGGATCCAGTTGACCGGCGGCAGTACAAGTGTTTCAAGCGAGTGGGAACGGTTTCGTAAAGCCGGCGCCGCCGCCAGGGAAATGCTGATCGCCGCCGCTGCTGAAACGTGGAAGGTGAACAAAGCGGGTTGCCAGGCAGAGAAGGGTTTCGTCATCCATGAAGGAACTAAAAGGCGACTCTCTTATGGTAAGTTAGTGGAGAAAGCGGCTCAAATGAAGCCGCCGCAAGACGTTCCCTTAAAACAGCCTAAAGACTTTAAGGTCATTGGCAAATCGATGAAACGCCTCGATACCCCAAAAAAGACCAATGGCAGTGCGCTCTTCGGTATCGACGTCAAGTTCCCGGGTATGCTCACCGCCCTGGTCGCACGTCCACCCGTTTTCGGTGGGAAGGTAAAAAGTTTTAATGCTGGGAAGGCGAAAACAGCGCCGGGCGTCAAAGCGGTGGTGCAGATCGATTCAGGAGTGGCCGTTATCGCAGACAGCTTCTGGTCGGCCCATCTCGGCCGTGAGGCATTGGAGGTCGTCTGGGAAGAGGGTCCTCTCGTCACGTTTGATAGTCAGGCGCAGCGTGAGCAGTACGCTGAGCTGGCAAAAAAACCGGGCGCCGTGGCGGCGCAGCGGGGTGACCTCCGAACGGCCATGACAAAAGCGACGAAGAGAATTGAGGCGGTGTATGAGGTCCCCTATCTCGCCCATGCTACCATGGAGCCGTTGAACTGTCTGGTTGATCTGCGGGCCGATCGTTGTGAAATTTGGACCGGCACCCAGTCCCAGACCTTTGACAGGGATGCGGCGGCGCGCGTCTCAGGACTCAAACCGGAACAAGTCAAAATTCACACGACCCTCTTGGGCGGCGGTTTCGGCCGCCGTGCAAATCCTCACTCGGATTTTGTCATCGAGGCGGTCCAGGTCGCAAAGGCGATCGAGAGACCCGTCAAAGTGATCTGGACCCGAGAAGACGACATCAAAGGAGGCTACTATCGCCCGATGTGGTATGACCGGATGGAGGCGGGGCTCGGCGCGAACGGCCACCTGATCGCCTGGCAGCACACGATCGTTGGACAATCGATCCTGGAAGGAACGTTTCTTGCAACCATGGTGAAGGACGGCGTAGATGGGTCATCCGTCGAAGGGGCGGCAAACATGCCTTATGAGATCCCAAACGTTCTCGTCGATCTGCATACCCCCAAGATCGGTGTTCCGGTTCTGTGGTGGCGCTCCGTCGGCCATTCGCACACTGCCTTTGTTGTGGAGAGTTTTATCGATGAGTTGGCCCATGCGGCCGGCAAAGACCCCTATGAATTTCGTCGCGGGCTTCTCGCAAATCATCCGCGCCATCTTGGCGCGCTGAACCTTGCGGTAAAGAAAGCCGGTTGGGGTAAACCGCTGGCTAAAGGCCGTTTTCGTGGGATCGCCGTGCATAAGTCCTTTGGCAGCTTCGTCGCTCAGGTGGCGGAGGTGTCAGTGAACCCAAAAGGGGAAGTGCGTGTCCATAAGGTGGTGTGCGCCATTGACTGCGGCAGAATAGTGAATCCCAACACCATTGAGGCGCAGATGGAGTCAGGAATCGTCTTCGGCCTTTCCGCTGCTCTCCATGGGGCTATCACCTTTAAAGATGGCCGCGTGGAACAGAGCAATTTCAACGATTATCCGGTATTGCGCATAAACGAGATGCCCCATGTAGAGGTTTACATCGTGCCGAGTCAGGAGCCACCGAGCGGAGTGGGAGAACCTGGAGTGCCGCCGATTGCCCCTGCGGTTGGCAACGCCATCTTTGCAGCCACAGGCAAGAGGATTAGACGTTTACCCATCCGCAGGGACGAGTTGAAAAAGGTTTGAGCGCTGAAGGCCAATGAAAGAAATATGAAAGGAGATATTTCCCTGATTCGCTTTTGGAGCTGCTCGCTGCCGATCTCAGTTGAAGACTGTTTCGTCAGGCAGCAAAAGGAGGATGATTTTCGATGAAAGTGTTCATTGTGATTGGACACGCTGAATCCCAGAGCTTCAATGGCGCACTATTCCGAACCGCCGTCGAAACGCTCCAGGCCATTGGACATGAAGTGCGGGTCTCAGACCTCTATGCCATGGGGTTCGACCCGGTTTCGGACCGCCGCAACTTCGTTTTAGTCAAAGACCCAAACTACTTCAAACAGCAGATTGAAGAAATGCATGCCACTGAGGTTAGCGGTTTCGCTCCCGAAATTGAGGTGGAAATGCAGAAGCTGGAATGGTGCGACCTCATGATCTGGCAGTTTCCGCTTTGGTGGTTCGGCCTTCCGGGAATTCTGAAGGGGTGGGTTGATCGCGTCTTTGCAATGGGCCGCACCTATGGTGACGGGCATTTTTATGAAAATGGAGTGTTCCGGGGGAAACGCGCCTTGATTTCATTAACGACGGGTGGACCGGATGAGGCTTATATTAAAGGAGGATTCAACGGCGACATAGGCGCTATCCTTCGCCCGATTCAACGGGGAATGTTACAGTTCGTCGGATTTGATGTATTAAGCCCTCACATTATCTATGCTCCTGTCCACCGAACGGATGAGGACCGGAAGCAGTTGTTGGCTGCTTTTGCCCAGCGGCTGCATAACATTGACAAAGAGGCGCCGATTGATGTTGGAATGTATTAGATCAACTTGCCTTGTAAAGCGCGGTAGCCGACAAAGAAGAAGGGGGGGCAGCCGATGAAAAGCGCCGTGTTCATAATCTTTATGTTGATAGCTACATCAAGCTTGTCTTTTGGTCAGACTGCGGAAATCCACAAGGCAGCGTACAATGGCGATATCCAAAAAGTACGTAAGCTTTTGCAAAAAGGAGTGAATCCGGACGAGAGGGACTCGTATGGCGGGACAGCGCTCCACGCAGCTATGTTCCAAAAGAACACGGAGATCGTAAAACTGCTTCTGGAAAACAATTTCAGCATTGATGCTGTAGGGCCTCAAAATGGTTATACGCCGCTTCATGACGCAGTCTGGGCAGACAATATAGAAGCGGTTAAGCTTCTGCTGGACAAGGGCGCCAAGACGGGCATAAGAGGGAAAGATGGACTGACACCCTATGCAAAAGCGAAAAAGGAGGGAAGGACCGAAATTATGAAGCTTTTTGAATCGAGGGGAATCAAGGAATAAGGATGTGCCTGAAACATGGCCTCATGCAAGCCTGCTCACCTTTCATAATCCCACCTCCATAGGATCTAAATTTTAAACATGCCAATTTGAAGAAATCGCAAGACAAGCGCTAACATTTCTAAAGTAACATTAAATTCTAACCTATTGAGATTGATAAAATATTCCTGTTGTGAGAAATTAGATTTATTAAAAAGGGTTCTTCCGGCTTTTGTGTGGGTGTTATTCCCCTCTTAAGAATAAGAGGGGGTGAAGGGGAGTTATGAAATTCTTACGGAATGATCCGACATTAAAGCAAAGGCGGCGAGAGTTGAGGCGCAATCAGACCGAGACGGAGAAGACCCTCTGGGCATACCTGCGAAACAGACAGTTCTATGGGATGAAATTTTTTCGCCAGTACAGCATCGGTCCTTATATTTTAGACTTTTACTGTCCGACCATGAAGCTTGCGGTAGAATTGGACGGCGGACAGCACAACCGTCGCGAGAAAAAGGAATATGATGCAACTCGTACAGAATACCTGAAAGCGCAGGGAATTAACGTTATACGATTTTGGGATCATGAGGTATTGCTTGATATACAAAGTGTCCTGGCTGAACTGACGCTTAAAGTAACTCCTCCTAACCTCCCCTTTAGCAAAGGGGAGGGAAAAAGACAGGACCTACAGAAATGTCGGAAGAACCTTAAAAAGAATTTTTTATTTTGCGATTCTGCTAATATTTTGCAAACATACAAAAGGCAGGTTGACCCCTCTGCATTCTTTTGCTATTTTAGAACCAAGTGTGGGGAAAGGAAGCGAAAACCGATGAACAAGAAGAAGACGGCAAGCAGCAAACGATTGAGTTTTTCAGAAGATTTGATTGAAAATCTACCCATCGGAATGATGCTCCTCGATAAAAAAGGGAAAATCATCAGAATGAACAAAAAACAGGAGGAAGCATCGCAAATTGAAAGAGAAAAAATATTGGGGAAAACCTTCGAGGAAGCCTTCCCAAGGACCCTTGAACAGGGTGTAAAAAAACCCTATTACAAGCTATTAAGAAATGGAACCTCTTTCGATATTATTATCGACCACTATATTCCACAATACTATTCCCAACAGATAACTTATCGAGCCAGAGGAGCTCCCTTTTTATCAGAAAAGTACTTTATTTTGCTCCATGAGCATGCCCAAGAGTTAGGTCAAGAGAAGAGGCTTGTCGAAAAGAGAACGAAAGAGCTGCAAGAATCCAAGAACTTTCTTGAATCCCTCATCGATTCCTCCCCCAACATAGTGATCAGCACAGACCTCTCGGGTAGAATCCTTATTTTTAATAAGACGGCGGAAACTATCTTTGGTTATATGGAAGAAGAGGTATTAAAGAAAAAAATAGATTGTCTCTTTACGGGAATTCAATTCAACAGAGGATCGGAAAGAAAAAATGTCTACGCCTCCAAGGAAGTCATCTGTGTTAAGAAGGACCAAACGACTTTCCCGGCCTCTATTCGTATATCCGACATCAAGAATACCAGGGGCAAATCCATTGCAAAATTATGCCTGCTTTTCGACCTAACAGAGAAGAAGGAGATGGAAGAGAGATTGCACTTGAGCGAAAAATTAGCCTTATATTCTGAACTCATGGGAGGGATTGCCCATCAACTGAATAACCCATTAATCGGGGTGGTTAATTTTTCTGAAATGTTATTGAAAGAAATGGAGACCGGAGACCCCAAAAAGGACCTGGCAGAAACCATTTCAAAAGCCGGCAAGGAATGTTTAAGAATTATAACCAGTGTTCTGAATTGCATTAAAGACCCTTATCTCACCTTTTCGAGAACCGATATCCATGAAGTTCTAACGAATTCGCTTCAAGCCCTGCGAGAGCAATTCGGAGAGAGCTTAAACGATGTGTCCATTAAAACAGGGTGGGACCCGGATGTTTCACCAATATTGGGGGATGGAATTCAACTCAAACAATGCTTCTTAAACATCTTGACCAATGCCATCCAAGCCCTTCAGAATGGAGGAAGTCTTCAAATCGAAACCGCATATGATAAGATAAAAAAAGAGGTCAAAATTATTTTCTTAGATACCGGAACAGGGATACCAAAGGAGTATCTTAATAAAATCTTTCTCCCTTTCTTTTCGCTCCAAAAGAATGGGAAAAGACACGGGCTTGGTTTAAGTTTTGCATATCAAATTGTGAAAAACCATAGCGGCCATATAAATGTCGAAAGCGAAGTAGGGCTGCGCAGCGCTTTTACGATCACCCTTCCTGCAAGTTAAACGACTCATAAGGGTATAGATCCTATGGCGAAAGAAGAAAAAGTATTAATCATTGATGATGAGCTCTTTTCGCGAGAATATTTCCAAAAGATTCTTGAAAAGACTAATTTCTCCGTAAAAACAGCCTCCAACGGTTCCGACGGGTTGGGTTTTTTCAGGGGATTTTCATACGATTTAGTGATCCTGGATATCAGACTTCCGGATGCCGATGGAATAGATATCTTAAAACAAATTAAAGAAATCAATCCTCTCACCCCGGTCATCATCATCACTGCTTATGGAACGGTGGAGAACGCTGTCCGGGCAATGAAATTAGGGGCGTTTGATTTCTTAATGAAACCCTTTGAAGAAACAGAGAAGGTATTAATCACCGTCAAGAATGCTGTTTATCAGGGAAGATTAGAGAGAGAAAATTTATTATTGAAGAGTAGATTAAAAAGTGAATCATTATTTTCTAACATTATTGGGCGAAGCGCAATCATGCAAAGGATATTCGAGTTAATTAAAAAAGCCTCCGAAGTGGAAAGTAATGTTCTCATCCAGGGAGAGAGCGGTACCGGCAAAGAATTAACGGCTCATGCCATCCATATGAATAGTATTCGAAAAAAATCTGTCTTTTTAGCGCTCGACTGCGGTGGGTTGCCTGAAAATCTCCTTGAAACGACCCTTTTTGGTTATGAAAAAGGCGCTTTTACAGGGGCTTTCAAAACGACCAAAGGATATTTTGAGGAAGCCGATAGTGGGACATTATTCCTTGATGAAATAGGAGAAGCAAGCCCTTCATTGCAGATCAGATTGCTTCGGTGTCTGCAAGAAAAGGAAGTGATTCGGGTGGGGGGCACAAAGCCCTATCCAGTAGATGTCAGAGTGATTATGGCGACGAATAAAAATCTTCAAGAAGAAGTCGTGAAGAAACGTTTTAGAAAAGATCTCTTTTATCGAATCAATGTGATCAAAATAGACTTACCTCCACTCAGAGATAGGCGAGAGGACATCCCTCTATTGGCCAACTATTTTATAGAGAAATATTGCTCTTCGATGAATAAGGATAAAAAAGTCATCCATCATAAGGCATTACAAGTTCTTATGAACCACGAATGGCCAGGAAATGTGAGGGAGCTTCAAAATGTCGTCGAAAGAATCGTGGCCCTTCATACCGGAGAAACCATCACGGACAAGGATATTCTCGAACATATCACCATCTTCCGTGGAGAAGAGGATTATGATTTCTTGGATTATCCCTATGACAAGGCCAAAGAATTGTTCGAGAAGAGATATGTAGAAAACCTCTTAAAAAAATTTCCTAAAGACTTAAATAAAGCATCCCTTCATGCGAAAGTCCATCCGGCCACCCTCTACCGCAAAATAAAGCACCATGAGATTCAAAAATAATTTTTTTCTACAGAATCATTTGTAAATTTGCCAATAATTCGCAATATTGCAAATTTAAAATAAAAATGTTCATTCTACACACCCCTCCCCGTGCAAGAAGACCCTTGAATTTACAATAAATTATCAGCTACTCCCTAATTCATCATATTGGCATTCGTATTGCTAATCAAGGTGAGGGAGGTGAAGAACATGGGAGAACGATTAAAAAATAAAGTGGCGATTGTAACAGGCGCCGGGGCCGTTGGCCCGGGATGGGGAAATGGTAAGGCAACTTCAGTCCTTTTTGCCCAGGAAGGGGCCAAGGTTTTTGCGACCGATATTAACCTTGCCGCGGCGGAAGAGACGAAATCGATCATCGACAAGGAAGGGGGTATCTGTACCGTTCATAAGGTGGATGTCTCGAAATCTGAGGAAGTCAAAGCCATGGTCGAACGATGCATAGAAATTTATGGCCGCATCGATATCCTCCACAACAATGTGGGTGTCGTTGTCCCCGGCGGTCCGGTGGAGACAAGCGAAGAGACCTGGGATCGAATTATGGCAATCAATCTAAAGAGCATGTTTCTGACATGCAAATATGTGTTACCCCATATGGAAAAACAAGGGGGCGGCGTTATTATCAACATATCATCCATTGCTGCAATTCGCTACACAGGGATACCCTACATCACTTACTATACTACCAAGGCAGGCATTCTTGGGTTCACACAGTGTGTTGCGCTCCAGTATGCAGCAAAAAATATTCGTGCAAACGCGATTCTGCCAGGCTTAATGCACACCCCGATGTTTGTTGAGCCGCTTAAACAAGCCTATGCAGGGGGGGATATCGAGAAGATGTTCGAAATCAGAAACAAGCAATGCCCTACAGGAAAGATGGGCGATGCATGGGACGTGGCCTATGCGGCCCTGTATCTGGCTTCAGATGAAGCCAAGTATGTGACAGGGACCCAGCTCGTCGTCGATGGCGGAATCACCTGTAAGTTCGCATAATGACAGTTGGTATTCCAATGATAATGATGGAATGATAAAGGGGGTTTTTATGACGATTAATCTTGGAACGCTTTTTACAAAAGCGGCAAGGACTTTTCCAGAAAGATTGGCCATCGCCTATGGAGATTATGAACTCACCTATCAACAGGCTAATGAACGAATTAACAAACTGGCCAATGCCCTTAGAAGTTTGGGGATCAATAAAGGGGATAATGCGGCCATCCTTTTACATAACTGTCCGGAGTTCATTGAAACCCTCTTTGCCTGTTTCAAGGCTGGAATAGGAACAGTTCCTATCAATTTCCGGCTCCATCCAAAAGAGTGTGCTTTCATCATCGATAACTCCGAAGCGGTAGCAGTCGTTTTAGGCGAAGACTTCAGAGATTCCCTCTATGCCCTAAAGAACGAAATGCCACGGGTAAAGCATTACCTCTGCACGACTAAGCCTTTGGAAGGAATGCTTCATTATGAGACACTGACTAAGGATAATTCTCCAAAGTTTTTCGATGTAGATGTTGGACGCGATGACTTAGCATGGCTTTTTTATACTTCCGGGACCACCGGGCAACCAAAGGGAGCGATGCTCACCCATCATGTCATTATGATGATGACGATGAACTTTTTTGCCGATATGACCCCTCTCGGCCCTGATGATGTGATCCTTCATGCGGCGCCTTTAAGCCACGGAAGCGGCCTTTATGGCATACCCAATATAGCCAAAGGAGCGGCGAATATCATTCTTCATGTAAAAACATTCGATCCTAAAACAGTTTTTGAGACCATTCAGAGAAGAAAAGTGACCAATATGTTTGCGGCTCCAGCCATGATCAAGCGACTCGTTACTTCTCCTGAGATCGACAAATATGACCTCAGTTCCATTAAATGTATTAACTACGGCGGAGCTCCTATCTATGAAGAAGATCTTAAAGAGGCAGTCAGAAAGATGGGGCAGGTGTTTGTCCAACTCTTTGGTCAGGCAGAATCCCCGATGACGATTACCTATCTGCGGAAAGAAGAACATCTTTTAGAGGGGACAGAAGAACAGATGAAGCGTCTGACATCGGCTGGAATCCCAAGGACAGATGTGGAAGTCAAGATATTCGACAAGCATGACAATGAGCTTCCACCAGGAAAGATGGGAGAGATCGTCGTCCGGGGAGAAGTGATGATGAAGGGATATTGGAGAAATTCAAAAGCCACTGCAGAAACTTTGCGCGGTGGATGGGTGCATACGGGTGATCTCGGGATTATGGATGAAAAAGGTTATGTCTATATCCTTGATCGGGCAAAGGATATGATCATCAGTGGCGGCGAGAATATTTATTCGAGAGAGATTGAAGATGTGATCCTTAAGCATCCTGCAATCCATGAAGTAGCGGTCATCGGAGTTCCGGATGAAACCTGGGGAGAAGCGATCAAGGCTATTATCTCCCTGAAGCCAGGCCAAAAGGCAACCGAAGATGAAATCATAAACTTCTGTAAGCAATATATGGCAAGCTACAAGAAACCAAAGTCCGTAGAATTCATCAAAGAGATACCCAAAAATCCTTATGGTAAAGTTCTCAAGAGGGAACTACGGGAGAAATACTGGGTGGGTGAAGCCAGAAGAGTGAGATGAGGAGATTTCTGAAAAAGTCCAGAAATCTCTGATTACACGCCTGCCTGCCCCGCCCTCGGTCGGGGCCCCCTGCCTGCCGGCAGGCAGGGGGCCGGTAGGCAGGGATTATGTGACGATTACATGAAAGCCAAAAGTAGTTTTCAGAGCTCTCATGTGAGAGGTGATAATCAAATGCGGAAAAGAAAACTTTCAAGAGGGGCGGCCGTTGTCGGTGGCGGTTTGACAAAACTCGGTCTCTTCAAAGACCGAAACTGCAAGGATTTCTTTGCTGAGGCTTTTGTTGAAATGGCAGATTCTATTGACAAAGGTTTTAATCCCAGAGACATCGATGCCATCTATGTCGGAAATTACAGTAACGATTTTTTTGTGAATCAATCCCACTGGGGACCAATCATTGCTGATTTATTGGGCCATGTGCCCAAACCGGTGACCAGGACGGAGGGAGCCTGCGCCTCGAGTGCTTTAGCCTTTAGAGAAGGCGTCTTAGCCATAGCGTCTGGACTCTATGACATTGTTTTGGTGGGTGGATTCGAACAGATGTCCAGGCGGACCACCGAAGAAGTGGCTGAGGGCTTGGCCATGGCTTCCAGTCCTTATGAAGTGGCTGCCGGATTTACCTTCCCTGGAGTCTTCGGAACAATGGCTACCGCTTATTTTGCTAAATATGGCGCTGACAGAGAAGCCTTATTTAATGTGACCATCAAAAGCCACAACAATGCCCCTCTAAATCCGAAAGCGCAGTTTCCGATGACCATCCGGGATTTCATGAATGCCCGGATTGAAAAGTGCCGTAAGAAAGGAGAACCGGTGCCTGAATGGAGAGATGAAAAGGATTTCCTCAGGGATCCGATAGTGAACCCTCCAGTCGCTTGGCCTATGCATCTCTTTGATTGCTGTCCCATCAGCGATGGGGCTTCGTGTCTTCTACTCGTTGCAGAGGATATCGCTAAAAATTTTACCGATGATCCGATCTATTTAGCGGGTATGGGACAAGGAAGTAGCTATAGTTTCCACGCCAAAAAAAATCTGACATCTTACGAAGCCACAAGATATGCGGCAAAGGAAGCCTTCGAGATGTCTGGCTTAACGTCCAAAGATATTCAATTCTCCGAGGTCCATGACTGCTTTTCCATCGCCGAGATCGTCCATATGGAGGATCTCGGTTTCTTTAAACCAGGAGAAGGATATAAAGCTGTAGCAGGAGGTTTGACCCGACTTGACGGTTCGATTCCCATCAATACCTCTGGAGGACTCAAAACCAAAGGACATCCTGTAGGTGCTACGGGTGTAGCTCAGCTGTGTGAGGTATGGTTACAACTCCGAGGGCAAGCAGGCAAAAGGCAGGTTCAAAATTCAAATCTTAGAGTGGGGGCCGCACACAACCTTGGGGGGACTGGCGGAACTTGTACCTTTACGATTCTGGAGAGGAGATAAAACACTCTTCCTTACAGGTGAAGAATTTAAAAAAAATACAAAGAAAATTCTTGCGTTATTCGTCACCCTGAACTCGTTGATTCACATTCGTTCATCACTTCGTGCCAGGGTCTCATTTTTTTAGATTCTGAACCAAGTTCAGAATGACAGGGGGTTGTAAACCAATGGCCGAGAAACCATTCAATGATACTGCTTACGAACAATTTCTAAACAAAGAAAAAATCATGGGCTCGAAATGCAAGAAATGTGGGGCGCTCGCCCTACCCCCTCGTCCAATCTGTGTATCCTGTTTTAGCAGCGAGATGGAGTGGGTTCAGTTCAAAGGCATTGGTAAGCTGGCTGCCTTTACCAGCATCACGGTCGCTCCACCCTACATGGCCAAAGAAGGCTTCAATCGCAATAATCCTTACGTTGTTGGAGTTGTCGAATTGGAGGAAGGAGTAAAAACCGTGGCTCGAATCATCGGAGTGGATGCCAGGCAACCAGAATACATCAAAGTTGGTACACCCCTCAAAGCAGAATTTCATGAAAAGAGGGAAGGAACGGAAACACAAATGCTCTTAGCCTTCAAACCTTAACCATTCAAATTCGCCAGTTTCCGCCAGTTTGGGGCTTCCCTCGATATGCTCTTTCAGTAATCCTTTAAGGCGCTCCCTTTTTCTGTAGTAAACCCCGTTAAAAATTCCAGCGGGGCATTATTTCTAACGGGGTAAAGGTAGGTAAAAAGGATGAACCGGTTTCGTGGGCAAGTCATGAATGAACTCTTTGAAAAAACATCATAAAATTTCTTGAGAGTTATAAAAAGTTTTGTTATAGTCTTTCCACTATGGAAGCAGGTTTGGCCAAGCGTATCCTCGATGGAGACATTCGGGCGGCTTCCAGGTTGATGAGGGATATTGATGATCGGATCCCCTCCGCCATGGATGCCTTAAGGGAACTTTATCCCAATACAGGAAAAGCCTACATCATTGGGATTACAGGTCCACCTGGCTCTGGAAAATCGACGATGGTCGATAAGATGGTGGATATCTTCCGTAAGGAAGGAAAGACCGTGGGAATTGTTGCTGTCGATCCCACCAGCCCTTTTACCGGAGGAGCCATCCTGGGCGACCGGATCCGGATGCAGCGCCATGCCACAGACGAAGGCGTCTTTATCCGTTCCCTTGCAACACGGGGATGCCTGGGAGGACTTTCCCGCTCCACCCAGGATATCGTCAATGTGATGGACGCAATGGGCAAGGACATTATTATCGTCGAGACCGTTGGCGTCGGTCAGGACGAGGTGGAGATCGTCAATACCGCACATAGCTCGATCGTTGTTCTCGTCCCCGGTATGGGAGACGACATCCAGGCTATCAAAGCAGGAATCATTGAGATCGGCGACATCTTTGTCATCAACAAATGTGAACGGGAAGGCGCGGAAAAGGCCGAACGGGATCTCCGGATGGTCCTCGAAATGGGTCGGAAGAGAGAAAACGGCTGGGAACCTCCCATCTTTAAAACCGAAGCCATCCTGGGAAAAGGAATCTTTGAATTGGTCTACGGGATATACCGCCACAAACAGGCGCTGGAGCAGGGCCAGGCTCTGGAAAAGAAGCTAAGGGAAAGGGCAAAGGCCACTTTTCTCGAAGTCCTTGAAACAGAGGTCATGTCCCGTTTTATCCAAAAGATTGAGAAAGACGGAGAATGGGAAAACATCCTCGATGATCTGACGAAACGCCGAACCGACCCGTACTCCATTGCAGAAAAAATGATCGAGGAGGAGTTTAAAAATCATTGAAAATGCCCCCTCACCCCATCCCTCTCCCCACTGAGGAGAGGGGAAACCTGCCCGTCGAACAAGTTCTTTGGCAGGCGGGGGTGAGGGGTGGTAATGAGAAGGGAGAACCCATCCATGAGATCGATTGAAGCCATACGGAAAGAACTGGAGAAGAGGAGAGCGGAGGCCTCACTCGGGGGTGGTCAGGAAAGAATCGACAAACAGCATAAAGATGGAAAACTGACCGCCCGAGAACGAATCGATCTTCTCCTCGATCCGGGAACATTTGTGGAGTTGGACAGGTTTGTCACCCATCGCTGCCATGATTTCGGAATGGAAAACAAGAAGTTCTGGGGCGATGGGGTCGTGACCGGTTACGGAAAAGTGAATGGACGCCTGGTCTATGTCTTTTCTCAGGATTTTACGGTTTTTGGCGGCGCTCTGGGAATGGCCTTTGCGGAGAAGATTTGCAAGGTGATGGATCACGCCATGAAGACCGGAGCGCCTGTCATTGGTCTCAATGACTCCGGAGGGGCAAGAATTCAAGAGGGGGTGGAAAGCCTTGCGGGGTATGCATACATCTTTTTAAGAAATACCCTCGCCTCCGGTGTCATCCCTCAGATCTCAGCGATCATGGGACCCTGCGCCGGAGGCGCGGTCTACTCTCCCGCCATTACTGACTTCATCCTCATGACCAAAGGCACAAGCTACCTGCATATCACCGGCCCTGATGTGATCAAGGCGGCCATAGGCAAAACAGAGACCCCGGACGGAAGGCCCATCACTTCCGATCTCTTGGGCGGAGCCAGGGTCCATATGGAAAAGAGTGGAGTAGCTCACTTTGCCGGAGAGAATGATCAGGATACCATTCGCCTCATCAAAGAACTCCTAAGCTTCTTCCCTCAAAATAATCGTGAGAAGCCCCCTGAGATCCCCTGTACAGATGATCCGAATCGAATGGATGAATTTCTAAAGACGGTTGTCCCAGAAGATTCTAAAAAAGCCTACGATATAAAAAAGATCATCCTGGGCACTGTTGACAATGGCTATTTTCTTGAGGTGCAGAAGGATTGGGCAAAGAATATTGTTGTCGGCTTCGCCCGGTACAATGGAATGCCTGTTGGTATTGTTGCCAATCAACCCAACTGGTTGGCGGGTTCTCTTGATCCGGATTCTTCGGTAAAAGCGGGACGATTCGTTCGCTTCTGCGACTGCTTCAACCTTCCCCTGATCACCTTTGTCGATGTCCCCGGTTTTCTTCCTGGAATGGACATGGAAGAAAGGGGCATCATCCGGCACGGAGCCAAACTCCTTTACGCTTTCTGTGAGGCCACTGTCCCGAAGATTACGATCATCACCCGAAAGGGTTATGGCGGAGCCTACGATGTGATGTCGAGTAAACATATTCGAGGAGATATCAACTACTGTTATCCGACGGCAGAAATTGCCGTCATGGGCGCGGAAGGAGCGGTCAACATCATCTTCCGGAATGAGATCAAAGAGGCAAAAGACCTCAAGGAGACGCGCCAACAACTGGTCGCTGAATACCAGGAGAAATTTGCCAGCCCTTATAAGGCAGCAGAGTTGGGGTATGTGGATGAGATCATTGAGCCCGAGGAAACCCGCCCCAAAATCATACAGGCCCTGGATATTTTAAAGAACAAAGTCGATGCCAATCCCTGGCGGAAACACGGAAATATACCATTGTAAATGAAATCGTAAGGCGTGAGGCGTTAGGCGCAAGGCGTATCAAAAATCATTTTTGATTTGCAGTTACCACTCACGACTTACCCCTTACGACTTACGGAAGTAGAGGTGATTTATGCCTAAAAAGATTCGAGAAGAACAGGAGCGCTGGGAGAAGACGACACTTCAGAAGACTCTTTCGAAATCTCCTGAACGGGAACCCTCTTTCAAGACGACATCCCATATTGAGCTTAAATGTCTATACACCCCTTCGGATACGGAAGATATCGATTATTGCAGCGACCTCGGTTTCCCCGGAGAATTTCCCTTTACCCGGGGAGTTCAACCCACCATGTATCGAGGCCGATTTTGGACCATGCGGCAGTATGCCGGATTCGCTACAGCCGAAGAGACAAATAAGCGCTATAAATTTCTCCTTGAGCAGGGGCAGACCGGATTAAGTGTCGCCTTCGACCTTCCAACGCAGATCGGCTATGACTCCGACCATTCTCTATCTGACGGCGAGGTAGGAAAGGTCGGGGTCGCGATTGATACCCTGAAAGATATCGAGATTCTTTTTGATGGTATCCCTCTGGATAAAGTCTCCACCTCTATGACGATCAACTCCACAGCCGCCATCCTTCTAACAATGTACATCGCGGTAGCAGAAAAACAGGGGGTAAAAAGTGAAGTCCTTCAGGGAACGATCCAGAACGATATCTTAAAAGAATATGCGGCGAGGGGAACCTACATCTACCCGCCCCTTGAATCGATGCGGATCGTCACGAATATTTTTGCGTTTTGTAAAGAACGTGTCCCCCGTTGGAATACGATCAGCATCAGCGGCTATCATATGCGCGAGGCAGGTTGCACCGCTGTCCAGGAAGTCGCCTTTACATTAGCTGACGGCATTGCTTATGTGGAGGCCGCCATCCGAGCGGGCCTCGATGTCGACTCCTTTGCCTCCAGACTCGCCTTCTTCTTCTGCTGTCATAACACCTTCATCGAGGAGGTCGCCAAATTCAGGGCCGCCCGGAGGCTGTGGGCAAAAATCATGAAGGAGCGATTTAAAGCGAAAAAGGATGATTCGTGCATGTTGCGGTTTCACACCCAGACAGCCGGATGTTCTCTCACAGCCCAGCAGCCCGACAACAATGTGGTGAGGGTTGCTTTCCAGGCGCTGGCAGCCGTGTTAGGAGGAACACAGTCGCTTCATACCAATTCCAGAGATGAAGCCTATGCCCTGCCGACAGAGGATTCCGTAAGGATTGCCTTAAGAACTCAGCAGATCATCGCCTACGAAACCGGGGTGGCGGATATGATCGATCCTCTATGTGGGTCATATGCCGTGGAAACCCTCACCGATGAGATAGAGAAGAAGGCCGTCGACTATATCGAAAAGATCGAAGCCATGGGGGGAGCCATCAAAGCCATTGAATCGGGGTACATCCAGGGAGAGATTGGCGAGAGCGCTTATCAATATCAAAAAGAGATCGAAACCAAGAAGCGGATCATTGTTGGCTTGAATCAGTTTCAGGTCAAGGAGGAACCCCTCAGGGATATCCTTCGTATCAAACCTGAGATGGAACAATACCAGAAGGCAAAACTGGCAAGGATTAAAAAAGAAAGAGATAACACAAAAGTGAAGGAGGCGTTAGCCGTTCTCAAGAAGACCGCCCAGGGGGCGGACAATCTGGTTCCACCCATTTTAGAGGCAGTCAAGGTTTATGCCACCCTGGGAGAGATCTCGGATACTCTGCGGGAGGTGTTCGGGGAATACAGGGAAAGATAAACGAATGCGGATTGCAGATTGCCGAATGCGGAATAAAAAATTAAAAAATGGAATTTAGTTTTTCCATTCCGAAATCCGAAATCCGCAATCCGAAATTGTTACGGAGGAGAGTATGCCTCGAAAGATCAGAGTGCTTATTGCAAAGCCAGGATTGGATGGTCATGACAGGGGGGCAAAGGTTATTGCCCGTGCCTTGAGAGATGCAGGAATGGAGGTCATCTACACGGGGATACGGCAGACATCCGAACAGATTGCCAGTGCTGCCATCCAGGAAAGTGTGGATATCGTGGGCCTTTCCAGTCTTTCCGGCGCTCACAACAATCTCTTTCCAAAGGTCGTCCAGATTCTAAAAGAGAAAGGGGCTGAAGATATCTTCGTTTTTGGAGGAGGCATCGTCCCTGTCGATGATATTCCAGCGCTTAAAAAGGCGGGAATCAGGGAGATCTTTCAACCCGGCACCTCCACAGAAGACATCATTAAGTATATCCAGGAGAACGTTAAAACCACATAACCCCGTCAGGCGGAAGACGTTAGGCGTAAGGTGTATGATTAAACCCCTTACCCCTTACCCCTTGCCCCTTCCGACTTACGTAAAGAAAGGATACTTCAATGCTTAAAAAGATTAATCACATTGCGATTGCCGTGAACAATCTTGAAGAGGCCGCTAAGTTCTATCAGGAGGTGATGGGCCTCACTCTTTCAGGGGTCGAAGTGGTGACAGCCCAGAAGACGAAAGTGGGCTTCTTTAAAATCGGGGAGTCGAACATCGAACTGGTCCAGCCCGCCGAGCCGGATTCCCCGCTGGTGAAATTCCTGGAGACGAAAGGACAGGGAATCCATCACATCTGTTTTGAGGTGGAGGATGTGGAGGCAGAGGTCAAAGCTTACCTTGATAAGGGAGCAACCCTGATCGATCAAAAACCCAGGCCCGGAGCCCACAACACAAAGGTCGCCTTCATCCACCCAAAATCCTCAAGCGGCGTTCTGATTGAACTCTGTGAACTACAAAAAAACAAATAAAATCTATCACTTAACAACTAATAAGATGGATTCTCCTCGTAGAGTAACTATACCATATTGAGTTAAATTAGAAATATTATAATAATTATAACATTTTTTTTCTTGACAAAAAAATACCCTTTCTGTATACCTAAACCCATCCGGTCCGATCATTAACTGAAAAAACCTTAATGTTCAAATCCATTTTCCAACTACAGAAGCCTATTTAATTCTGGCTATGCCAGATTAGGAGAAGGCAAAACATAAAACAAAAGGGAGGTCAACATCAATGGCGCTTTTAGAGGAACCGATTAAAGGTATCAAAGAAGTGAAGAACTATATCAACGGAGAATGGGTGGATACGAAGGGAAAGATTATGGATGTGGTCAACCCGGCAACGGGAAAGGTGATCGGAAAATGTCCCATCTCGACCAAAGAGGAGATCCATGCTGCCGTGGAGGCAGCCCAGGCCGCATTCCCGGACTGGAGGAGAACGACCCCTCTTGCCAGATCAAGGATTCTCTTCAGATTCAAGGGATTGCTTGAAGAGAATTTTGAGGAATTAAGCCGGATCCAGACCATGGAGCATGGAAAGACCATTGACGAATCCCGGGGTGAAACGAGACGGGGGATCGAAAACGTGGAGGTCTCCTGCGGCATCCCCACCTTGATGCAGGGCTACTATTCAGAGGATATAGCGACAGGAATTGATGAATGGGTCATTCCATCGCCTCTCGGGGTGTTCGGGATCATCGGTCCCTTTAACTTCCCCTTTATGATCCCTCTGTGGTCAGCTCCTTATGCGGTGGCCACGGGAAACTGCGTTGTGATCAAACCATCGAGCGAGGTGCCCCTGAGCCAATGGAGACTTGCTGAGTTGGCAGAAGAAGCTGGATTTCCCCCCGGGGTGTGGAACGTGGTCAATGGGGGGAGAACCGTGGTGGACGGGATGTTGGAGCATAAAGATATTGTAGGGATCACCTTTGTTGGATCCACGCCTACGGGAAGGGATGTGATCTACCGGAAATGCGGTGAGACGGGGAAACGGGTGATTGCCCAGTGCGGGGCCAAGAACTTTATGGTGATCATGCCGGATTGCAATGTGAAAGCGACGATTCCAGCATTGATGACCTCTTTTTTTGGCAATGCGGGGCAACGCTGCTTAGCCGGCGCCAATCTTCTCGTAGTGGGGGAGGATAACAAATTCTACAACGGTTTTATGGAGGAAGTAGCGGCCATGTCCTCCCGAATCAAGATGGGATATGGACTGGATGAGGCGATCCAGATGGGGCCTGTGAGGGACAAGGAAAAGAGGGATAAGATCATGGGCTACATTGAGATCGGGATCAAAGAAGGGGCGAAACTGAGACTGGATGGAAGGAAGCCGAAGGTCGATGGGGGATGCCCGGAGACCTGCTTTGTGGGGCCGACGGTCTTTGAAAATGTGACCCCTGAGATGCGAATAGGGAGTGAGGAGATCTTTGGTCCGGTGATGAGTGTGTTTCGGGCAAAGACTCTGGAGGAGGCGGTTGAGATCTGCAATGCCAGCCCCTTTGGCAATGGCCATGCGATCTTTACGCAGAACGGCAGGAGTGCGAGAGAATTTCAATACAGCGTGACGAGCGGGAATGTGGGGATCAACATTGGAATCGTGGCCCCGGTGGCTATTTTCCCCTTCAGCGGGATGAAAGACTCCTTCTTTGGGATCCTGCACACACAGGGCCGGGAGGCGGTTCGTTTCTTCACGGAAAGCAAAGTCATCATCCAGAGGTGGTTCTAAAAAATCCTTGATCGCAGATCGCAGATGGCGCCTGCCTGCCCCGCCCTCGGTCGGGACCGGGGCCGGCAGGCAGGAATTGAAAAATCCGAAATCTTAAATCTCAAATCTGAAATCAAGGCTCGATTGAGGAGGTAAAGACCGATGGAAATTAATACCTGTTCCGGGGCGATCAGCCTGTCCAGAGAGCTGGAAAATGAATCGGCGAAATTCTATGAGGAACTGTCAAAGAGATATGAGCAGGATAAGGATCTTTTTCTCACCTTTGCCAGAGAGAATGGGAAGTACGTCACCCAGATTGAGCGGGCTTACTATGGTGTGATCACCGATGCACTTGAAGGGTGCTTTGCCTTTGATCTTAATCCGGAGGACTACAAAATCAAGACCCCGCCCATAAAAGATGCAGGATATTCAGATTTTTTAAAAGAGGCTCTGGCCATGGAGGAAAAGATCCTGAAATTCTATCAGGTTGCAGCCGAGCAGTCGAAGCATCTGATGGCCGATGTGCCGAGATCGTTTACCCTGGTCGCCAAAAAGAGAATTGAAAGGATACCGAAGTTGAAGGCCCTTCTTGAAAAGGGAAAATGATTACTCACTCCCCACATCGAAACGGGAGTGGAGCGGTTTCAAAGGAGTGTGGATATGGGAATGAGAGTCGATCCAAAAAAATGTGTTTCATGTATGGCTTGTGAATTGGCTTGCGGATATCATCGGGACGACGGATTCGCATTACTCTCATCCTGTATCATGGTCACCCGGGGAAGGGAGAAGAGGGATTATTCTGTGGTGGTCCTGAAGGAGGAAGAAAATTTGGTAATTGCTCGACCGGAAGGATTAGAGGTTAGAAAACTTGGTTCTGGCGGAGAGACACAAGGGAAAAATAAAGAGGACGCCTCAGCCAAGCCATTGCTTCTAAGAGAGCCCTGTGACCTATGC
>MGQQ01000040.1 GCA_001798855.1 Deltaproteobacteria bacterium RBG_16_49_23 | reverse complement strand
CCAGCCCGATACCGGGGGGTATCATCGTCGTGATTAACGAGCTGCAACCAATGACGGCTGCCGAGAATCCTCCGGAATATCCCTTTTTTATCATGCCCGGTCCTAACACGCGCGAGAGCATGGCGGCGTCACCAATCGCCGAACTCGTAATCCCGCCCAGCGATGCAGCTAACACCATGTTGCTCTGCGCCGTCCCGGCACGCATATGTCCCGTGAGAACCGACGCCAGTTTCATGACTCGTTCGGTAATGCCGGTCGCGTTGAGTAAGTTGCCGGCTAAAACAAACAATGGAATTGCAAGCAGAAGAAAGTTTTGTGTTTGGGAAAGCACTTGTTGAACGGGCATTGTCAATGGCAACGTTGGATTCAGTAGAAAGAAGGCAACTCCGGAAATACCAAGGGCAAAGGGGACTGGCATTCCCATTAACATAAAGAGAAAAAACAGAACCAATACTAACGTCATTTTATAATCTCCTTGCTGTCAATAACAATGAAACTCTATTCAGATTATTTCACCACTAACGCCTTCATGCTTCTCGATCGATTCACCCGTCGATATCGCTCGCAAAAAAGTTTTGATTTTCAAAATCGCGGTGATCAACATCAGAGCACAACCAATCGGCACACTAAGCGTAACCCACGTATAACTAAAACCCGGAATCCCCTGAAAAGTTCTCAATCGGGTCGTGTAGGAAAGCCACGAGCCATATCCGATCATGCCCGCCAAGAAAATAACAATGATCATATAATTAATGAATTTGAGATAGAGTTGCGCTTTCTGGGGGAGTTTACTCGTGATCACTTCAATGCAGAATAGTCTATCCAATCGCATCGCGGCATCGGCGCCTGAAAAACCGTCCAGGCAAAAAGAAATGTTGCCGCATCCATCGCCCAGTTCAAGGGATAATATAAAGTTCGCCCTACCGCCGCAACAAATACCAATAATGCAAGAATCCCCAATGCCCATTGGGCGACGAGCATCTCTTTCTTACAGATAAACTCGTAAATATTTTTCATCAGCCAGCACCTCTACCCTTAACCTCTAAGAAATATTTTTCTGCCGATTAGAATTCGGGTCTTTACACCCAAAGGAATAATCCCATGCATAGGGGGAACATCTCTGGCCCGGCTTTTCTGAAGCTTCCGATTCCCTATAGGATCCTCATTAATAGTTATCCGGGCCACGAAAGCCGCGACTTGACAGATTTTCCGATAAAGGTTCGCACCCTTTCCTCTCTTTGAGAAACCGGTCCTGCCGGGGCTGCGACCTTGCCCTTCAAAGGGAGCCGCGGCCGCGGCAGCGCCATGGCATATAGGAACCGATCCTCAACAAGAGGAGGGGCCGGTTTCCCCACTCTTCCTACTACTTCTTTCCAATTTCCTTAAAGACTTTGTCCTTTACATCAGCAATTTTCAAAACCTCATAAGCCTTTTCTCCGGCCTTTTTGAAAGCGGCTATATCCACATTATCCACCACGATCATCCCTCTCTTTGTTGTCAGGTCCGCCTTGACTTCTTTCTCAAGCTTCTCCAGAATGAGCTTAGAGGTCTCGATTCCGGCTTTTTCACATTCCTCTACAATAATTTTTTGGTAGTCGGCAGGCAAACTATTAAACCACTTCGCGCTGATGACCTCGTAATTGACCAGCATGATATGTCTTGACTCGGTTACGTACTTAAGAACCTCATAAAAACGTCCGGCGGGTATGTTGTTGTATACCAGCTCAACTCCGTCCATCGCCTTTTGCTGAAGAGCCGGGTACATTTCTCCGAATGCAAGAGCGACAGGGGTTGCGCCGAGAGCGCGCACAGACTCCTGCCATATGGGGGCAGGGGGAGTCCGGATGCGAAGGCCCTTTAAGTCTTCCGGGGATCTGATGGGCTTATTCGTAAAAAAATGTCTGTAGCCCTGGACCCAGCTAAAAGATAGAACTTTTAAACCATGTTTGTTGGCCAGCTCGTCAAGAAAACCCTTGACTGTTGGCGATTTAGTGAGTTTTTCCACTTCCGCAAGATTCTCAGCAAAATACGGGCCATTCATAATAGCTATCCCGGGCACATAATTACCCATGCGGGCTGAGTCGGTATTCTGCCCTATATTTGCGCCCGCCCTTATCTGCTCAATAATATCTTCTTCAACACCAAGCTGTGCGCTGTGAAAGACCTCAATCTTAAGGCCGCCTTTTGTTTTCTCCTCAACCGCTTTTGCCCAATTCGTAAATCCCTGGTGATAAGGTTCTTTTTGACCCAACACATGGTTAAATTTTAATGTGTACTTGGGTTGTCCAAACGCCGGCGCTCCATAGAAAGCTATAGCAAAGAATAAAACCATAAACACAGCAACCATCATCGAAAAATGTTTTAAGCTTTTCATCTTTCCTTCCTCCTTGTTTTAAAAACTCTAAATTCTTAATTCTTAACTCCGAACTCCGAACTCTAAACTCCGAACTGTGCATCACCTTCCTTCCCGATAACCCAATTGCTGAGAAATCCTCAGAGCTGTTTCCATCACCTCCTTCTTAAGGGATTCCTGAACCATTTTTTTAGTAACACGGAAAGCAGGACCGGAGAGGCTGATTGCCGCCACGGCTTTTCCCGCCTCATTATAGATAGGAGCGCCCACGCATCGAACCCCCTTCTCATTTTCTTCATCGTCAATGGCATATCCCTGATTCCGGACCATTTTAAGGTGCTCTTTCAACTGGGCCGTATCCGTAATTGTATTTTCCGTTCTTTTCGAGAGCCCTTTTCCCCTAAAAAACTGATTCAACTCCTCATCAGGGAAGTGAGAGAGGAGAACCTTACCCACAGCGCTGCTGTGGGCGGGATTCCGGAGGCCGATCCGGGAGGCCATCCTCAGACCGCTTGGATTATGATCTCCTTCTACTTTATCGATATAGACGATCTCATTGCGGTCGAGAACGACAATATGGACCGTCTCCTTCGTCTTTTCAGCCAGTTCCCTTGAGAAAGGTTCAGCTTCCTTCCGGAGATCGAGCTGCCCCAAAAGGAGATTTCCAAGCTCCACCAGTTTGAATCCCAGGGAATAGTCTCTCGTCTTCGAATCCTGGCGCACGTAGCCGAGGTAGGTCAGTGAGGAGAGGAGGCGATGCGTGGTCCCTTTTGGAAGGCTCACTTTAGAGGAGAGATCCCGAACACTAATCCCCTGAGGATTCTGTCCCAGAATATCGAGGATTTGTGAGACTCTTTCGATTGTCTGCACAAGGTTGTTCGGTTTCGATTCCTGCGGGGGCGTCATAAATCATTTCGTATTACGGAACGATATTTCGCTATATATTATCAATCGCCTTTTCCCTCTGTCAAGTCTTTTTTCACCCTGCGGGGAAACTCATTTTTGCGAAAATCTCTTTGATTAATTCAATCAATTTGTGTTAGTGAAGAAATCGTGAAATGTGAGGGTCGAAACTCAGGAGGTATCAGATGACTCATATTCTCAGCAGGATGGATCTGGAAGAGATCAGCCGGTGGTCCACATGCTCCATTGCGAACGCCATAGAGCTTTTCGATATTCGTCCTCGAAATGAGGGATTCATGCTGCCGGAGATTAAATGTATCTTTCCGGAGCTGGGCAACATGATCGGGTATGCTGTCACTGCGGTGATTAGCGCTGAATTCCCCGGAGGCCGCCGGATTGAGCCGCCGGTCTGGTGGGAGGAGATCATGAAGATACCGGAGCCTCGAATCGCTGTCATCCATGACCTGGATCGGCCGGTGATCGGGTCCTTCTGGGGCGAGGTAAATGCCGGCATTCACAAAGCCCTGGGATGCGCCGGAGCCGTGACAGACGGCTCGGTAAGAGACCTGGAAGAAGTCCGGAAAGCTGGATTTCATTTCTTTTCGAGTTGCGTGTCAGTTTCTCATGCCCATGTTCATCTGATGGAGGTGGGCTTTCCGGTAAAAGTGGGAGGATTGACGGTAAAGTCCGGCGATCTGATCTTCGGAGATCAACATGGGGTCATTTCCATCCCTCACGAAATAGCGAAGGATGTTTCCCGGGCAGCTCAACTCGTTGAAGACTGGGAGCGGCCTGTCATCGATTACTGTAAATCAAAACCATTTTCAATCGAAGGGCTCAAGGAGCGGTATCTGTCTCCAAGGCCCACCTGGCCTCCCCGTAACAAGTGAGAATGTGTGAAAAAATTGAAGGACTGTGCCTCTGCCCACAGGATTGGGCGTCTTGTCCAAGCTTTAGAAGGCGAGTCATTAGATGTTGTGGGTAACCTTCGTTTTCGGTAAGATAGCGGTATGACCCAGGTTTAGGCAACGCAGTTTAATCTCAAAGGTTCCGCCCTAAAGCTTCTCCAACCCCCCCAACCCTGTGGGCCGGAACGATGCCGATTCTGGTAATGTGATTTTTTCACACCTTCTGAAGAAGTGATGGAGGAATCAATCATAAGAAAGAGATTTCTTATCCCCTGGGCAATGCCCGAAAGAGGAAAAAATGTTTTGGAAAAATCAAAGGCAGAGGTTTGCTACCTCCATGGCCCCAAAGGGGAACTGCCAACTCTTAAAGAATTGATCCAGGCAGTCCGTCAGGCGGATGTCCTGATGCCGACCGGTGTATCTTCGAAAACTGAGGAGTTAGAGACCTTTTTAGGATTTTGTTTTGATCCGAAGGTGTTTTGTTCTCTTCAGGATAGCCAATCAAGATCGAGCTCGGCAAGTTTCCCTCTCTTCGGGACACCGGTCTCTACTTCCCAGCCCATCATCTCGCAGTAAGTTTTCAAGGCTTTTCAAAATTGTTCCCTGTCCATCTTCTTTCCCTTCAATGTTCCTCCTTCGAGATAGCGGCTGTACAGGATTTCCGGAGGTTCTTCTATCCCGATGGATCCGTTGTCGAGATCAACCCTTAAGATCTTTCCGTTGTAACCGTACGGCATAGGATCACATCCTATCCTCTCTCATTTGAGGCTGAAGCCGCCGTCAACCAGAAGAACTTGGCCCGTTATAAAATTGGCGTCCTCCGAGGCGAGAAAGAGGATGGCCTTGGCAATATCCTCAGGTTGGGCCATTCTCTTGAGATAAGACCCATCGATCATCGATCTTTTAACTTCCGCCGGAAGAGATTGTGTCATCTCTGTTAAGGTGTGACCCGGTGCAACCGTATTCACGTTGATATGAGGAGCTAATTCCTTGGCCATCGTCTTGGTCAAATTGATGACCGCTCCCTTGGAGGCGCTGTAGTCCATGACTCCTTCCCGGCCGCAGTGGTCAATACCACGAATCGAGGAGATGTTGATGATCTTTCCTGATTTCTGCGCTAACATATATTTTGCCGCCACCTGGGAACAGAGGAAGACGCCGATGAGGTTTACCTTCAAGGTCTTCATCCAGTCCTCAACAGTCTTTTCCATGAAGGGTCTGGAGATGGCAATCCCTGCATTATTGACTAAGATATCGATCCTGCCGAATTCTTTTACAAAATCCCCCATGAGGTTTTCCACCTGCTCCTTCTCTGTCACATCTCCAACGAGGGGCTTCAGAAAATAACCCATGGACTGAGCGGTCTCCAGGGTTTTCTTCATGGAGCCTTCGTTTATATCCGCGATCCCCACCTTGGCCCCTTCAGAGAGCATCATCAAAGCGGTGGTTGCGCCGATTCCCCTTCCTCCTCCGGTAATTAAGGCTGTTTTATCTTTGAATCGCATCTTAGCCCTCTCCTTTCTTTTTTTCCCCCTTCGAACCGAATCCATCGGAAGCGGTTAGCCTTTGACAGCGCCTGCGCCCCAACCACGAATCAGATAACGTTGCACGGTGACGAAAAAGAGCAGGGCCGGGATCGTGATCATCATCCCGGCGGCCATGATCAACCCCCAATCAATCAGCGCCGAGTGAAAGAGGTCCTGCACCCCCACCGGCAGTGTCTTTAACTCATCCGAGGTGATGAGAATCCGCGTGAAGATATAGTCATTCCAGGCCAGAATGAACGTAAAGATGGATGTGGCGATGATCCCCGGCAGGGCCAGGGGCAAGACCACATAGATCACTGCACGTATGCGGCCTGCACCGTCCACCAGGGCAGCCTCTTCTAACTGCACGGGGATGGTCTTGAAGAATGCCCGCATCAGCCAAAGGGTGAACGGGAGACAGAACGAAGTGAAGGCCAGAACCAGGGCGAAGTGGGTGTTCTCAATTCCAACCTTCTTCACCAGGATGAAGAAGGGGATCACGACCATGATAGGAGCGAACATATAAGTGCACAGAATAAGCCCTGCAATCTTCTCCCTGCCCATGTATTCGTAACGGGTGAGACTATAGGCTCCGGCAGCGCTGACCGCCATCGTCAGCAGGACGGCCAGGCCAGACACAATCAGGCTGTTCCAGAAGTAGGTGAGGAAGTTGGTGGCGGTGAAGAGACGCTGGAAGTTGTCCCAGGTGGGATGGTGTGGAATGAATGACGGGGGTTGAGCGAACACCTCTACCGCCGGCTTGAATGCAGTCGAGACCATCCAGAAGAAGGGAAAGGCAGCCTGGAGGACCAGGAGCGCTGCCCCCAAGTATAAAAGGTTGCGGGAGGAGAGTCGCCGAAATCGCCAGCGGTTCATCCGATGTCCGCCTCCTCTCGAAATAGACGGAAGTAGATGACGGTGCAGACCACGAGGATTGCGAACATGATCACAGCCAGGGCAGCGCCGAGGCCTGCCTGATAATACGTCAGGGTCCGCATATAGGCATACACCGGGAGCGTCCGGATAAAACGTCCAGCCCCCGCCCCCTCTCCCATCAACCAGACGGTATCGAACTTGGTGAACATCCAGATGCTGCGGAGCAGGATGACGACGAACAGGATACCTTTAATCTGGGGCAGAGTGATGTGTACGAATCGCCGAAGAGCCGAGGCTCCATCCACCTTGGCCGCCTCGTATAGCTCTGGAGGGATGGTCTGGAGCCGGGCCAGAATGCTCAGCAGGACAAAAGGAAAGAACTGCCAGATGCTCATGATGATGAGCGAGAGCATGATGTGATCGGCCCCCAGCCAACTGATCGGGTCCCTGATGATCCTCAGATCGAACATCCAATAATTGACGACCCCATAGGTGTCGTTGAGCAGCCACTTCCATAGGATCACGGCCACGATGGTTGGGATCATGTAAGGGAACAGAACAATTGCCCGAACCAGACCCCGTCCCATGAAGGACTCATTCAGGATGAGGGCGGCCGCCACCCCCAGGATGATCTGGAAGAAGATCGTCCATACGGAATAGACTACCCCAAGCCAGAGGCTCGACCAAAATTCCGAATCCGTCCAGAGGTAGAAGAAATTCTCCAGACCGACAAAGCGTTCCTGCGGGAAGAATGAGTGTTTATCGAGAAGGCTAAGCCAGATGGAGTAGGCGACCGGGTAGAGCGTGAGGGCCAGAATCAGGATCAGCGCGGGAGAAATGGTCAAGTATCCCGCCAGCTGCTCGCGATGTATTGGTTTCCCCGGATGCTGCGTTGAAACGTCAGTGGAGTGTGCTTTCAACCCTTTACCCCGTTAGAAATCCCCGCTGATTACAGCGGGGATGAAGATAAAATTCCTTTTGGAGTTCACACGGGGTTTAAAGCCCCACATGAACTCCCCGTTGGAAAGTCGAAGACTTTCTAACGGGGTTTACCAAGAAAATTCAATACGGGGCAGTCCCGCCTTTTGCGGGACTGCCTATCGTTTTTTAAATCACTGCCTTCATCCCCGCCCACATGCCGGGGCACTCCGCATTTTTTTTTGTAATGATCAGGCCGGGCACACACCCGCTTCGAAAAATCGAAGCAAGCATGCACCCAGCCAGCGATCCGCAGACAGACTACCAGCGCTTATGACCAAGCTTTGTAATCAATTCCTCCGCCCGGGCCTGGGCCTTGGCTGCTGCCTGTGCCGAAGGCATCCCGCGAACAGCATCCGTCACCATGTCAGGGACTATGCCGGAACCAAGGATCTCGAGGCCGAAGGGGAGTTTCAGATCGTCCCAGTCCACAATCAGGGTCGGTTTCGCCTGACCCGTGTCGAAGTATCGGTACTGCATGTCCTGCCACTCCTTCCACTTGCGAACCATCTCATTAGCCTGGTAGGCCGGATTGTTTCGTACGGACTTGAGGGTCGGCAAGAGGTGAATCGGGACCGTATGCAGGTATTTGATGTAATTTTCTTCCTTGAAGAAGAACTTCAGAAACAGGGCCGCCTCTTCCGGGTACTTCGCATTTTTGAAGATCATCCAGGGCTCGGCATCGATCTGGGCTGCTGTCTCCTTGCCGGATGGCCCATGAGGTTTCACCATTACCCCGAAGTGCTCGGAATCCGCTATATCCTTGGAGGCGTACTTCTCGATGTAGCCTGCGCCCCGGCCATAGCCCTGGTAGAGTATGGCGGTCTTGCCGGTGGCCAGGTTGGCGAAAGTGTCCAGGTAACCATGGCCCAGCCAGCCAGGTGGCAGGACCGTGGCAGTGAGTTTCTTGTAGAAATCCAGCACCTCGATGACTTGCTTCTCGGTGAAGGCGGGGCGGCCTGTCTTGAGGTCGAAGAGGCGCCCGCCGTTTGCCTTAGTCAGTTCTCCCACCGCAATATTGATGAAGAGGCCCACGCCAGGGAGGGAGAGACCGTAACGGGTCACCCGGCCGTCCTTGTCCCGCTCCATCAAGGCTTCGGCGACTTTGATGAATTCATCCCAGGTCTCCGGCGGCTTCAACCCCTTCGCCTTGAAGATGTCCTTCCGGTAGATCAGGAGCGATGTGGCCGCCGAATGAGGGATTCCGTAGTACTTCCCGTCGTGAAAGCATTGTCTCCGAACAGCCTCCCAGATGTTATCCCTGCCGATGGAGGCGGCGATATCCTCCTGTTCCCGCAAAAGGCCTTTCGCGTAAAAGGACGCACACGTCACGGCCTGTCCATGGCTGGCGTCAGGAGGCGCTCCCGCCGCCAAAGCCGCGGTTAGCTTGGCCTCCAGGTCACCCCACGCCAGGGCCTCCTGCTTCACCGTGATGTCCGGGCGCGATTTCTCAAAGTCGTTGATGATCTGCTGGAACGCCGCCACGGACTGGGGTTCGGTCTCCGTGTGCCAGATCCGGACCACCTTCTTCTCGGCGGGAAAGACCATCATGGGAATAAAGAAAATAGATATAAGAATGAGAACGCCAATCCCTAAAAATCTTCTTTTTCCTAACATCGCTAAACCCCCTTTCATTTATTCAAGCCATGTGAAAATGAAAATGGACCTGTATCAAATGTTGTTTCCCCCTTACCTCCCTTTGCTAAATTTTGAGTGCAATCTCTTCTCCTTCAAGGACCGCTTCCATCACCTCCCTCGGTTTTGAGACGTCGCCCACCACATAGACTTCCGGAACTTTTCCCTTCAATGATTCAACCAGCTCGTTATTGGGTATCGATCCCAGAGAGATCACCATGGAATCAAATCCTTGGATCTTTCTGATTCCCTGTGGATCCTCAACCCACACTCCTTCTCTTTCGAAGCGGGTCGCCTTTGTGTTGACTAAAATCTGAACCCCCTTTTCCCTCAACCTCTTATTTAAGAAATGCTGAAGGTGTCCTACCAGATCGAGGGCAATCCCTTCCCTCATCTCGACGAGTGTGATCTCTGCTCCTTTTTCAGAAAGATAATCGGCAACCTCCGCTCCAATTCCTCCTCCCCCGACGACGAGGATTTTCCTTCCGAGAGGGAGGGCGCCTGACAGGGCATCTTCTACAGAGATAGCCTTGGACTCCCGAATTCCATCGATAGCCGGGAAGAATGGTTTGCCCCCTGTTGCAATGATCGTCACATCCGGTCTACCTCTCCCCAATGAAGCAGGCCTAAATGGTTTTCCTAAAATGATTTTGATCGGCAGTTTTTCGAGCTGCCTTGTGAGCTGGTCAATAAATTCTTTAAGAACCTGCTTTCTGGGAGGAATGGCGGCGAGAAGAAATTTTCCTCCTAATCTCTCCTTCTCTTCATAGAGGGTCACCCGGTGGCCGCGCAGGGCTGCGATCTCAGCAGCCTTCATCCCTGCCGGACCTCCTCCGATAATCCAGACCTTCTTCGCATGATCTGTCTTCTGGAGTTTAAACATTCCCTCCCGACCCGTTTCGGGATTGACGGCGCACTGGAGTGCGCCTTTCCGAATGCTCTGAATGCAGCGGTTGCAAGAGATGCAAGGAATGATATCCAGCGTCTTTCCCTGAAGGGCCTTCGTGGGAAAGTTCGGGTCGGCAATCAAAGCCCTTCCCATCGAAATGAGATCGGCCTTGTTCTCTTCCAATATCCGATTGGCTAACTCAGGGGTGCGGATTCGACCCACGGCGATGACTGGAATGCTGACCACAGATTTGATCCCCTGAGCGAGGTGAGCGAAAACACCCTCCTCAGCATAATAAGGAGGGTGGTTCAAATATCCAGATGCCGCCACACAGGCAGAGATATGGAGGGCATCCGCACCGTTCCTCTCCAAAGCCTTCGCGACCTCCTTGGTGTCCTCCAGTCTCAGGCCACCCTCCACATACTCGTCCGCACTGAGACGGCAGAGAACGAGAAAATCAGGGCCTACTTGGTTTCTCACCGCTCTCAGCACTTCGACGGCCATCCTCATTCTTCGGTCAGGGTCGCCCCCATATTCATCCGTCCTCTTGTTGGAGAAGGGAGAAAGGAATTGATTGATTAAATATCCATGGGCCATGTGAATCTCCACACCCTCTGCCCCTGTTTCTTTGACACGACGCGCTGCTTCTCTAAAGGCATCAATAATATCTTGAATCTCTTTGAGTGAGAGTTCTTTGGGCATCTCCTTGCGGACAGGGCAGGGGATGGCCGAGGGAGCAACAATGGGAGAACCGGTGATGGATGCGGAAGTCTGGCGGCCAGCATGATTGATCTGAATCACGATCTTCCCATCCTCTCGATGGATGGCCTCTACTAACTTTCTAAAACGGGGAATATATTGATCAGAATCAATCAGCGCCATGTTGGGAAAAGCTCGCCCCTGTTTCATGATACCTGTGTGCTCAGAGGTGATATAGCCTACGCCTCCTTTAATTCTTGCCAGATAATAGGCGATATGCCGGTCATTGAGGGATCCATCTTCGGCTGCAAAGTGAGTGGCCATCGGAGGCATGACGATTCGATTTTTTAATTCTATATTCCCGATTTTAAAGGGGCTGAAAAGACTTTTAAATTGGGTCATGAGGAGCCTCCTAAAAAAAGGTTGACAAGTTTTCCCCAAAAGTGTATACAAAATTGTATTTAAATTTAATGCTAAATTAAATATTAGATAAAATTCCATTCAAATGTCAAGCATTAATTCAATCAGAATTTTTAAGGAGATCGAAGGCGATATCCTATCGGGTCGTTTCAAGCCGAGGGAGCGTCTGGTCGAGATGGATCTTATTTCAAGATTTGGCGTAAGCCGGACGGTGATCCGTGAAGCCTTGAAGAGTCTGGAGGCAAGGGGGCTTGTTCGGGCCACTCCCTATCGAGGAGTGGTGGTGGCGGACCTGACGACCGAAGAAATTGAGGAAATTTATTTTGTTCGAACCGAATTGGAAAAAATTGCGGCGAAACTCGTCATCGAGCATATTACCTCG
>MGQQ01000039.1 GCA_001798855.1 Deltaproteobacteria bacterium RBG_16_49_23 | reverse complement strand
GAAGGGGCCATCGTTCCATGAGCCAGCAAGCAATCATAGATTATTGGTTGGAAAAGGCAAATCAAGATATTGCATCAGCGCAGGAGAATTTTGTGGCGGGAAGGTATGTGAATGCGGTTAGAGACGCCTATTTTGCCTGCTTTCATGCATTCTCATCGGTGTTATTGAAAAGCGGGAAAACGTTTCGTAAACATAAGGAGGTTCGATCTGCCCTCCACAGGGATTTTGTCCGTTTGGGGAAAATAGACCCGAAGTGGGGAAAACATTACGATTGGCTCTATTGTTCAAAGAAGGTGAAAAAGAGAAAGAACCCAGTCCCGGCATTCAAACAAGGACACTTCGCCTGGTTGGAACTGTGCCACCTGAAATTTGGAATCGCCTGGGAACAAAAATCATCCCCAAACTAAAATCAGGTTCAGATCTCAAAATTGGAGTTGATTTCTCAGTTACAGTAAACGCTGATTCCATTCGGAACCTAGAAATTGAACTCCGACAGGTTATCGAAGATCTGGGACTCGCAGGCAAAATCAAGATCGAACAATCAGAATAAGAACCCTGAAAGAAGAAATTGTACTACAAGGCCACTTTGTTAATGCCCCACCTTCACTACACCCTCAAAATAGGCGATCGTCTTTTTTAGGCCCTCTTCTAAAGGTACCCCTGGTGCCCAGCCCAATTTTTCTTTGGCCAGATCGATCAGGGGCTGACGCTGTCTGGGATCATCTGCAGGAAGAGGTTTGAAGACGATCTTTGACTTCGAGCCTGTCATCTGAATGATCTTTTCTGCCAGTTTAAGGATGGAGAGCTCATTGGGATTGCCCAGGTTGACAGGGCCGGTAAAATCGTCAGGAGAATTCATCAGCCGGATGAGGCCATCGATCATGTCGTCCACATAACAGAAAGAACGGGTCTGGGAGCCGTCGCCAAAGATGGTGATGGGCTCGTTTCTCAGAGCCTGGAGAATAAAATTGGAGATGACACGACCGTCATCAGGATGCATGTTTGGCCCGTAGGTGTTAAAGATGCGGGCCACCTTTATTTTGATCCCATGCTGGCGGTAGTAATCGAAAAAGAGGGTTTCGGCACACCGTTTTCCCTCATCGTAGCAGGAGCGGGGTCCAATGCAGTTGACATTCCCCCAATAATTTTCAGGCTGGGGATGGATGGAGGGATCTCCATAAACTTCCGAAGTGGAAGCCTGAAGAATTTTAGCCTTAAGTCGCTTGGCCAATCCCAATATGTTAATGGACCCATGGACATTGACTTTTGTCGTCTGAACCGGGTCATTCTGATAGTGGATGGGTGAAGCAGGGCAGGCCAGGTTGTAAATCTCATCGACCTCTACATAGAGGGGAAAGGTAATGTCATGGCGAAGGAGTTCGAAGTAAGGATGGTCAAGAAGATGGTTGATATTTCGTTTCGAACCCGTATAAAAGTTATCGACGCACAGGAGGTCGTGACCTTCCTTTAAAAGGCGTTCGCAGAGGTGAGAGCCTAAGAAGCCAGCCCCGCCGGTCACGAGAATCCGAACCTGATCTGAGCTTTTCAATTTATCCTCCAGCGCTCCTTTTTAAGCAATATTTCATGACGGGTTCGTCATACTCTCATAAAAATCCCCCTGGATTCCCCTTTTACAAAGGGGGATAATTACCCCTCCCTTTGGCAAAGGGAGGTCGGGAGGGATTTAAAGAAACTCTTTTCTACCCAAATCAGAGGATTTCTTTATTGATCTCGACCTTCGCTTTTGACCGCAGATCTTGAAGCCAGTTTCTGAAAAACTCTTCCTGCTTCTGATAGATCAGCCGTTTTTCGAGATTCTTTTTAACCGATTGAAACTTATTCCGGTCCGCCGGTTCCGAAGCCAGAAGCCTCACCACAAAATATCCTTCCTTTGTCCGGAACACCTCTTTCGGAAGAGGTTTTTTTTCGGACAGGGAAGAGAGAGAGGCCATCCATTCTCCGGCCGGGCCAATTTTGGGAATCACACCTCCAGCCCGGTTGAAGAGACCCGTCTCCTCCATGGGATAACCTTTCTCTTTGACGACTTCCCGGAACTCTTTTCCCGATTTCATTTGATTTAGAATCTCTTCCGCTGTCTGACGGGCCTTCTCTTCCGCCTTCTTCCCGGCAACTTTCCGGATGACCCCCTCTTTGACCTCCTCCAATGGAGGAATCCGGGATTCCTTCTTATCCACCCATTTCAGGATGTAAAAATTGGGCGGGATACTGACCACAGCCGAGATCTCTCCTGTTTTTAATGAGAAAGCGCTGGAGTGAAAGGAGGGGTCCCTGCCGATTCCTGGAACTTCATCACCTTCCTTGAAGAGGCCTGTGGTTTTTATCGGAACATCCTTCTCGCGGGCAAACTTCTCTATGTCCCTGCTACGGAAGAGGGAATAGAAGGCATCATCGGCTCTGCGGGAAGCCTCTGCTTTCGCTTTCTCCTTTTTTAGGGCCTGGTGGATCTGGTCTTTAACCTCCTCGAAAGTCTTCTGTTTCTCCCCGGTCACGTCTTCTGCCTTGAAGATATAGAATCCGCCTGCCCCCCTGAGCACACCGGTCAGATCGCCCGACTTCAATGAAAAGAGAGGACCCTCAAATGATTCTTCGATATTTCCTTTCTGCAACCATCCCAGATCTCCTCCCTTCTGGGCGTTCCCCGATTCAGAAACCTGTTTGGCCAGAGAAGCAAAGTCCTTTGTTTTTCTGGCTTTCCCAAGGATCTCTTCGGCCTTCTTCCTCTTCTCCTCCACCCTCTCAGGCGGGTCCTGGGGGTCCGCTTTGATCAGAATCTCCCTGGCCCTGACCTGTTTGGGAACCTTAAAGCTCTCTTTGCGCTGGTCATAATACCGTTTCATTTCCTCAGGAGAGATCTGAATCTTTAACTCAATATCGGACGGACGAAAAGCAAGATATTGAACCTGGAGGTAAGTGGGAATCCTGAACTCCTCCTGTTGGTTCTGGTAATAGTCCTTGGCCTCTGCCTCATTGGCGCTCACCTGGCCCCTGAAGGAGTCAGGCGAAATCTTGACGAAATGGAGGTTAACCTTTTCGTTCTCGAAGAGATAGGACTCCAGAGCCTCTTCCTCAGAGACCTTTCCTCCATTCAGCCTGATAAGGCTGACCACCTTGGAATAGAGAAGATTTTCCCGTTGCATCCGTTCAAAATCTTCCGCACCCATCCGGTTGAGGCGAAGGAATCTTTCATAGAGGCGGGAATCGAATTGGCCGTCGACCTGAAAGGAGGGGATTGCTTCGATGGCCCTTCTCAATTCTCCATCCGAGACATACAGGCTCAGCCTCTCCGCTTCCTGGAGAATGAGGGCCCGGGAGATAAGCTCTTCCAGGACATTCTCCCGGATGCGGAGCTCCTCGATCATCTTTTCGGTGAAAGCAGGGCCCATCGCATCCCGGTAACGCTTCATCACTCCCTGAAGGGTTTCCTGGTAATCCTTGATATGGATGACGGCTCCGTTTACCCTGGCGGCAAAGTCGTATTTTTTCTCCCGGAAGAAGGAATATCCTCCCCAGGAGATGAACGTCACCGCAACCAGCAGGAGAAGGCCCTTTAGCATCCAGGAGGTGGCATGTTTTCTTAACATCGTCAACATCACAATTCTCCTTTCGAGGCATGAACCCCGTTGTTGCATAAAGATGCGGTTGAATCAACTGCATACCCCCATAAAAAGGCTGTTTTCACCCTTTTGAGGATGCCTTTCAAAGGTCACTCTTGGATTGATCCAGGGGACGACATTGATTTTACAGCCATTCCTCTCTGGGTAAGGGTTTGATAAATCTAGGCGCCGAATTTAATGCAACAACAGGGTGAATATTAATCAATCCTCCTGAAAAAGACAAGGGGGGCGATGGGGGGTTCGACGGAAAGTGAAAGGTTGTGTTATACTGCTGTCATCATGCCTGATTGGGATGTGATCATCATTGGAGCCGGAGTGGCGGGGCTTACCTGCGGTTGTTTTCTGGCCCAAAAGGGCCTCAACGTCCTGATTGTTGAGAAGAACCAGAAAATAGGCGGCTGCTGCTCCTCCTTCCAGAAAGATGGATTCTCTTTCGACCTCTCTGTTCAGTCGCTGGGCGAGTGTCAGGAGGGAGGGAGGATCTGGAATCTTTTGAAGAGATTGGACCTTCTGGATCAGATTCGCTTCCTTCCGCTTGAGCCGGCAAGGGAGTATCACTTTCCGGATCAAAAAATAGTTCAGTCTTCTCAACTCGAACCTCACATCGAAAACCTCTCAAGACTTTTCCCGGATGAACAGAAGGGGATTAAGCAGGTCTATGAGGTTCTAAAAAAGATCTTTAACGAATTTTCCCGGATCCCTTTCTCTCTCGACTGGTTCAATCCATCCTCATTCTCATCCCAGTCCCCTCTTCTCTATCAATACAGGGACAAGACCTACGGGGAACTTCTCAATCAGTATCTCTCCAACACGTTTTTGAAAACCCTCCTTTCGATTCGAACTTCTTATGCCCTGCTTCCTCCGGAGGAAATCTCTGTGGTGGGAATGGCCGGAATTGAGATGTCCTATTTCAACCATGGCGTCTCGTGTGTGGAAGGAAGAGTGGAACAACTTCCGTTCAAGATGGGAGAGGCTTTTGAGAAGATGAAGGGGGAGATTTTTCTTGGCCGGGAGGTTGAAAAAATCCTGACAGGGAAGAAAGGGGCGATCGGTATCCAATTAAAAGATGGGCTGCAGTTGACAGGAAAGGCGGTTGTCTCGAATATCGATGCCCGGACGACATTCTCAGCCCTTCTTGGAGAGGATCAGATCCCAAGCGGCTTCCGGTCAAAGCTAAAAGGGATGAGACCCTCGCTCTCCTATTTCATCCTCTACCTTGGAATTGACGGGGACCTGAAAGAACTTTCTGTTTCAAACAACGAGGTCTTTCCCGATGATCAACTCTCGAAGGAGTATCGAGACCTCTATGAGGATCGGATTCCCGAGGAAGCGCCTTTCTACCTTCTTGCCCCCTCCAAGGTCAACCCCTCTCATGCACCCGAAGGAAAGAGCACACTCTGTCTGAGCATGAAGGCGCCCCATCATTACAGCCGGGATTGGGATCAGAAGGTCATTGATTCGCTTTCTCAATCCCTCATCTCCAGGGCATCGGCCCTGATCCCCGGCCTGGAAAAGAGGATTCTGGTCAAGGCGGAGACGACTCCCCGAACGATTCAAAAATGGACGGGTAATCTTCTGGGAGCCGCCTATGGATGGGCGCAAATTCCGGGTCAATCCGGAATCCACTGCCTTCAGCGGACGACACCTGTTCCGAATCTCTTTTTGACCGGTCACTGGACATCGCCGGGAGGAGGAATCGCCGCCGTGGTGGCTTCCGGAGAGTTGACAGCGGGAGCGATTTGGAGCAAATTTGAAAAGGGAGACTTATCTGAGGAGAGTTAGGGGTTCAAGGAGTCCAGGGTTCGAGAGATTGAAAGGTTCCCTCATTGTTGAATGCGGAATGCGGAGTGCGGAATTCAAAATACGAAATCCATAATCCGAATTCAATAAAATCTATGAATCCACGCATGCAGCAGGCAGGCCTGAGCCCTTGACGACTTTTAGTCATTTGTAAGGAGACTCTTAAGATGTTACGAAAACCTTATTTGTATATTCTTTGTCTTTTACTCCTGTCGCTTCTCCTCTGGGGATGTCCCAAGAAGGTTGAAATCGTTCCTCCTGAGAAACTGGATTTTGTGAATCCTATCAACAAACTTCTTGAAAATTTTTCAGCTTCGGAATCTCTTCATGCGAAGGCTTCGATTCGAATCGAGACGGTAAGAGAGGGGGAAGGGATGAACTTTCTCCTCAACGGGGTTCTCCTTTATCAAAAACCGGATAAGTTTCGACTCCTCGGATATCATCCCTTAGGAATGGGGATTTTCGATTTCTTCTATCGCGATGGAGAATTTTTCCTTCTCGTCCCATCTCAGAAGAAGGCCTATGTGGGAGAGGTCTCACAACTTCAAGAGGTGATGGCAAAGGCAGGCGAAATCAGGATCTCTTCGGAGAAAGCCGAAGGAGGTGAAATCCCGAATCGCGTTCAGATTGAGTTGGTCGAGAAGGAGACCCGCATCGAGCTCAGGTTGAAAGGAATGACCGTCAACCTTCCTCTGCCCGAAGACAGCTTCCAATGGAGCGTTCCGGAAGGCGTGGAGGTGAGATCCATCGATAGGCTTTTGAAAGGAAAGAAGCGCAGATGAGGATCTCTCTGATCATCCCCAGATGGCCCCGAAATAGTTTTTGGGATGTGATCACCTTTAAATTTCCTCTCCTCTCCACCTCCCTCCTCGCCGGCCTGACCCCTCCCCGGCATCAAGTCAGCATCATCGATGAGAGCATCTCTAAAATTGATTTCAATCAGGAAGTCGATCTGGTAGCCATCACGGCCATCACCCCTCTGGCTCCCAGGGGCTATGAGATTGCCGATCAATTCCGACAGAGGGGGAAGAAGGTGGTGATCGGAGGAATCCATGCTTCCTGGCTTCCAGAAGAAGCTAAAAAACATTCAGATAGCGTGGCGATTGGCGAAGCGGATGAGACCTGGGGGGAGATTTTAGAAAACGTTGAAGGAGGGAAACTTAAACCCTTTTACCGTCAAAAAGAGAGGACAGATCTCAGCCGCCTTCCCGTTCCCAGGAGGGAGCTCTTGCCTCCAAAGGGGTATCTTTTCCACAATCTGATTCAGACCACAAGGGGTTGTCCTTATGACTGCGAGTTCTGTTCTGTAACCGCTTTTCATGGAAGATCCTATCGAATGAGGCCCGTCTCCGAAGTTGAAAAAGAGATTGAGTCCCTGGAGCGTTCAAAAGCCTACATCTTCTTTGTCGACGATAATATCGTCGGCAACCTCTCCCATGCCAGAGAACTTTTTGCGATGCTTTCCCATTACCGGTTACGATGGATCAGCCAGGGGCCGATCCATGTTGCCGAAAACGAAGAGCTCCTTTCTCTTATGGCAAAAGCGGGATGCCACGGACTCTTCATTGGGTTTGAGAGCCTTCGGGAGGAGAACCTCGACATGATGGGGAAGAAAATCAACCGGGTCGAAATGTATGAGAGGGGGATCAGGGGACTTCACGATGCAGGCATCGGAGTTTACGGCTCCTTTATCTTCGGATACGATTATGACGATGGTTCGGTCTTTGATGAGTTTTTAGAATTTGCAGACCGCAACAGAATCGAAGGGGCTTTCCTTCCCATCCTCACCCCGTTTCCCGGAACCCGAATCTATCAGAGGTTGAAACAGGAAGGAAGGATTCTCACGGAGGATTGGTCGAAATACGATATGGCGACCGTGGTCTTTCAGCCGAAGAGGATGACCGTGGAAGAGCTTCAGGAAGGGTTCTGGAAGGTGAATCGGTCTTTCTATTCTCCAACCTCGATGCTGAAAAGGGTCTTCCATCCCTTTCATCTCCGGAGAAGCCTCATCCTTTTTGGCCCCATGAACATCGGTCTCTGGCCCGCCGTCAAAAAAGCCGAGCGTTATTTTAATCATCAGAATAAGTTTAAGATGGAATCATCTCATTCCCTGTAAACCCCGTTAGAAATTCCAGCGGGGCACTCGCCGCGCAAGCGCTGGCGCAGCGGGTTAAACCCCGCCCTCCGGGGTGGAACTCCCTACGGGGTGGAACCCGGAATTGTTCTAAAATGTAACCCCGCTTCAGCCGCCAGCCCAGGCTCCGCCCCAGAGGGGCTTCTGCCCCGGAGGGAGGGCCTCTGGCCCGGAGGGAGCAGCGGTCCATTATTTCTAACGGGGTAAAAAGGGTTGTTGAAACGGATGAAGAGAGTCGGTTGGTCATCTCGCATTGTGTTCAGGTATACGCTTTTCCAGATCCCCAGTCTGGCTTTGTTAGTCGTGATCTTATTAGTGGTTCGACGTTATATTGATCTCCCCCAATGGTTTCTCTGGGGCTTCATGCTTTTGTGGGTGGCCAAAGATGCCATTCTTTTTCCATTTGTCTGGAGGGCCTACGACCGGAGCCAAGAAAGGAGCTTGCATAACATGGTAGGTAAAAAAGGTGTTGCTCAAGAACGATTGGACCCATCAGGATATATTCGCATTCATGGCGAACTCTGGAAGGCCGAAGTGATTGACGGAGCCCCTCCGGTAGAAAAGGGAGAGCCCGTACGGGTTCAGGGAATCCATGGCCTCGTCTTGCTTGTGCAGGGAGAAAGTAAGGGTTCCGAAAAGGATTAAAAAAATACTTGAAAATAATTCATCAATTCAATATGCTTCACTTCAATCTCAAAAAGGAGGGGAAAAATGACCTGGATCATCATTCTCATCATCCTTGCCATTCTTGTCATCGCTGTCGTCGCCATTTACAACAAGCTCATCCGGCTCAGGAATACGGTGAAATCGTCATGGTCGGATATCGATGTCCAGTGTAAAAAACGATACGACCTCGTCCCCAATCTGGTTGAGACCGTCAAGGGTTATGCCTCACATGAAAGGACTGTTTTTGAAAAGGTCACCCAGGCAAGGGCAATGGCCATGCAGGCAAACTCTCCCGCAGAGATGGCAAAAGCAGAGAACATGATCAGGGATACGCTGAAGAGCCTGTTTGCGGTTGCCGAGGCTTATCCTGAACTGAAGGCCAATGCCAATTTCATGCAGCTTCAAACCCAATTACAGGAGCTGGAAAATAGCATCGAATATGCAAGAAGATATTACAATGCCGTGGTGCGGGACTTTAATGTTCTGATCGAATCATTTCCTTCAAATCTGATTGCATCGCAGTTCAATTTTAAACAGGCAGAGCTCTTCCAGCTCGAGGCGCCCGAGACGGAAAGGAAACCTGTGAAGGTGAGCTTTTCATAGATTGCGGAATGCGGATTGCGCCCTGAACCATGTTAGGTTCAGGGCAGCCATGCATCCTACGTGGTGCATGGCGGAATGTGGAATTGGAATTGTAGAAAGCAGAAAGCAGTAGGCAGAAGACGAGGGACGGAAGACGACAACAGAGAACAGTAAACGATAGAGGAAATCCATGAAGAGTTGTGTGAAATTATTTTGGTTAACTATTTTTACTTCCCTCATCCTAAACCTTAGCCTTAACCTAATATTTGCTTCTCCTGTTTTGGCTCAGTATTTTACCATCACGAAATTTCACTCGGATATTACCATTCAGAACGATTCCTCCTTTACCGTTCGCGAGACGATTGATGTGAAGTTCCATAGGTCCAGGCATGGGATTTACCGGGAAATCCCTTTTAAATATAGAGATGAGTTCGGCAAGACGGTCACAACACCGACCACCATTTTGTCTGTCACGGATGGGTCCGGAAAGTCCTGGAAATATCAGGTGAAGAAGACGGGGTCAATCATCAATATCAGAATCGGAGATCCGAAGCGATTTGTCTCCGGCCACCAGACCTATGTGATCACCTACGAAGTGGAGAATGCCATCCTCTTCCTCAACGATCATGATGAGCTTTACTGGAATGTGACAGGAAATCACTGGAAGGCAGATATTGTAAATGCCTCCGCAGATGTATCACTGGCAACAAAAGAGAAGAGCAAGAATTTATGGGCCGCCGGATTCACAGGGACATACGGTTCCAAGGCCTCTGAGAGTGAGCATGAGGCTTATGGTTATAGGGGAAAATTTATCACCAGGAAGAGTCTTGCTCCGGGCGAAGGCCTGACCATTGCCTTTGGATGGGATAAAGGGCTCGTCTCACCGCCTCCTTCATGGAAAAAATTTCTATGGATGATCAACCTGCAAGAGAATTGGGTATTTTTATTTCCCATCGCTTCCTTCCTCTTTATGTTCAATCTTTGGTATCGGAAGGGAAGGGACCCGAGAGTGAGAGAAGCTGTCACCGTCGCCTATGAACCCCCTAAGATTGAAAACCGTTCCCTCACTCCCGCAGAGGTAGGAACTTTGCTTGACGAAAAACTCGACCCGAGGGATATCACCTCGACAATCGTTGGCCTTGCGGTCAAGGGATATATCCAGATCGAGGAGGTTAAAAAGGAGGGGTTGATTCTTGACAGATCGGATTACTATCTCAAGAAGGTAAAAGAGCCTGATGGGGTTCTCAGCTCTTTCGAAAAGGAACTGATGAGCCGCCTCTTCTCCTTTGCTCCGTCCCGCCTGTCTGTCTCAAGTTTGAAGAATAAATTTTATAAAGATTTGAGTCCCCTGAAGAAGACCCTCTATGGGGAGCTCGTCAAAAATAGATATTTTCTCATTAACCCTGAGAAGGTGAGAAATCTCTATTTCCTGACTGGGTTTCTCATCATTGTATCCGGCGGCTTTGTGCTTGCCTTCCTTTTTCCTTTTTCTATGTGGAAAGGATTTATCGCAAGCGGATTGACCGGTCTGCCCATCCTTCTCTTCGGTGGGCATATGCCTGCAAAGACAAAGGTAGGAGCCCTGGCCTATATGGCGATTTTAGGGTTTCAGGAATTTATGAATCGCGCAGAGAAAGATAGGCTTGGGCGAATGGGAGATAAAGATCTCTTTTCTAAATTTTTACCCTATGCCATTGCCCTCGATGTGGCGGATAACTGGGCAGAGGCATTCGAGGGGATTTACCAGGAACCGCCGGATTGGTATGTATCCCCCGGTGGATCCAGGGTCTTCAGCCCATATGCCTTTTCACATTCTATCAGTTCAGTCTCATCAAATCTCAGTTCTGCCATGTTCTCCGCACCGAGAGGGAGCGGTGGCGGGGGAGGAGGTGGAGGGTTTGGAGGAGGAGGTTCCTCCGGAGGCGGCTTCGGCGGAGGAGGCGGCGGAAGCTGGTAGGCGGCTCAGCGGTCAGGGCGTGGCTCCGATTCCCTGGATTTGCCTGTTATCAGGCTTACGAAGTTTTGAATTGCAATTAAAGATGCCTCAGGCCGCGCTTGAAGAATGAAATGAGGCCCTCTTATCCTTTTAACTCTCAAATCGGGTATCGCCTCAGTGAAATCGAATAGGGACGATGCAGGAACGGTCCTATCAGAAGTCGCTTGAATATAGCAGCAAGGAATAGTCATCTTTGAAAGCCACCCTCGAACGTCCACCTGGCTTATCATTTTAAGCCGATGGGCAAACATCTTTGCCGGAACCCGGGTTTTCACACTTTCCCACATGGTAAGGAACAAATCCGTGGCTTCTTCTCCCCCTTCAATCACCTGCTTCAATAAAAACCTGGGATAGGGAAGGTTGATAAATAACTCAAGGGGAAGATAACTGAGGATTTTGAATAACACCGGTCTTGGCGACCTGGCAAATGTTGAACAAAGGATCAAGCACTTTGCTTTGAGTTGCCCGGAACCAACCAGTGTAATAGCCACTGGCCCTGAGAAAGACTCGGCGAGGACGATCACATCCTCCTGATCCAACGGAATCTGGTTCCTGGCGCACTGAACCGTTTCCTCAAAACTAAGAAGCCTATCCGTTGGATACTGAATGACCTTTACATGAACATCTTGCGGGAGCGCTTGCCCCAGAGGCTCGAACGAGATTCCTGTACCATCGATCCCGGGCAGAAAAACGATTGTTTGACCACTTAGCGGGTGCATCTATTCTTTTTTAGCCCCATCACGAGTCCGGCATTTTCCTTATTCATGTAAAGCATGCCCCGCACAAATGTTATATATTTTGAGAGTGAGAGAAATCAGGCTGGCAATACAAAAATAAATGTACTTCCATGCCCAGGTTCGCTCTCTGCCCATATCTTCCCGCCATGGTGGATTATAATCTGCCTGGTGATTGCTAAACCCAAGCCTGTCCCCTGGATGGGAGGTGATCCTCGGGTAGGCGCCTGTTGAAACTTTTCAAAAATGGTGATGAGATTTCCTGCCGGTATGCCAGGACCTGTGTCAGCAACCGAGACTTTTATCGCGTCATCGACAGACCGAACGGAAATACTTACTCGACCCTTCTCCGGAGTGAACTTAATGGCGTTTCCAATAATATTTCTTAGTGCTTGAAGAATCCTCTCACTATCGATTTTTAAAATTGGCAATTCTTCCGTGACCGTCACTTCAAGATTGATTTTTTTGGCCTCTATAAGAGGGCCTATCTCCCCAACCGCTTGACCGATCAGAGGACTAATATTCTTGGGCTCAATGTTAAATGACATCATTCCTGCTTCCATTTTGGACAGGTCAAGCAAGGAATTGAGCATCCCTATCATTCTATTACTTTCCTTTTCAAGCACAACCAGGAGACCTCGCTGTCCTTCTGTAACCGGTCCTTCTACCCCTTCTCTCAGGAGGCTCGTTCCCATTTTTATAGTGGAAAGGGGATTCCGTAGCTCGTGCGCGACAGAAGAGAAAAAATCGGATTTCATCTTATCTAACTCATTCAGCTTGTTACACATGAGATTAAAAGCCCCTGCCAACCCGGCTAATTCCGGTGGAGAGGAAAGATTGAGATCCTCTTTAAAATTTCCCTTTCCAATTTCCTTTGTCTTTTTCTCCAGAAGGGAGAGGGGATGGGTAATACTCCTATTAATCAACAAAGAAACAATTAAACCAATGATCAAAAAGGCTCCAGTCATCACGATTGCCATTCTGCGCCATTGTACTCCGATCTCCTTTAACCTTTTAACCTTATCCGTGGTATTCTGCCTAGTGAAAGCTTCTAATTTCCCAAGCTCCTCTATGATCGAATTCACAGCCTTTTCCTTTTCTCCACTAAAATTTCGGAACGAATGGTCGTGGCTGGACTTTAGATATTCAAATTCTTCATGAACCATGGATTGGTAATTCTGATAAGATTCCTTTATGTTATTCAAAAAAATTCTGGTCTGAGGGAGGTCCGCGAACAGCATCATCTCACCGAGATTTCGATTGAAATCACTTTTGAGTTGCAGAAACTCTTTGTAAAATGACTCGTCTTTAGAAATAATGAATTTCCTCTCATATCGCACCTGTGAGAAAATGATATCCGAAACCTTCGTTGCGGATTCAATCATGCGGTTATCGATGGTTAGGATAGATTGAACCACTTCGTCGATTTGACTCAATTTGAAAATAGCGTATGCAGTTATTCCTATGACTAATGTGAAGACAATAAGGTATCCAATGAGGATTCTGGAAAATATGGTAAGCTTCATTTTTGACCGGGCCATCTATCCTTCACGGTTAGTCATTTCACCAAGGGCATATGAATCCCAATTTTTAGGAAACCTTCAAACATATTATATCACAAGGATAAAGCAAATGGCATTCGGAAGAGAAATGAGGGTCAACCCTTCAAAAATGAATCAGGAACTTATCATGGGGTTGGACCCTTTCTGGGGACTTATTAGAGTTTAACAGGGGAGCAAACTATTATTTCTAACGGGGTAAAAGAAGCTTTCCTGGAGGCAGGATTACCAAAAGTGGGGGAGAATCTATTTTCGATGAGAAGCCTAAAAAGCCTTTTTGGTTTGGGCCATCCGTTTCACCTTCCTCACCAGAAGATAGATCACCGATCCGACGACGAGAAGGATGATGATGATTGCGCCGAAGGCGATCCAGGTGACAATGGCGCCACGCGAAAGAAGTGAGACGGGGTTCCAGCTCGGCTCTTTGGTAATCCTTCCCAGCTTCCCTCTATATTTTTCAGGGATGTCAGGGATCCCATCCCCGTCCTTATCCGGGAAACTCCTCACATAGTCCATCAGGGCAACCCATTGTTTGAGCTCCTGAGTCCCTGGTTTCTCTCTATCCGCATCCACTCTCAATGGGAGAAGGAGGTCAAAAGGGTTGCCTTTTGGCTTCGCAACGACAACGGGGTTGCCATTTCTATCTTTTGGGATGATTTCAAGGAGACGGTAAGTAAAGCGGCCCACGAAATTGAGAAAGGTCGCATTGTAGAGGTTGGCGGCGATCCGGTAAAGGGCCCTGTTCGATTCGGAATAATCGAAGGGGACATATCCTTCTTCCTCGCTTCCGATCCGGATGTCCATCACGCGATCGAAGAGCATCCTGTTTGGATTATATGTAAATTTGACTCCGGAGACCTGGAGGAAATATTTGTTTCCCTTTTTAGGGTAGATGCTCGTCACGACCTCAAGTATTTTTTTGATCTCGTGGCCGTAAAGATAGCAGGTAATGAAGGGGTATCCCATGCTTTCGTCCCCCCTGCTGATGCCCAGGGGCACCGCGCGAAAAAGGTCGCAGACGGCAATGTCACCGGTCCTTCCTCTGAGGAGGTCATCCCTGATAGCGCCATTGGACTCAATGGCAACGACCACTTTGCCGGCAGGGTCGTTTCTGTCATAGTCGATCCGGTTGATGGCCCACCGGATCGAGTCGGCAATCAGGTTGCCAAGATTGGATTCTTCGGGCATGAGCGTCAAATCAAAATCTGTCTTTGCAATCACTTTATAGAAAGAGAGGTGAAGATCCTTGAGAACCGTTTTGCCAATGAGGCCGATATAGGATTCGATCTTCTTTTGAATTTTCTCATCTCCGGGGATGCGATCGTCAATATCGATCAGATCATATCCCTTCAACTTCACCCTGCCGTTCTCATAGGCCAGATCGAGGACTCCCACATTCTTCCCGTAGGCATAAGCCTGAACGATGATGGTCTTGTCCACGATAAGGGGCTGGGCAAGTTTCGTATGCGTATGACCGCTGACAATGAGGTCGATTCCCGGAGCTTCCCTTGCCAGTTGTTCATCCTCCGACCGGGACTTTTTCTCCCAGAGTCCGCTGTGCGAGAGGCAGATGACCAGATCCACCTTTTCCTTCTCCCTTAAAATCTTCACCATCTCACGGGCCGTTTCGATTGGGTTTTTGAATTTGAGAGGCCGGGCAAAGGGTGAGACCTCTGCCGCATCCTTTCCCATGATCCCGAAAAGACCGATCCGGATTCCCTGGACCTCTTTGACAAGGTAGGGTTTGACCCAGCCTTTTCTAAAAACTTCTTCAAGTGTATCGTCTTCAGGGTTCTCTTTATCAAAAATGGCGCTTGAAAAGACGATCTCCGGGAGTCCCCCTTTTTGGCGGGCAGAGGTGATGATTTTTGCCAGCCCTCCGGGCATGAGGTCGAATTCATGATTCCCCAGCGTGATTGCATCGTAGCCCATCTCTTTCATCAGTCGGAGCTCCACTGCCTCCTCCCTTGAAATCATATGAAAGAAAGAGCCCATGAGAAAATCTCCTGCATCGAGCACAAAGGAAGGGTTGGTCCGCTTTGCCTTCTCCGATTTAATGACCGATGCGATCCTTGCCCATCCCCCCACGGTTGTATCATCCCCTGTTTTTAAAGGAGAATAATCAGGATTGGACGGGAGGCCCAAAAGATGGGAATGCATGTCGTTCGTATGAATGAGGGTTAAACGTTTTTCTTCCCCAAGAAGAAGGGAAGGGAGTAGAAGAATGGCTATGACCAGTATCCCTAACCGTTTCTTAGTCGATTTCATTTTCCCCCCTGTCGTTTCCAAAAAAAGGAGCCAGAACTCTGACGGTTTGACTTCCGATCGTGCACTCCGCCGGCAGACTCCCTGCATATTCTCCATCCGCAAAAACCTCCCTCCGTTCCTCCGAGACGATTTTAATTCTTTTTCCGGTTTTCATCATGATCCTCGGATGGGAGGTATGGGTGCCCTTGAAAACTTTCGGGAATTGTTGAAGGAGTTCCCATTTTGGAATCTCTTTCACCATGCAGATGTTCAATACCCCATCATCCATGACGGCCTGGGGGGCGATCTTCATCCCTCCTCCGTAAAACGGGGCATTGGCGACGGCCACCATCATCACACGTTCTCTCCAGATCTGATCATCAATGGTCATCTCGACTTCGAAGGGCTTAAAGTTCTTTAACGCTTTCAGAACACAGACGATATAACCTAACGTCCCATCGAAATAACCTTTTTGGTGATTGGCCAAGCTGTTAACCTCCGCATCAAAGCCGACATAGGCAATGGCCACAAAAGGAGTCTTCTGATTGATGGTTGGCAGATCGAGTTTACGAATGGACAGGCTGGAGAGCATGGAACAATTATTTTTCAAATCCATCGGCAGGCCGATATTCCTGGCAAAATCGTTGCCCCGGCCACAGGGCAAGAAGCCGAAGGGAATGCCGGTTTCCACGATGGCAGGAAGGGCTTGATGGACCGTTCCGTCGCCTCCTGAAAGGAGGATTGCATCGATTCCCCGGGCAGAGGCCTTGATGATCTCTGAACGCAACTCATCCGGAGACCCTGGAATGCTGAAAGAGAATTCATGGGGAGATTCAGAAAGCCGGCGTCTGATCTCAGGTAAAAGGCGGAGGGTCTTCCCTCTCCCTGCCATCGGATTGACAATGACCAAGATTCTCATCTTTCGACCTGCTCCATCCTATAAGAGGTCCTGCCAAGTTTTGTCTTTTCCATCACGAAAAAATAGAAGTAAATAAAATTGATAATACCTATGAACGCCAGGCAGAGGAACATGGTCTGAAAGCCGGTCAGACGGAGGACGATGCCCATGATCACAGCGCCCAGCCCAACTCCCAAATCAGAGAGGGCCATGAATGTCCCCATCGCCGGCCCCCGCGAGGGACCGGCGAGGTCAATCGCATAGGCGACAAAGGCCGGGAAGGCAAAGGCATTTCCACCCCCCCAAATGATGGCTGCCAGAATAAACATGGGAGCTGTTTTTGAGAAAGCCAGAATGAGGGTTGCCATAATATAGGTCAGAAGACAGGGTAAAATCACTTTTTCTCTGCTGTAGAGATCCAATATCCTTCCACCGAAAGTCCGGCCCAAAATCAGCATGACGGCAAATGCCGCAAAGAAAAGTCCGGGGTTGCTCATTCCATGCTCCAGAGCATAAAGGGGGAAGAAAGCGGTTAGAGCTCCCCAGATAATATGAGTGAAGAAGGCCATGAGGGCAGGCGGCAGGGCCTTTAGGGTGAGAAAAGAGCGATGGTCCGTCGGCAGAGCCTCCGGAGCATTTTCCTCTCTCTTTTTCAACCGGATGGAGAAGAAGAGGGAGCAAAGGGAGAAAGCCGTGCAGACCAGAAAGAGAAAAGTGAAATGGAAACGGTTGATCAGGAACATCCCGAGGGAAGGGGCCAGAGCAAAAGCAAAATTGAAGGCCAGGAAGAAATAGCCGAGGCTCTGCCCCCGGTGGGCCTCCGGAGTCATATTGGCGATGAAGAGGGTCGATGCGGTAAAGAAGAGCGCAACCCCAAATCCCTGAAAGATCCTAATCATTAAAAAAGGCCAGAAAGGGAGTAAAAAGATATAGGCGGCGGAGCAGAGAATGAAGAGGAGGGCCCCCCCGATCATGAAGTCTCTTTCCGGGAATCGTAAAAGAGCCCTTCCGATAAAGGGCCTCAGGATAAGAGAAGAGACGCTGGAGGTTCCGATCAGTATGCCGATCTCTGTTTCGGCGGCCCCTCCCCTTGCAAGGTAGATGGGAAGGGTTGGGATGAGAATGAAGAGAGCGGAGGAGAAGGTCAGTTGAGCAGAGAAGGTGAGAAGGAAATCACGATTGATAATCTCTCTGACAGCCATAGTCTCGCATTTTAATTCCATCGGGTCTCTCTTGTAAAGGGTTTTTTCATGATTATGATTTTAGTAACACCCCAATTGAGCGAAAAATAATTCCTTCAACAAAATATTTCTCTGATGGTTGGGCCATTAGGAAGTTTTTTGAGCCTCATTTTAAAATCCCCCTCAATCCCCCTTTTTCAAAGGGGGATGATGATGGGTACTCCCCTTTAGCAAAGGGGAGTTAGAGGGGATTTTCCCAAAATTATGGCTCAATTGGGGTAACAGTTTAATGCTTTGAAAAGAATCTTCATCAGTCTCATTTATTGTGTCATTCCCGTGCAAACGGGAATCCAGACGCCGTCCCTGCCAAAGCAGGGAACCATATGATAAAAACACCTGGATTCCTGCTGGAGTTTATCCCGATGGAAATCGGGGCAGGAATGACGATCCTGAGAATTCAATGTTTAAAGCTATTTTCAAAGAGCTAAAGTGTTACTGATTTCCCTATTCGATGGGCTTCTGTTATAATCCCTTCCATCTTCCTCTTCTCCCAACCGCTGTCATTTTGCAGAAGGGGCGTTCCCGTGAGCCATAAAAAATACGATGCCATTATCATCGGAGCCGGAATGGGAGGGCTGACCGCCGGCGCCCTTCTGGCCCGAAAAGGTTTGAAGGTCCTTCTCCTCGAAAAAGAGAAGCAAGCGGGAGGCTATGTTGTCTCTTTCAAAAGGGGAGAATATGCCCTCGATGCGACAGGGGCATTCATCGGAGGCTGTCAGGCGGGGGGGGAGTTTTATCAGATTCTGAAGGAAGCGGGAGCCCATGAAGATATAGAGTTTATACCCGTTGACCACATCCAGAACATCTACCCTGGATTTAAGATCACTCTTCGGCAGGGCGGGTTTCCTGCTTATACCGATGCCCTGATGAACCTCTTCCCTGAAGAAGAGAAAGGATTAAGAAAATACCTTTCTCTGGTAGAGCGGATCGGCAGGGAAGTGAAATCTTACTCCGAGGTAAACCGGCTCAAGAAGATTTTTTTTCCATTCTACTTCAAAGATCTCATCCGTTTCCATCGAACGAGTCATCAAACCATTCTGGATCGCCTCTTCAAAGGAGGGGAGATCAAGATGGCCCTCCATACTCTTCCTGCGACCGAATCCCCTTCGCGGCTCTCCTTTCTCTTTGTGGCCACGCTGATCAGTAAAGCGTTGATGGAGGGCGTTTTCTATCCCAGGGGCGGGATGGGAAAGGTTTCCGGGGCCTTGGCCGATTCCCTTCTCCGCTCCGGGGGAGAGATCTTCCTTCGAACCGAAGCGGATCAGGTTCTCATCAAGGACGGAAGGGCCGAAGGGGTCCTGACAAAGACCGGAAAAATATTCAAATCGGACCTGATCCTTTCCAATATTAATCCGAACCATCTGGCAAGACTGCTTCCACAAGAATCCAGAAACCCTGTCGTAAAAAAGGCGAGGCGATTCGAATATTCCCTTTCCTGTTTTATTCTCTATGCGGCCACGGATTTGAATTTAAAAGAGATGGGCCTTCCCTATTTCACCTATCTTCGCTCCCTTTCCGACCTCGAAGAGGAGCACCGGATGATGCAAAGGGGTGAGATTCCCGAAAACCCTACCCTGATCGTGTCGATCCCGACGCTTTTAGATCCTTCATTGGCTCCGAAGGGAAAGCACATTGTGAAAGTCCTTGTCGTCGCTCCCTACCGCTATCAGGAGAGATGGGGAGCGGGGAGTTCCGAGACCTATCGCCGGGTTAAAGAGAAGTTTTCTCAAAAGATTTTACAACAGCTGGAATCGAAACTGATTCCGGATTTAAGAAGTCGCCTTCTCTTTTCTGAAGCGGCTACTCCATTGACACTGGAGAGATATACGGGAAATGAACTGGGCGCCATGTATGGCCTTGCCTCAACGCCCGAGCAGATCGGAAATTTTAGGCCTTCCCATCAAACTCCTATCCCCGGACTCTATCAGGTGGGTCATTATACCAGGCCCTCCCACGGGATCGTAGGAGCCGGCCTTTCAGGCCTCTTTGCCGCCAGAAGCATCCTCCGGAAAATGCATATACCATAAACAATGGACCATCAACGATGGACGATAGACAATTAGAGTTGAAATCCATTCATCTAACATTTTACAATTCCAGCGATGAAGCAAGTGGACTGCCTTTTCCTCCATGTGCCCAAGTTACAAAACTATTACCGGCCAATCGGTGAATTCACCTGGATCAACTTCCTGCCCATGGGGCTCCTGGGCCTGGCCGACCTCCTCCAGCGAAACAACATCTCTTCCCAGATTGTCCATTTAGGGGTGGAATGGATTGAAGATCCTCGTTTCTCCATGATCGATTATATCCAGGAGAAGAACCCCCGAATCATTGCCCTTGATCTCCACTGGCACCATCAGAGCTTCGATGTATTAGAGGCGGCCAGGAAGGTGAAGAGCGCTTTTCCCTCCACCTATCTTCTTCTCGGAGGATTTACAGCCAGCTTCTTTCATGAAGAGATTTTGAGAAACTTTGATGCCGTGGATGGTGTGATCCGGGGAGAGGCAGAAACTCCCATCCTGGAATTAGCCAACGCTCTCCTCCAGGGAAAAGAGGACCTCTTCTCCATCCCCAATCTCACCTGGAGAAGAAAGGGTAGAATTCTGATCAATCCCCTCTCCTATGTGGCCTCAGAGGAGGATCTGAATCGACTCTCATTCACCAACTTCCCGCTCCTGAAAAATTATTCCACCTACATCCGTTACATCGGGCAGCCCTTCTATGTGAAGGGCGTCTCCAGAGAGAAGAATTTCTGGATGTATTCTCTGAAATCACCCATCTATCATCTCACCCTGGGGAGAGGGTGTCCTGTCCAGTGCACCTGGTGCAGTGGTAACATCCCCTCTCAGAAGACGGTTACCGGCCGGAAAGAGGTCACCTTCAGAGGGGTGGAGGAAGTTCTCCAGACGATCAAAGAAGCCCTCTCTTACGGATACGAAACCTTCCATGTCTGCTTTGATCCTTATCCCAGGAAGCCGGAATACTTTCTGAAGCTCTTCTCCCGAATCCGGGAGGAGAAGATCCGGATGGAATGTTTCTTCGAATCGTTCGGATTACCCACGATTGATTTTATCCAATTTTTTAAAGAGACCTTTCCGGGGCCGAAATCCCTGATCGGCATTTCACCGGATGTCGGATCGGACCGGCTGAGACGGGTTCATAAGGGACATGCCTATACGAATCGGGATCTGATGGAGTGCCTCGACCAGTTAAAGAGTCAGCAGGTCTTCTGCGACCTCTTTTTCACCGTGGGCGTTCCTTTTGAGAAGGAGGAAGATCTTCAACAGACGATCCAGCTTCAGAAAGAGATCCGGAGCCGTTATTCCAATGTGAGAGGAATTCGCACCTTTACGATTGAGATGGAGCCCGGCTCTCCTTGGCATCTCGATCCGGTGACATTCGGCGTCAAGACGTCCCTCGGGAATTTTATGGATTTTTACCATTACCACTCCGGTAAAGAGAATACTTTTTCATCCCTCGGGTACTGGATTCCGGATTACTTTAAGGATTTGGGAGACGGGAAGGAGTTTGAAAGAAGGTTGCATCAATTGAAATGCCGCCACTTCTGCTTCATTCATCCCAACGCGAGAAGGTCGTCGAAGCCTTTCTGGGGGAGGAGGCTTTGTGACCTTTCAAATCTCTTCTGGAAGACGAAACGATGGATCGGAAAGGGGTAAACCCCGTTAGAAATTCCAGTCGTTGCGACTCGGAACCGAGCAGTCCATTATTTCTAACGGGGTAAATAACCAATAACCAAGCACCTGCCTTCGCACACTACTTATGTCGTCGAATCAAAGCTTCTCGAGAAATATTCCCCCCTCACCCGCACCCTCTCCCCAAAGAGGAGAGGGTGAAGCGTGGGAAAATATTTGATTGAATCTTCCCAAAGAAATTTGGTAGACTACAGTTCAACACATTCAGGATCAATTTAAAGGCAATCCTGCATGATGGGTTCGGCACCTTCGAACCATGAAAATCCCCCCTCGCCTTCGCCGGGGCGGCTTCGCGCAGGCAGGCTTTGACAAAGGAAGGTAGGGAGGGATTTAAGAATATTATTTCTGAACAATTTTGGACCGATGGAGACCTTGCAGAAGAGAATCAAAGAGTTGATCGGCAACCTTCAGGATTTCTACCTCCTCTCCTACCAGGGGGGGGCGGGGATGCTGAGACGGCCCTTCTATTTTAGAGATATGATCGAGCAGATGGACTACGCCGGATCGGGATCGCTCGTCATCATCGTGCTTATCTCCCTCTTCATCGGGATGGCTCTCTCCCTCCAGCTCTCTGCAGAGCTTTCCAGGCTTGGGATGAAGATGTATACGGGAAAGATTGTGGGGATCTCAATCATCAGGGAGATCGGTCCTGTGCTGACCGGACTGGTCTTTGCAGGAAGGGTGGGTTCGGGCATGGCCTCCGAACTGGGGTCAATGGTGCTCGGTCACCAGGTCGATACCCTCAGGGTCTTCGGGGTCGATCCCGTGAAGAAGCTGGTTACTCCAAGGATATTAAGCGCCATCCTCATGTTGCCTGTTCTCACCATCATCGGCGATTGCGTCTCCCTTTTAGGGGCCTATTATATCGCTGTCTTTGTGAGCCATCAGAGCGGGACCTTCTTCTGGAGTTCGATTCGGGATATTCTGATCTACGAGAATGTGTTGGCAGGTTCTATTAAACCTTTTATTTTCGGTTCTCTGATCGCCTGTATCAGTTGTTATATGGGGCTTTCCACAAAAGGCGGCGCCATCGGTCTGAGGCGGACGACCACCAGAGCTGTAGTTGTCTCCTTTATCGCCATCATCGTCGCCGATTTCATACTGACCAGAGTCTTGCTCTATGTTTTAGGATTTAGCGTATGATCGAATTCGACCGCGTCTCTTTCTCTTATGGAAATCGTTTTGTCCTCAACGATTTGAGCTTCTCCGTCCACGAGAACGAAAGAGTGGCCATCCTCGGAGGAAGCGGAGACGGCAAGACGACGATCCTGAAATTGATCATCGGGCTTTTAAGGCCGGATTCCGGAAAAATACTGATCGATGGGGAGGATATCACCGAAAAAACAGAGGATGAACTCCGGGACATTCGGATCAAATTCAGCATGGTCTTCCAGGATGGAGCCCTCTTCGATTCTTTGAGCGTGAAGGAGAATGTGGCCTTCCCGCTCAGAGAATATACGGGGATGACCGAAGAGGAGATCGACCGGAAAGCGACGGAGCTGCTGAGAAGGGTGGGGCTGGAACAAGCGGTCGGGCACATGCCCGAGGAGCTAAGCGGCGGAATGCATCGAAGGGTGGCCATCATGAGGTCGATGGCTGCGTTTGAGCCGAAGATGTTTCTCTATGATGAGGCCACCACAGGCCTCGATCCCGTCAGTGCGGATGTCATCTGTAAATTAATTCTTGACATCTCCGGGCAGGGAGGGGGATTTATCATTGTCACCCATAAGATTTTTGACGCCTTCAGGTTGGCAAACCGGTTTATGTTTTTAAAGGGTGGCGGGATCATCTTTGATGGGGGTAGAGAGACACTGCTCGGTTCAACCATTCCCGAGATCCGGATCTTTCTCAGAGAACTGAATGTCAATCATAATGGATGAACCTAATCCTATTTTCATAACAGTATTAACAGTCTCATTATTGAATTGACATAACCATTTGAAAATCTCCCCCCTGCCTTCGCCGGAGCGGCTTCGCGCAGGCAGGTCACCCCTCTTTGCCAAAGAGGGGTAATCCCTCCCTTAGGAAAAGGGAGGTTAGGAGGGATTTTATAAAATAATGTCGTTATTATTATGAGACCTTTATTAAGATGAGCAGTCGGCCTACGGAGGAGAGTGATGTTTGACATGAGAAAACAACTGAGGTGGTCGAAGTTAAAAGTAGGTATGGTGATCACACTTGCCAATCTGGTGCTTGTAGTTGCGATCTTTTTTGCAGGAGGGATTGAGAATCTCTTCTCCCCGAAGATGGATCTGAAGGTCCTGTTTCAGGATGTGAGGGGATTGCGAAAAGGGGCGCCTGTCTGGATTTTCGGGACAGAGGTGGGCTCCGCCAAAGAGATCCACCTGGATCAGGCCATCGGGGCGGTGGTGACGATCTCTATCAAAAAGAGCGTCCAGGGATTTATTAAGAAGGATGCCCGGGCAAGCATTATGACCATGGGGCTTCTGGGTGACAAATATATCGAGCTCAACATAGGCTCTCCAAAAGCGGAGCCGATCGAACGGGGGGGGATGATCAAAGGCTCGGTTCCCGTGGAGATCTCGGAGGTGATGGAGACCGCCGGTGTCTCCATCGGTAAGATAGGCGATTTCATCGCCAAGCTGGATAGCCTTATCTTGAAGATTGAGAAGGGAGAGGGGACGCTGGCCAAATTTCTCTCCGATCCCTCCATCTATGACAACCTCAATCGAAGCGTTAAAACCTTATCCCTCACCCTGGAAGAGATCAAGGGCTCCAGGGGGACGCTCAAGATGCTCGTGGAGGATCCCTCCCTCTATCAGAGAATGGTCTCCGCCGTCTCCTCCATTGAGGAGTTTGCTAAAAAGACCAACGACTCCGTCGGAGAAATAACAAGAAAGGTCAGCGAGAGCAAGGGGACGCTCAAGAAACTGGTGGAGGACCCTTCCCTCTATGATAAAGCCCTGGAAACCGTTTCATCGCTGGATCAGTTCAGCAGAAGATTGAACCATGAGACCGGCACATTGAAGAGGCTGATGGAGGATCCCCAATTGTATGACAATCTCAATGAGGGAGCGGTCCGTCTCTCTTCCATTCTGAAAAAGATCGATCAGGGAGAAGGTGTGGCGGGCGCTTTGCTGAAAGAGAAGGAGCTGATCAAAGATCTGGAGGAGTCGCTCGATGAGTTTAAAGGGGCCGCGGGTGAATTAAAGGAGTTGTTAAAGGATATCAAGGCCAGCCCCAAGAAATATTTCAAGTTCAGCATCTTTTGACTTCGATAAAAATGTTCGAATCGCACGAATGGCATCGAATGAGACGAATAAAAAATGATTTAGTTGAATTCGTTGTCATTCGTGGAATTCGTTACATACCACCTCGTAGATGACCAGGGGCACAGAACTGCCCTTTACGGTGACTTCTCCAAGGCCCCGCAATTGGTATGGATGGCCCTTGGGGAGGTGACGGGCGACTTCGTCCGAAATAAGCATCGCAACGCCCAGGGACTTTGTCAATTCTTCGAGGCGTTTGGCGAGGTTGACGGTGAGGCCCAGAACCGTGGAATCCATCCGCTCTGAGGAGCCGATCGTTCCCAAGATGACCGGTCCGCTATGGAGACCGATACCGATCTGGATCGCTTTATCCGCAGGAGATTCATTTTCGGCATTGAAAACCCTGACCGCAGCCAGCATCTCCACGCCGCAGGCGACCGCCCGCTGAGCCGAATCCTCTCCCTCAAAGATGCACAAGACCGCATCTCCCAGAAACTTGTCGATCACTCCATTTTTCGTATCGACCACATGGGCGATCTGTTCGTAGAGTTGATTGACCAGGGTGATCAATTGATTCGGGGAAAGACGTTCCGATAAGGCGGTAAATCCACGAATATCGCAACAGAGGATGGTTGCCTGCTGCTGATCGGCCTGTCCCGGACGGATCGATCCAATCCCCTGAGTGGCGATGCGACGGAGATAAGCCGGAGGAACGAACTTTTCGAAGACATCCCTGGCCTCACGGATGGCGAACTCCAGGGATCGAAAGTGGAGGGCAACCGTGATGGTCAGAAAGATCGATAGCCAGAACGAGGTAAACCATAAGATCTGGCCATCGATGGGAACAGGCATGCCTGCGGAACGGAGGGCGTCGTGGAGTCCCCCCAGAAACCAGAACGCCATTCCAATGGCAAAAGGAAGGAGATAGGCTGGTTTCTGAGCCTTCATCCGCCATAATTTGTGAGCCGTAAGCAGGAAATAAAACAGGCAAATGAGAAGGGAGAAGGAATGGATCAGGGGCCTGAGAACCTTCGACTGAGGCCTCAGGATACCTGAGGCAATCTCATGAGGGACAGGGGGACTTCCCATCAACCAGGGGCCCTGCCCCAGAAGAGCCAGACCGGCAAGGAGGATGCTTATTCCGATCATCGATCTGGAGAGCCATCCCAGCCGATCATTGGAAAGGGAGGCATTGAACCAGGCCCAGCTTGCCGGCAGGAGGGCCAATGCGGCGAGGTCGATCCTGTATCCCATCAGGAGGGAGGCATGCGACCTCTGAAAGCCATAGATGACCCAGCCAAGAAAGAAGAAGGTGAAAAGCAGATAAAAAAGAAAGAGACTTCTGAGGGGACGGTAGGAATGATAGAGGATCAGAGTGACCAGGCACAAAATCGCCATGACCGCATTGGCGACAAAACCAATGAAAGGCCCAACGCTGTAATGGGGAATAAGATCGGGCAACATCTCAAACGCCAGATTCTTTCGTAGCGTCGGCATTTAATGCCGACGTAAAGGGGGGCCCCCGATAAACGAAGGCGCTACAATTGACACGGTAATGGCATCAAGCGTTCGATATCAATTCATTAAGAGACTAACGAGTAATAATCCTTCCCTTGCTTCTCTCTCACCCTGATCCTTCCCTCTTCCTTTAAAATCTCTAAGTGGCCGACGGCTTCGGAGATGCCCAGGAAGATCTCAAAGGGAGGGACGCCCGGGAAAAGATCGAGGGTGATTTCATAAGACGTTTTTTCTCCCTGAGAGAGAAGGGAAAGGATATGGGTCATTCGTTCCAGATGGTGGGCAAAGATCTTCCGGATGAGGCCTTTGGGATCGTGAACCTCTTCTCCGTGGCCTGGAAGGAGGAGGTCGACATCCAACCCCTCAATCTTTTTCAAGGAAGACAGATATTCCTTGAGACCCGGGTAACGGAGGGGAGATTTGCTATCCGGGACATATAAGACGGGATTGGGGGTGATCTCTTTCAACAGGTGGTCGCCTGTGAAGAGGGTCTTCTTTTCCGGCCAGTAGAAACAGATCAGTCCAGGGCTGTGGCCAGGGCAGTGAATCGTCTTCCAAATCATTGAGGCGAAAGGGATGGTTTCTCCATCCTCTAAGAAAAATGCCTCATCCAGGGAGTCGGCCATTTTCTGGGCGGATTCCATAAAACGGATGGCCTCATTGACCAGACCTTCTGGAACGCCATTTCTCAGGAGAATCGATTTCAGAGGACCGAAGGAGTGAATGACCGAGCGAATTCTTCCATACTCCTTCGGATGAATATAGATGGGGGCGCCCGAAAGAGAGGATATCTTTTGGGCCTGTCCATAATGATCGATATGGCCGTGGGTGATCAGAATTCGCTCGATCGATGGAATGGAAAAACCTAAACCACCCAGCTCCTTTTTCAGCATCTCAAACGAGGCATCGGTCTTAATCCCCGTATCGATGAGGGTTTTTGGAGAATCGTCGATGAAGAAGACATTCGTGGTCTTCATAGGAAAAGGGATGGGAAGTTCAATCTTATAAATTTTTTCAAAAAATGTTAAGGCCATCTCTTCCTTTTTGCTTTTTCGTTAGCTGTGTAAGCGAGAAGAAAAATGGGGTCAATGAAAGAAATAGAATGGTCATGACTTGGGCTTGAAATTATATTAGAAAACCTCTTTTGTCAAGGAGAATGGTTTCCACACATTCATTAAATTTTACTTGACAGTACAAAATATTGTGTTAACTTCTTTGTTGGCACATAGATGTTGTGCCTGCTTATCGCAGACAGGGTAGGCAGGGAGGGGAGGGATGGAAGTGATTCATCTGACACAGAATGCCATTACCGTACTTGAGAAACGATATCTGATGAAGGATCTGTACGGGAATATCGTTGAAACGCCTGAAGACCTCTTCCGGCGGGTCGCCGGGAACATCGCCCAGGCAGATCGCCTTTATGACCCTTCCGCTGACCTCGCTTCCATTGAAGAGGCGTTCTATGACATGATGGCCTCGCTCGACTTTCTTCCCAACTCACCCACCCTGATGAATGCGGGCAGGGAACTCCAGCAGCTCTCCGCCTGTTTTGTTCTTCCGGTGGGAGACTCCATGGAGGAGATCTTCGATGCGGTCAAACAGATGGCCCTGATTCAAAAGAGCGGCGGCGGAACAGGGTTTGCCTTCTCCAGACTCAGGCCGAAGAATGATGTGGTCGGTTCTACCAAGGGAGTTTCGAGCGGCCCGGTCTCGTTCATGAGCGTTTTCGACAATGCAACGGAGGCGATCAAACAAGGGGGGACCCGAAGAGGAGCCAATATGGGCATCCTGCGGGTGGATCATCCCGACATCCTCGATTTTATAAAATGCAAGGATGAAGATCACCGCTTCACCAATTTTAATATCTCTGTGGCGGCCACGAATGAATTTATGGAGGCTGTTGAAAAGGGAGAAACATTTCCCCTCCGAAATCCGCGGACAAAGGAGACCCTCCGCCTTCTCGATGCGAAAGAGGTTTTTGAGAAGATGGTCTATTATGCCTGGAAGAACGGAGACCCGGGAATCATCTTCATTGACCGGATCAATCAGGATAATCCCACTCCTCAGATCGGCCCGATTGAGAGCACTAACCCTTGTGGCGAGCAGCCGCTTCTTCCCTATGAGTCCTGCAACCTCGGCTCCATCAACCTTTCCCATATGGTCAAAAACGGGGAGGTCGACTGGCAGAAACTGGCTTCGGTCACAGAAAGGGCGGTCCATTTTCTGGACAATGTGATCGACATGAACCGCTACACCCTTCCCCAGATTGAGGCCATGACCAAGGCCAACCGGAAGATCGGCCTGGGAGTGATGGGATTTGCCGACCTCTTGATTCAACTGGGAATTCCTTATGACCATCCAAAGGCTTTTGAGATCGGGGAGAAAGCGATGGCTTTCATTCAGGAGAGAGGGAGGAAAGCCTCCCGTGAGCTTACTCTCAAGAGAGGTTCTTTTCCCAATTTCGATGCCAGCGCCTTAAAGGACCAATGGGACGCGATGAGAAATGCAACCGTCACAACAATTGCTCCTACAGGGACGATCTCCATCATTGCAGGGACTTCCTCCGGGATTGAACCTCTCTTTGCGCTGGCCTTTGTCCGTCATGTCCTGGATGGAAAGGAGCTGCTGGAGATCAATCCCTTTTTCGAGGCGATCGCTAAAGAGGAAGGATTCCATTCAGAAGAACTGACGAAGAAGATCGCTCAACTGGGCCACATCGTGGACCTTGAAGAGGTTCCGGAGAGGGTCAGACATCTCTTTGTCACGGCCCACGACATCTCTCCCGAAGACCATATCCGGATGCAGGCCGCCTTTCAGAAATATACGGACAATGCGGTTTCAAAGACAGTGAACTTTTCTCATGAAGCCGCAGTGGACGATGTGGCAAAAGTTTATGAACTGGCCTATCAGTTAGGTTGCAAAGGAGTGACGATTTACCGGGACAGGAGCCGGGAGATGCAGGTTCTCTATAAAGGATTGGGCGCTTCAGAGGAAGATCGGACCGGGGCCAGAGAGGACTTGTCGAAAATGGAGAGGAAACCGAGGGCGCGCCGGGATGTGATCCATGGTTCCACCTGGAAGATCCGGACGGGTTGCGGGAATATCTATGTGACGGTCAACGAGGACGAGGATGGGCGCCTTTTTGAGATCTTCAACCAGATAGGAAAGGCGGGGGGATGCGCGGCCTCCCAATCGGAGGCCCTCGGCCGTCTGGTCTCTCTTGCCTTTCGATCGAACATCGAACCGGAGGATATCATCCGGCAGTTGAAAGGGATCAGTTGCCATATGCCGGTCTGGCATCAAAACGGGAAGGTTCTCTCCTGCTCGGATGCGGTGGCCAAGGCGATCGAATGGCACAATCAGAAGATGAGGGCGCAAAGGGGCGGTGTCATAGAGAAGGAGGTGCCAACCAACCCTCCGGAAGTCGGTACGGCTCGAAACCGGGAGAGAAAAAATTCTCCGCAGGGAATGGATTCGGTTTTTCTGAGAGGAGCCTGCCCTGAGTGCGGAGGTCCCCTCATCTTTGAAGAGGGTTGCGTGAAGTGTTTTTGCGGCTATTCGGACTGCGGGTAAGAGGGCATCGTGCATAGAGCATAGGGTATTTAACCATTTAATCTTTCTTCCCTTCCATAAGATATCTCATACAAAGAGAACATAAGAGCATGCATGCCAGTCTGGATAATGCCTCATTGATGGGTGGTTTTATCCCCCTTTGGCAAAGGGGGATAAAGGGGAATTTTAAAATTATGCCGGGAAAATCTCCCCTAGCCCCTCTTTGCCAAAGAGGGGTATAATAAAAAAATATTTGTATTATTGGAACCAATAACTGAGGGATTACCCGTCCCGAGAAATTTT
>MGQQ01000038.1 GCA_001798855.1 Deltaproteobacteria bacterium RBG_16_49_23 | reverse complement strand
GGTTCCTCTAAAAATGTCATTCCTGCCCCGATCTTCATCGGGGTAAACTCCAGCAGGAATCCATAAGATTTTGACATTACTGGACTCCCGCCGGAGTTTATCCCGTACTTGATACGGGGCGGGAGTGACAAATTGGGAATTATTAGATATTGCCTTAAGGAGTTGAATATGAAGATCCTAATTGTTGACGATAACCAGGATTTGGCATTTGTTATTAAGTGGATGTTAGAGGATGAAGGGTTTGAGGTGAGGTCGGCCAAGGATGGGGAAGACGGATATTCGGCCTACCTCTTGTTTAACCCGGACATCGTTCTTACCGATATCCAGATGCCTGAAAAAAACGGCTTGGAATTGATGGGGCACATCAGGTGTCATAACCCGACGGTAAAGACAATTTATATGAGCGGCGACCTGGCCCAGTATTGGTTACCTCTCGAAGAAGAAAGAGAGAAATATCAGGTCGGTGTGCTTGAAAAACCTTTTTCCAGGCATGAATTAATGAATTTGATTTCTCAATCCTAAAGACAGGGATGAGGATGGAGGAATGGAGACATGAAAAAACTCATGTTAATCATTGTGATTTGCCTCCTTGCCCTTCAGATCAATATCTTCGTTGGGAGGCCATCCTTTGCCGCCGTTAATATTATCGAACAGGATCCCGGCAATTCAACCATCTCTGCCCGTGCATCCAATGTTCTTAAGATTCTTTCGGTCTTAGAAAATAGGATTGGGGATCAGCCATTGATAGAAAAGGCAAAGGATAAACTTTCCACGTTGACCGATAGACAAACCCTGTTAATCGCTTCTCTTTCTGACCAGGTAGTCAAAGAAAGAAACTCCACAAGTGGAGATATTGCTTTTCTGTTGATCGCAGCTCTGATTATTTTGCTCTGACGCTTCTAAAAGATTCTTCGCTGGGAATGAAAAATATGAAACGTTTAACAGATGAGATAAGAAGGATTAAAAAAAGGGGCATTGCCGCCTTCATCAAGGGACCCTCTCCCATTCTCTATCACATCCTCTTATTGGGGATGAGCGCTGCCCTTGCACTCTCTCTCCCTTGGACGATCAGTTTTATTGCAGATAAATTTCTGATTTATTGGTCCGTTATCGGAAATGACAAGATATTTTTCATTGCTATAGAAATGGTATTAACGATACTATTTCTTTTTTCCACCACCTGCCTCCGTAAAAGCTGGAAAGACCGGAAACTCTCCAGAGTGGCTAAAGCTGCCGGTCTCGTATCGGTCATTCCCTCAACAGGTTTTTTGGCAAAGAGAAGGATCAAAAAACTAAAAGAAAAGCAAGGGCCATCAAGGGATGTCATGGTCATCAGCTCAACAGGTTTCCGCACCTTTGTCGATCCGGAAGGAGACCTCCATCAACTCATTCAGGATTGCCAGAAAGCAAGAATTATGCTCCTGAACCCGAACCGTGAGGGAGCGACTGTTAGGGCGAAGAGCCTTCCCGATCCGGAAATCACCCCGGAGAGCTTTGGAGAACAGATCCAAAAGAGTATCGATTTCCTCAAAGCCCTGAAGGCCGCACAGAAAAACATTAAACTCAAGCTTTATCCCGACCCTCCTTTTTTGAAGATGGCGATCCTTGGCAACTATATCTGGTTACAGCACTACCAAGCCGGCCTCAATGGCCAAAAGATGCCGAAATATGTCTTTAAGCATGACCCTGATACCGGAAGTCTGTATCTTCCCTTCTACCAATATTTTGTGGAGAGGTGGAACAACCCTGAAATCCCCGAATACGACCTCGAAACGAACCGACTCATTTACAGAAATACGGCCGGGAATGAGGTGCGAAGGGAAAACCTTGATACAATGAATAACAAGGTGGTCGTAAAAAGGGATTCCCTGATGCAGGAGATTTTCAAAGATGGAAACAAGGTGAAAAACGGAGCATCTTTTCATTCGCATACCCCGGTGGGCCGAACACCTGCCGGCGATTCTCCAACCGCGTTGCGCCAAAATCTTCACAGCGGCCTTCATCCGGGAGGAAAGCAGTTTACAATGCTTAGGTCCAGGAACCCCATATGCGAGGCCGCTGATTGGATAGCCTTAAGATGACCCCAAGGTTCTAAAGACATGGCCTGGTGAAAATTCGACAACACGTATCAACAGACCCGTTCAAGGAGGGAGAGCCATGAGGAAACACGAGGTTTTACTGGCGCTATCAGATGAAGAGACCTGTCATCCAATGCCGATGGGTTTGTCCCTTGAAAATAAAGGTTATCAGGTCACAGCGGCGAGGGGCGACGCCGCTATTGGAATCTTGCGGGAAAAAGACTTTGATGTGGTGATCACTGACCTGTTTGCAGTCCTGGAAAAAGCCAAAGAATTGAATCCAGCAACCATGGGAATCCTCGTGCTGGCCACCAGCAGTAAATCGATCCCCACGGCCCATGCGATTCGGTCTCCTGCAGATGATTACCTCTTCAAACCTTTCGATTTGGCTGAACTGGAAATGCGCATCGCCCATTATATTGAAAAGGTGAAACTCCATCAAAGAAATCCTCACCCCCAGTGGTGCGAACCCGAACCGGGCTTTAATGAGAAAATCCTTAATATGGTTAAGATGATGGCGCACGACGTCAGAGGGTCTCTCCTTTCCATCTCTGCTACCCTGAAGCTATTGAGCCGCGGTCATTATGGCAAAATGGATGAGGGAGCTGTGAATAAGATAAAAGAACTTTTTTCAAAAATCTCCGGCTTAATCGGAATGACTGAAGAGTATCTGGGCAGAAGCTTCTCGGTCAACGACGATTTGGAGACAAAAGGTGATACATTGGATCTGATGAAACATATCCTCATTCCAGTCTTAAAGGAACTTTCCTCAGAGTTAAAGGGACACCGACTCCTCATTGACCACCGCCTTCATGCCATATCGAACAAACCCATCTCCATTAGGACAAGCCGGGTCTGGCTAAAGATGGTTTTCAGGAATCTTCTCAAAAACGCGATTAAATTCGGCGACCCCAGGGGAATGATTGCTATCGGTTTTGAAGATCACGGTTCCTCATACCAATTCAATGTCTATAATACCGGGGACCCTATTCCGGAAGCGTATCGTAAAAAGCTTTTCACAAATTTTTGGGAGAATGAAAACCATGACAATGAAAGAGAAGGGATGAATAATGGCACGGGTCTAGGCCTCTATCTGATTAAGAAGATCATCCAGAAATTGGGTGGGGAGATCTGGTATGAGGCAAGAGAAAAAGGGTCAAATTTTTCGTTTACCCTCCCTTCAGGGCCTACCCTCCCTATGGGTTCAATTTTACCGATCGGAGCGCACTTGCGTATGACAACAGTCAATAATTAGAGGTCCGATATGAAATCCCTATTCAAATTTAAAACAAACATTGACTTTTTTATCACCTTTTTATTGATTGGGTGGTTGAAGAGAAGAATTTACACAAAATGGAAAATGGAAAAAGAATCCTTATCATGGGACTTTATATAAACTTGATCATCGCCTTGGTTATGGCGAATACCCCCTCCTTTCATTGACTTCCTTCCCCTCTGACTCCATAGATTCCTTTCTAAAATATTTGTAACACGTTAGCCCTTTTCAAAAAGCTAAATTATTCAAATATCTTATTTTGTATCAATTTAGTGGTTTGAAATAAACTTGTTAAAATCCCTCCCCACCTCCCTTTTCCAAAGGGAGGAGAAACATTTCCCCCTTTTGACAAAGGGGGATGAAGGGGGATTAGATAACTTTTTTCAAAGAACTAAAGTCTTACCTTATTTTTAAATTGAAGGTCTGAGGAAAATTGGTTATAAAAATAGCTCTATGGAAACCTGGCGGCTGTTAGATACCGGCTCACGTTCAGCGGCTGAAAATATGGCGCTCGATGAGGCCCTCCTCGAATTGAAGGCCGGGGACAGAATTCCTCACACCCTCCGGTTTCTCCAGTTTTCCAATCCCGCCGTTCTCGTGGGCCACCATCAATCCGTCGAAGAGGAAGTAAGGCTCTCTTACTGCCGTGAGAAAAAGATCGAGGTCAACCGGAGGCTCACCGGAGGAGGCGCACTCTACTGGGGAAGAGCCGAGCTTGGCTGGGAGATCTATGTCTCGAAGAAAGATCCCCGGATTCCTTCGAGGATCGAAGACCTTTATCGAAAGATGGGCGAGGCTTCTGCGAACGGCCTTCAGCGTCTTGGCCTGCGGGCCTATTTCCGGCCAAGAAATGATGTGGAGGTAAGCGGCCGGAAAATTTCAGGGACAGGTGGAACCGAGCTTTCCGGAGCCATTCTGTTTCAGGGAACGCTCCTTGTCGATTTCGATGTCGATGAAATGCTCAGGGCGCTGAGAATTCCCACCGAGAAGTTGCAGGACAAGGAGATCGATTCGGTCAAAGAGCGGGTCACCTGCCTAAAATGGGAATTGGGACGCACGCCTTCTCTGACAAGCATCAAAGACTCCCTCATCAAAGGCTTTCAAGAAACCTTTGGTGTCCGTTTCCTTTCCTCGCCTTTAACTCTCGGGGAAGAAAGCCTGTTAAAAGAAAAACTTCCTCACTTCTCATCTCCGGAGTATATCTTTAAGGTGAGGGAATCCCTACCGAGGAGAAAAACTCTGACCTCCGTTCTGAAGGCTCCGGGCGGATTGATTCGGATTTCAATCGCCATCGATACGAAAACACAGGTGATCAATCAAATCCTGATCACCGGCGACTTCTTCGCCTATCCCAGGAGGGCGATCTTCGATCTCGAAAGCCTTCTTAAGAATTCGAAGGCCGCTGCTTCCAATGTTGAAACGATCCTCCGGGATTTCTTCACCAAAACAAAACCCCGGATCCCGGGAATAAAAGAGACCCACTTCATTCAAGCCATTCTGGAAGCCATCCATAAGATGGACCTTCTCCCCCATGGCTTTAACGAGGAGGAGACCCACCATCTCTTTCCTGTCTTAAAGCCGTTTGCAGAGGTGAAAAAGCCTGAAATTCTCCTTCTTCCATACTGTGCCAAGGGAATAGACTGCGGCTTAAGATATCAGAAAGGCTGTGAAGAATGCGGCCGGTGTTCCATCGGTGATGCGATTGGGATCGCCAGGTCCTTTGACATGGATTATCTCACAATCCAGAACTATGAAGATCTCGAATCCACACTTTACGGATTGAAACGGTCGGGCGTTCATGGCTTCATCGGTTCCTGCTGTGAACCTTTTTATGGAAAACACCGTCCCGATTTCGAGAGGATTGGCTTGTCGGGAATCCTCATCGATGTCGAGAGAACAACCTGCTACGACCTCGGCGAGGAGAAGAAGGCATTCAAGGGACAGTTTGAAAACCAGACCCATCTCAACCTCCCCCTGCTTCAGAAAATTTTGGAATTCAGCCATGGCTGAGTCTTATGATATTGTTGTTGTCGGCGCTGGCCCTGCCGGCTCGAATGCGGCACGAACTGCCGCTCAAAGAGGAGCGAAGGTTCTTCTTATTGACCGAAAACAGCGCATCGGTCTTCCCGTCCAGTGCGCCGAGCTTGTTTCTCAATGGATATCCCGCCACGCCTCCTTCACTCCCAAATCCATTATCCAATCAACCGGGGAGATGATCGTTCATTTTCCGGACCGTACAACCTTCAAGATGAAGGGCCTTGGATATATGCTCGATCGTTCCCTCTTCGATAAGGAACTGGCAACCTCCGCCATCCTGGCCGGAGCTGAGGTCTCTACGGGAACGAAGGCTCTCGAATTTTCATCCGGAGGCATTCTTATCCAGCGTGATAACAAAAAGGAATGGGTTCGGGCGAAGGTGATCATCGGCGCCGATGGAGTTCATTCCACGGTTGCACGATCGACCCAACAGCCTTCGTTAAAGGTGATGGCAGCCCTCCAGTATGAAGTCGTCCTCTTTGAGCCTCAGTCTTATGTTGATATTTTCTTCCATCCGGATTATGAAGGAGGATACGGATGGTTTTTCCCAAAAGGGAGAACCGCCAATGTGGGCATCGGAGTCATTGCCCCAAAAACCGCCGGGTTGCCGGAATTGCTCAACGATTTTTTGAACCTTCTGAACCGGTCCGGAAAACTGCCGAGAATTGAAATCGTCTCAAAGACCGGCGGCTCCATCCCCTGCGAGCCTCATCAGCAGGCCGTCTTTGGAAACATCCTCCTTGCCGGGGATGCGGCAGGCCATGCCCACCCGATCACCGGCGCAGGAATTCTTAATGGGATTCTCGGCGGTGAGATGGCAGGAAGAATTTCGGCAGAAGCAGTGGCCAGGGGGGATATGAACCATCTGGCCAATTATGAAGCCGAATGGCGCGAAGCCTTTGGGAATTCCCTCTCCTATGGAGTCTATAAGCGGGGGGTTCTCGAGAATAACTGGAATAAGCCAGGAATCGATTTTAACAGTCTGATCCGCAAAACCTGGGTGGGCTTTAAAGAGTATTATGAGGAAAGAAGAAAAAGATTAACCCCGCCTAACCTTACCTTCCCTTAAGGGGAGGAATAATCTCCCATTAACCCCACCTCGCCTCCCCTTAAATTAAGGGGAGGTAGGGAGGGGTTAAGTAGAAGTAGCGTCGGGATTTATTCCCGACGGAAAAGGGGAAAAAATGACCGATAAAACAAGTCCTGAATATGTTCAGACCAGTCTGGCCGCCTCTCTCACGCTGGGCTTTCAGCAGGGCTCTTTTCATCGCAATGCAAAACTGAAGGGCCTCAATCTTCTCCTCCACTACGAAGAGGGCTGCCTTGGAAAGTGCCATTTCTGCGGGCTCTCAAAAACGAGACGGGAAGGAGCAAAGGGAAAGACCTTCATCCGTGTGGACTGGCCCCTCTATTCGCTAAAAGAGATCATTGAAAGAGCGAGGGAGAACAAACAGATCCACCGGGTCTGCATCTCCATGATCACCCATTCCAAGGCCCTTGAAGATACCGTCCATGTCATCAAAAAGTTCAAAGAAGAGACGGATCTCTTTATCAGCGTCCTCATCACCCCTACCCTGATTCACAATATGGAGTTCCTTATGGCCATGGAACAGGCCGGAGCCGATCGGATCGGGATCGCCATCGATGCAGTGACACCCGAACTTTTCGATCGATTGAGAGGGAAAGGCGTTAACGGCCCTCATCGCTGGGATCATTACTGGGATGTGGTCCGGATGGCTGTGGAGGTTTTCGGAGAATTCAATGCGGGAATCCATCTCATCGTGGGTCTGGGTGAGACCGAGAGGGAGATGGTTGAAGCCATTCAGAAAGGCCAGGATGTGGGAACCCCCACCCATCTCTTCTCCTTCTTTCCTGAGAAGGGAAGCCCCATGGAAAACCATCCCTCACCCCTCCTTGGCCAATATCGAAGAATCCAGCTTGCCCGCTGGATCATCAATAAAGGTTCAGGCTCAATCGATCAGATGAAGTTTGACGCTAAGGGGAAGCTGATCGATTTTGGAACCGATATCGAACCCCTCATCCAGATGCGTGAACCTTTTATGACTTCAGGATGTCCTGGAAGTGATGGCAAAGTGGCCTGCAACCGCCCCTACGGGAATGAACGGCCATCCGGTCCGATCCGGAACTTCCCCTTCATGCCGGAACCGGAGGATTTGGAAGAGATCAGAAGACAATTGGAATAGTGGAAGGATAATTCTGGAAGGTTGGAATAATGGAACAGTGGAATGTTGGGTAAATGTCATTCTTAATGGACACTGAATTTAACCCATTATTCCATCATTCCAGTATTCCATTGTTCCAGATTCCTTCCATCCTTCCATCATTCCTTTTTAGGAACGCCATGCTTACACAGTTCATTAAAACTCCTTTATCCGAACTCCAAACCGAGGCTTTCCGGCTCCGAAAGCTCCATTTTGGCAAGGAGCTTACCTTCTCCATCCCCGGGACTGTTTCTTATCATGACCACACCCATCCCTCCCCTAAAGATTGCTTTGCAGCGATTAGTGTCACGGGAAGTCACTGTGCTCTACGATGCGGGCATTGTAAGGGGAAACTTCTCGAATCCATGATCCCTGCAGAAGATCCCCAAACACTTCTTCAAATTGTCGAAGAGCTTCAATCTAATGGGGCTCTCGGGATACTGATAAGCGGTGGAGCTGACAAAGATGGCGGAGTCCCATTAGAAAAATTCATTCCGGTGATCAAAACAATTAAAGAGAAAAATCCCCAATTTAAAGTGATCTGCCACACCGGCCTCATTCAAAAAGAGAGGGCTAAGGAATTAAAAGAGGCGAAGGTGGATCAAATTCTCATTGATCTGATCGGTGACAATGACACCATTCGAGAAGTCTACCGCCTGGACAGACGGGTCGAAGATTATGAGGAGACGCTTTTGATGTTAAAAGAGATGGGCCACCGGCTCGCTCCCCATATCATCATCGGCCATCACTTCGGAGAGATCAGGGGTGAGTGGAGGGCGCTGGAGATCATTACCCGGGTCGGTGTGGAAACGATCGTGCTGGTCATACTCAAGCCTCTTATGGGAAAAGACCGTTCCAGAACCCCGACTCCCGAAGAGACATCAAAAATCTTGGCCATTGCCAGAATTCTCAACCCCGCTACTCCCATTCGAATGGGCTGCATCCGACCGGCGCATCCCTCGAAACCGGAAATAGAAAGAGGCGCTATCGACTCCGGTGTGAACACCATTGCCTATCCCCTTCAAGGGACGATAGACTATGCCAAAGAGATCGGCCTCGAAACCCGCTTCATCGAAATGTGCTGTAGCCTGATTGAACCATAGTATTGTCAGTGCAATTTGTAGGGTGGGTGGAGCGTTAGCGGAACCCACTTTCCTAACCCATCGGGAACATCATATGCCGCATTATCTCCGAAATTATGTAAAAGGCGGAACCTTTTTCTTTACGGTAGTCACATACATGAGGCGACCAATATTGGATAAGATAGCTATCTCTCTCCTCGAACAAGAAGTGAAGGCCTGCAGTTCTTTCAAACCTTTCAGGGTTGAAGCAATTGCAATCCTTCCCGACCACTTGCATTGCATCTGGACACTACCTCCAATGGATGATGATTACTCCGCTCGTTGGAGAATCATTAAAGCTTCGTTTACTAAAGAATATATTAGCAGAGGGGATGGACCGTCAGTGAAACTTACCACCTCAATGCAGAAGAAGGGCGAGAAGGGAATTTGGCAAAGGCGTTTCTGGGAGCACACCATTCGGGATGAGAGAGACTTCCAACTCCACTTTGATTACATACACTACAACCCAGTTAAACACGGTTTGGTGAGAGCGCCGCAGGATTGGCCTCATTCCAGTTTTCACCGTTGGGTTGAAGAGGGCATATATCCGAAGTCATGGTGCGGACCTACAGAAGATTTTCCAAAGGATGTGGGGAGTAAATAATTTCCAGTGGGTTACATTTCATTCCACCCACCCTACGTATGGAATATGACACTTCCTCAACTCAGAACCAAAATTCAGACCAAACTCCTCCAATGGTTTAAGAAGAATAAAAGAGACCTTCCCTGGAGGAGAACAAAAGACCCTTACGCCATCTGGGTTTCGGAGATCATGCTCCAGCAGACCCAGGTCAATACAGTCATCCCCTATTACCGGGATTTTCTAAATACCTTTCCAACGGTTCACCGTCTGGCAAAGGCAAATCTTTCAAAAGTTCTAAAAGTCTGGGAAGGTCTGGGGTATTATTCGAGGGCAAGAAACCTTCATCATGCATCTCGGATTATTACAAACCATTTCAAAGGGAAAATCCCCGACACGCTGAAAGCCCTATTCACCCTTCCCGGAATCGGCCGCTACACCGCAGGAGCCATTCTCTCCATTGCCTTTAATAAAGAAGCGCCGATTCTGGATGGAAATGTGAAAAGGGTCCTATCCAGGCTCTTTGCCATATCGGGAGATCCGAAAGAGAACAAAA
>MGQQ01000037.1 GCA_001798855.1 Deltaproteobacteria bacterium RBG_16_49_23 | reverse complement strand
TCCTTTTTATTGTCTGCACTATATTCAAATGCTCGCTCTGGGATTTTGTCAAGGAAGGTTGGCTATTTATGTTGTCTATTGTCGTGGTGGTGCTATTGGTCATTTTCTGGCCGGATTTGGCTTTATGGCTTCCGAATCTGACATTTGGAATTGATTGATTAAGATAATTATCTTTTGTTTTGACCATTATTGTTCATAGTTCATTGTTTATCGTTCGTCGTCAGGAAGAGGCTTGCCGTTGAAATTCAAGGATCGTGTAGCAATTGTTACAGGGGCAGCAAGAGGAATTGGAAAAGCCATTGCCCTCACGTTGGTAAGGGAAGGGGCAAGGGTAGCTCTGATCGATGTTGAAAAAGAGAGATTGGAAGTTCTCAAGGAAGAAATCGAGAAAAAAGGCGGACAGGTCATTGCCGTCTCCTGCGATATTACTAAAAGTTCTGAAGTGAAAGCCATGGTCAATCAAGTCCTGAGGATCTTCGGACGAGTCGATATCCTGGTCAACAATGCGGGCATCATCCGGAGGGGAACGATTGAAACTGTTACTGAAGAGGACTGGGATAAGGTGATCGAGGTCAACCTCAAAGGAACCTTTAACTGCTGCAAGGCAGTGGTCGAAACGATGAAAAATCAGCGTTATGGGAAAATCGTCAACGTTTCTTCCATCGCAGGGAAAATGGGAGATATTACCTCTGCTCCGGGATATGGTTCCTCAAAAGCCGGTATGGACGCACTGGCCAAAACACTCGCAAGACAACTGGCCCCATATGGAATCAATGTCAACGCCGTATCCCCTCATGCCATTGAAACGGAGATGAGCGCCCAGTGGTCAGAGGAGAGACGAAGGGAGATCATTGCCTCCATTCCCCTCGGCCGCCTCGGAAAACCGGAGGATGTGGCAGAAGCGGTTCTATTTCTTGTCTCTAACCAGGCCTCTTTTATCACGGGTGAAATTTTGGATGTCAATGGCGGAGCGCTGATGGACTGACCCCTCACCCCATCCCTCTCCCCTCGGGGGAGAGGGGAAGGGAGAGGGGGGCGTCAATGGTCAGTTAGCAATTAACAATTATCATTTAGAAAGGCAAATCATTTGAAGAAAGATGAATGGATAGGTGGGATTGTGATTTTCCTCTTCGGGGCAATCACAGCCCTCCTTTCTCTAAAAATGCCTATCGGAACCTTTCGGATGGCAGGAACAGGCATGTTTCCACTCTGCCTCGGGATACTCCTCATGATCCTGTCAGGAATATTCGTTTTGAATATTTTTTCAAAGGGTAAAAAAAACCGAGTAAAAAAGGGCTCCTCAATCGAATCATCCTCTCCAATTCAATCGGTCCTCTTTCTTGTCACAATGGTTTTGATTACCCTCTTATTCAACCCGTTAGGTTATCCGCTCTCTGCATTTCTTTTAATGGCGGTGCTTTTGAGGGTTCTCGGTGCAAAAAAGTGGACAACCACCCTCCCCCTCTCATTTGTGACGGCCGCTATTTGCTATTTTCTCTTTGTTCAGTGGCTGAAAATCCCTCTCCCGAAGGGATGGATCGGGTTATAAAAAGAGATTGTAGGGGCAATTCATAAATTGTCCTTACAGGTCGTGGTTAAGGAGTAATAGATGTTTGAATCGTTTCAGCATCTTGCGACCGGTTTCGGAATTGCCACGACGATTCAAAACCTCCTTTATTGTTTGATCGGAGCGATCGTAGGAACCCTCGTCGGTGTTCTCCCCGGACTCGGCCCCATTGCAGGAATCGCCCTCCTCATTCCGGCCACATTTGGACTCAATCCCACCTCAGCCATCATCATGCTTGCGGGCATCTATTATGGCGCCATGTACGGTGGGTCAACGACTTCTATTCTGCTCAATGTCCCCGGAGAGACGGCTTCGGTCATCACCTGTATCGATGGCTATCAAATGGCTCAAAAAGGAAGGGCAGGACCTGCCCTCGCCATGTGCGCCATTGGCTCTTTCATTGCAGGGAGCATTGGAATATTCGGACTTGTCTTCCTTGCCCCACCCCTGGCTGAGGCGGCGCTGGCTTTTGGCCCCCCGGAATATTTTTCACTCATGGTCTTCGCCTTTATCGTTCTCAGCAATGTCACCGGAACCTCACTCGTCAAGTCTCTCATGATGGCAGTGATCGGATTGATCATCGGAACGATCGGGCTCGATCCTGTTACCGGTGATGCCCGTTTCACCTTTGGCTCAATCCCGCTGCTGAGCGGGATTGAATTTGTCGCTGTTGCTATTGGACTTTTCGGAATCGGAGAAGTCCTGACCAATGTCAACCAACCCCTGGAGATGCTGGAACAGAAGGTTCTTATCCCCCGTCTGAGAGAACTTTACCCTTCCTTTCAAGATCTGAAGAGATCGATTGGAGCCATCCTGAGGGGGGCTGGCATTGGATTCGGGGTCGGTCTTGTCCCGGGGCCGGCGCCGGTGATTGCAACCTATGCTTCTTATATGACGGAAAGAAAGATCTCCAAACATCCGGAGGAATTCGGGAAAGGAGCGATTGAAGGAGTGGCGGGACCTGAATCCGCGAATAACTCCGCCTGTCAATCCGCCTTCATTCCCCTCTTCGTCCTTGGGATTCCTTTCGCGCCTCCCACCGCCATTCTTCTTGGCGCCCTGCTCATTCACGGAGTGTCGCCCGGACCATTAATGATCAGCAATCATCCTCAACTTTTCTGGGGAGTAATCGCCAGCATGTACATCGGCAATTTTATCCTGCTCATACTCAATCTGCCCTTTGTCCCCCTCTTTGCCAATATCCTCAGAATCCCAAAGAAGATTCTCCTTCCCCTGGTTATCCTTTTCTGTATCACAGGGATGTTTACCGTGAATAATTCTGTCTTTGATATCTGGATCATGCTTCTCTTCGGAGGCCTTGGATTCCTGATGAGGAAATGGGCCTTTGAAGGAGCGCCGCTTCTTCTAGCCCTTGTCCTTGGCCCAAAATTGGAAGTGGCCTTCCGTCAGTCCCTGATGATCTCCCACGGTAATTTTGGCGTATTTATTAACAGGCCCATTTCAATGGCCTTTTTGATTGGAATGTTACTGTTTCTGATTCTGCCAATATTCTGGAAGCTGTTTAAAAAAACAGAGAAAGGAGGGGGGGGAAGCAGTAAGCAGTAATTCATTTTTCATTGTTTAGAAAGGATGTATTGTTGCAGTTGGGAGTTTTGAGTTCAGAGTTTTGAATTAAGAGTTTAAATTTTTGAGCTTTGAGCATTGAGCTTGAAGGAAAAGGAGGTGTTATCATGGCAAAAAGAATTTTTAATGTTTTATTTATCTTTTCTCTCATGATGGTCATGCCTGTCAAGGCAGCCGATTTTCCGGTGAAAGAAGTCCAGGTCATCATCCCCTGGGCTGCCGGAGGAGCAACGGACCTCATCTTCCGGGCCCTGGCCGCAACGACCGGAAAATATCTCGGAAAGGCAGTTGTCATAGTCAACCGCCCCGGAGGCGGAAGCGCCGTAGGATACACCGAGGGCGCTAAGGCCAAACCGGACGGCTATATGCTCACCTCTGCGGTTACACCGCTCACCATTCTTCCCCATCAGGTCGCTACAGCCTACACCTATAAAGATTTCGATCCGATCATCAATGTGGTGAGCGACCCATCCATGTTTTTGATAAGGGCGGATGCACCCTGGAAGAGTTTAAAAGAATTTATAGATTATGCCAAAAAAAACCCTGACATGATCACTGTGGGGAATTCAGGAGCAGGAGGAGGAGTCCATCTGGTCGCCCTCGCTTTTGAGAAGGCAGCCGGCGTGAAGTTTAATCATATTCCATTTTCTGGCGGAGGACCTTCCGTTACCGCCATTCTTGGAGGCCATATCAATGCTGTCTCAGTCTCCCCACCTGAAGGAATCGAACATGTCAAGGCAGGGAAGCTGAAGATCATCGCCCTCTTTGCGGAAAAGAGGTTTGAGATGTTTCCTGATGTCCAGACCGTTAAAGAACAGGGCATCGATTTCGTCATGGGCATGTGGAGGGGACTGATCTCGCCCAAAGGTACTCCACCCGATGCGATTAAGAAGCTCCACGACGCCTTCAAGCAGGGGATGGATGATCCGGCGTTCATTAAAAATGCAAAGGACATGGCTGTCAATCTCTCCTATCTCGGTCCGGAGGCCTTTGGGAAACTGATGGCGAACGATCATGAATTCTTCGGTAAACTGGTCAAAGAAATCAAGAAATAAGTCAGCAAGGAGGGTAAGACGATGAAAAATTTAAAACTCGGATTTATTTTATCGATCATCGCAATCCTGTGCTTCCTTTCCATGGGCGGGAAGACTATCTCAGCAGAAAAGACTCTCCGTATTGGAAGCCCGTTTAAAGCGGGTATTGTTGTTGAGGCGGCTGAGAAGTTCAAGGAGTTGGTTGAGAAGGGGGGTGGCGGTCGGATCGAGGTGAATATCGACGCCGGGACTAAGGCCGAAATCGACATCAACAAGATGAACAGGAACGGCGAGATCGAGATGCAGTCCAATGGTACGGCTTTTCTGGAGTACTATGCACCGCCGTATTACTTCTTCACCGGTCCCTACGTCATGAAGGACTTCGATCACTACATGCGCCTCTGGGACGGCAAGCTCGGTCAGCAGGCGCGTGCCCAGTTGGAGAAGAACGATCTTAAGTACCTGGCGACCATCTACCGGGGGCTGAGGCAGACGACGGCGAAGAAACCGCTCTACACGCCGGCGGATGCGTATAACATGAAGCTCCGGCTGCCGCCCATTCCCAGTTGGATGGCCGTCTGGAAGGCGATCGGTGCCGACCCCGTTGGGGTGCCTTTGCCCGAGCTCTATAGCTCGCTCAAGACCGGCAAGGCCGAGGCCTCCGAGGGAGATCTGCCACAGATCCAATCCTTCAAGCTTAACGAGGTCCAAAGTCATTTGATTGTCACCAATCACCTTGTCCAGACCGCAGGAATCTTGATCAACAAGCCTTTCTTCGACAAGCTGTCCAAGGCGGACCAGGAGCTCATCGTTAAGGCCGCTAAGGAGACGGAGGAGTGGGCCAACCACAAGATAAAGACAGGCGAGGCGGCCATCCTTGTGGATCTTCAGCGCAAGGGCATGCAGGTAGTGATCCCGGACGCCGAGTCCTTCCGGGCGAAGGCCAAGGACGCCGTCAACGAGCTGTTCAAGACACAATGGTCGGTCACGACATGGGCAGAAGTTTTGGCTCAATAGCATCCTGTAAACGGAATACTGGAATGTTGGAACTTTGGAATACTGGGAAAAGCAAAGATCAAAGGTCGAAAAGATCAAATCATTCCAAGGTCTTGTTTTTCAAGTCTTCCATTATTCCACCATTCCAATATTCCATTGTTCCCGGTGTACTAAGGAGAACCAATGCCGATCTCTGACGAAATCAAAGAAAAGGAAAGAAGGGTAAGAGAATTTCTAAAATCAAAAGGCCTGAAAGCTCTTCTCCTCAAGCGTCAAGCCAACTTCTCATGGATGACAGGCGGTGGCCTCAATCTCGTCGGTATCACGACGGAATTCGGGGCCACCTCCCTTCTTATCACCGAGGATTCGAAGTTTGTCATATCGAATAACATCGAAGCGCCTCGCATGTTCCAGGAGGAAGCTCTTGAAAAGCAAGGTTTTATTGTTAAGACTTTCCCCTGGCATGAGGACCAGGAGGTCTCTATTGTTAAAGAACTGGTCGGAAAAAGTCCCCCGGGAAGCGATGCTCCTTTTCCGGATGCCCAGGTTCTCGCAGAGGATGTAGCCAGGCTCCGCTATTCCTTCACTCCGGAAGAAGTTGAACGGTATCGGTGGCTCGGTGAAAAGGCTTCGCTTGCCCTCGAAAAGACGATGATCGAGACGAAGATGGGAGAGAAGGAGTCGGAGGTCGTGGGCAGGCTATGTAACGAGTTATGGAAAGACCGCATCGACCCCATCACACTGATGAGTGCGGCGGACGATCGGGTCTCGCGATTTCGTCATCCCATTCCCGCTGAAAATAGAGTTGAAAAATACCTGATGGTATCGGTCAATGCCAGGAAATGGGGACTGATCGTCTCCTTGACCCGTTTCGTCTATTTTGGAAAAGTGTCTCAAGAACTAAAAGAGAGATATGAAGCGAATGTGTTTATTGACTGTACGATGATGGCCCATACCAAGCCCGGGATTCCTGCAAAGGATATCCTCCAAAAAGGGATCAATGCCTACCATCAAAAAGGCTATCCGGAAGAATGGAAACTTCACCATCAAGGAGGCTCGATTGGTTACACAGGCCGGGATTACAGGACCAATTTAAAAACACTTGATCCCGTTCAGGAGAATCAGGCGTTCACCTGGAACCCCTCCCTCACCGGAACAAAATCAGAGGATACGATCCTCGCAACGTCAAGAGGGCCTGAGATGATCACCCATCCCATTCTCTACCCCACCCTTTCTTTATCAATTGAAGGCATCTCTTTTAAACGGCCAGCGATCTTAGAGAAGTAGGGAACGGTTTGAAACCGTTCCCTACAAGTCTTGAATAAGGTGAAAGGTTAATAAAATGATTGAAAGATATGCCTGGTTATATTATTTCTATTGGCATCCAAGAATTAAGGATTAACATCGAGAGGGGGTGATGGAGGCAAGAACCCAAAATGGGGTCATTTTGTGAACAAGTGAGTCATCGACTTTAAATTGAAATTAAAGGAGGAGATTATGCGATCAAGAAAAATCTTATTAGGACTTTCATGTCTGGTAGCCGCCATCATGTGGACCGTTGTGGCCAGTGGCCAGGATATCAAACTACCTGCGGGGAAGAAATTCACTATCGGCTGGAGCAACGCCTCCCTTGGAAATCCATGGAGAATCGCCATGGTGGAGATGGTCAAAGAGGAGGCAAAGAAATATCCCAGTGTTAATCTCCTGATCACCAATGCCGAGGACAAGGCGGCAAAACAGATTTCAGATTCCGAAGACCTTTTAGCAAAGGGAGTTGATCTTCTTATGCTCAGCCCTACCACGCTTCACGGGGTAAACCCTGTGGTGGATAAGGCAGCAGAGAAGAAGGTCCCTCTGGTCGTGGTCCAGCGGGAGACCTCCAATAAGAACTATACCGTTTTAGTCTGGAATGATGACGTTGCTCTCGGAACAAGTGCTTTCATTGAAATGGCCCGGATTTTAGGAATGGAAGGCAAAGTCGCTGTGGTCGAAGGCATTGCAGGAGCTTCGTCAAGCCTGGGACGGACCCAGGGGATCAAGAGCGCTGCGGCCAATTACCCGAACATCAAGCTTGTCGCCCTGCAGCCCGGCGATTACCAAGAGGCCAAAGCCATTACCGCCATGGAAAACATGATCCAGGCTAATCCTGATCTAAACGGAGTGATTTCCCATTCCGGAACGATGGCAAGAGGAGCGCTGAAGGCCTTGAGGAATGCTGGAAAAGCAGGAAAGGTAATCGTCGTTTCAATTGGCAGTGAAAACCATGTTCTAAAAGAGATTAAGAGAGGAAACATGCATTCCACTGTCATGGAGCCCACCCGGGTTGGCGTCGAGGGATTCCGGGTTGGCCTTCGACTTTTGGCAGGGGAAAAGCTCCCTAAGCTTAATCCGACCTATGCACCGGTTGTGAATTTGTACAATATCGATCAATGGGTCAAGATGGACGGACCGGATGATACCTGGGTTTGGTAAGATTGATGGACAAAAGTAACGGTGCCGAGAAGGGGAGGGAAAGTGGAACCCCCCTCCTTCAGATGGTCAAGATTACCAAACGATTTCCAGGGGTGATGGCCCTGGATCAGGTCGATTTTGAGGTCTATGCTGGGGAAGTGGTTGGCTTGGTCGGGGAAAATGGGGCAGGGAAAACGACCTTGCTGGAAATCCTCAATCCTCACCCTGCCCCAACTGGTTTTTTTACTCAAGATGAAGGAGAGATATTTCTTCAAGGAAAAAGGATCAGGCCAAGACGTCCCATTGATGCTCATCGTTTAGGGATCGCCATCATCCATCAAACTCCAAACCTGATTCCCAGCCTCACCGTAGCTGAGAACCTCTTCCTTGGCAGAGAACCGCGAACACGGGCGGGCCTCATTGATGACAGACGAATGAGGTCAGAAGCTCAGGAGCTTCTCAGGTCAATCCAATCTTCCATCCCCCCCGGGATCCGGGTCGCGGAGTTGGGAGCGGCACAGCAACAGATGGTTGAGCTGGCAAAGGCCCTTTCGGCTAATGCTCGGTTGATTGTGATCGATGAATTAACCTCTGCCCTTTCCGAGCATGAGGTCAAGCATATTTTCGAGGTGATCCGGGATCTTAAGACCCGAGGGCTTGGAATCGTCTTTGTTTCCCATCGCCTGGAGGAGATATTCCAAATTGCAGATCAGATTGTCGTCCTAAGAGACGGGAGACGTGTGGGTGGAGGTTTGATCAGCCGATTGACCATGGAAGAGGTCGTTCAGTGGATGGTGGGCCGGCAAATTGAATGGGCCCGTTCTTCATCCCTGAAGAGAGAACATCCTCTTTTAGAAGTTAAAAGCCTTTCCGGATCTGGGGTGAAGGAAGCAAGTTTTACCCTACATCAGGGAGAGATTGTTGGTATCACAGGACTGGTGGGAGCCGGACGGACAAGGCTCGCTGACCTCCTGTTCGGGGCTCGGAAGGCAACCGGCGGGGAAATAAGGGTTGATGGATTGCAAGTCAGAATTGATAATCCACGGGATGCGATCAAGGCCCAAATGGGTTACGTGCCTGAAGATCGCCATATCCGTGGACTCATTCTCTCCATGACCATCACCGAAAACATCACTCTGCCCCAGATGAGCCGGTTTCAGCGATGGATAGGACTGGATGAGAGAAGTGAGGATCAATTGGCCTATGGATTTCTCAGGCAATTGCGAATTGTCACCCCCGGTCTAAGCCAGAAGGTATTGGCGCTCAGCGGGGGGAATCAGCAAAAAGTCCTGTTAGCCAGATGGCTTGCTCTTAAACCTAAAATTCTTATTCTGGATGAGCCGACCAAAGGGGTCGATGTAGGGACGAAATCAGAGATTCACCGGTTGATGAAAGATTTGGCAAAAGAAGGAATGGGGATCCTGATGATCTCCTCCGAGCTGCCGGAGATCTTTCAATTGAGTCATCGAATTCTCGTGATGGCAGAGGGCCGGATTGTTGCGGATCTGCCGGTCGAACAAGCCAATCCGGAAAGGGTGATGCTGCTTGCAGCCACTGGCCCTACTGATCAAGGAGGCAATCATGGATCGTAAAGAATGTTTTGAACGTGTCCTTAAGCTTGAGCCTAATCGGACAGCTCTTCTCATCATTGATATGCAGAAGGGATTCATGGATCGTGGCGAAGCCATGGAAGTTCCCCAGGCCTGGGATTTAGTCTCGACCATTAATGATCTTGCAAGCTTTTGCAGGAAGAAGAAGATACCTGTGATCTATACGGAGTATGTCTATTCTGAAAAAGTTCCCATCCTTCTTGGACAACTTCACCCGGAACACCTTAGGGCAGCGCCAGGAGCGCCGAGAGGTTTCGGGATGCCTTCCAATTGCTGCTTGGAAGGGGAAGAGAATGTGAATACGATTGCTGACCTTCACCCTCAACCGGGGGAGCTTGTCGTGAGGAAGAACTGGTATAATGCCTTTAATCAAACCGCTCTTGACGGTGCCCTTCGGGCACAAAATATTAAATCACTCATTATCACGGGGATCATGACGGACATCTGTGTCTTTGCCACCATCATAGGAGCCTTCGATCGGGAATATAAGATGGTCGTTGTGGAGGATGCGGTGGCGACCCTTTGGCCGGCCATTCAAACGGCTACCCTGGATATTATTCAACGGGCATATGCACGGGTCATTAAAGCGAAGGAGGTGAAAGATGAGATTGAGCTTTGGGGAAAGCGGTGAGAAAGAGATAGGCTGGATTTCGAAATTTCACCTGACCAGCCAGGGCATCGCTGTCCTCATTGGATTTGTGGGCCTCTTTTGTGTGGCTGCCATCCTTTCCCCTACCTTCCTTAAACCAACTAATCTCTTCAACCTGGCCCGGCAGGCTGCTCCCCTGGCCATTGTGAGTGTGGGGCAGACCTTCGCCATTCTGGTGGGAGGAATAGACCTTTCTGTGGGCTCCATCATCAGCCTGACCAGTTGCATCCTATGCACCATGATGATGCGAGGCGATGTCTGGACCCTTCCGAGCATTTTGGTTGCCCTCTCTATAGGGTCCCTCATTGGCCTGACCAATGGGATCATTGTGACCCTGCGGAGAGTTCCTCCTTTTGTGGTTACCCTCGGCATGATGACCATCATCCAGGGAATCGCCTTGATTTATACGGGAGGCTATCCCACGGGCCGCGTCAGCCCTGTCATTCAATTCATAGGGGCCGGCAGGTTTGGACCCTTTCCAATTCTAACGCTCCTGGCTTTCCTTGTGGTTTTGATCTCCCTTTTTGTCCTTCGAAAGACCGCCTTTGGACGATACACCTATGCGATCGGTGCCAATGAAAACGTCGCCTATCTTTCGGGTATCAAGACCCTTTCTCAAAAACTGGCGGTTTATACCTTGTGTGGTTTCATGGCCGCCGTGGCCGGCATCAGTCTCTCTGCAAGACTGACGGTTGGAGACCCCTTCGTGGGACAAGGGTTTGAGCTCGATTCCATCGCTGCGGTAGTGATGGGAGGGACATCCCTCTCCGGAGGAATCGGCGGGCTTGGAGGAACCGTGCTCGGTGTCCTCATCATCTCTACCATCAATAATCTTCTTAACCTTCTTAATGTTTCAGGCTTCTATCAGCATGTGGTGAAAGGCATTGTCATCATCATTTCGATCACCCTGTATAAAGGGCGATCTTAGAAAAGAGAAAATCCAGGGATAATGAGTCGCTCATTCCAATGAAAAAGGGGGGTCGCATCAATGATTGAACGGCATGTTACTTTTAATGTCATCCCTGGGAAGGAAAAGGATTTCGAAACGCTTTTCAAAGAGGAATATAGCATCGCCATGTCAAGACAGCCCGGCTTCGGTTCGGTCACTCTTCTCAAAGAGCATGAAAAAGAGGCTGTTTACCAGATGGTGATCCGCTTTCAATCCCTCGAAACAGCAGCCGCCTGGAGGGATCCCGCTGACCAAAAAGCTCTCTCTCCCAAAATCAAGGCTCTTTACAAGGAGAGCACGGTCCAGGTCTATGAAGTGATCACTCAGAAAATAGCTTCTTAAAATCCCTCCCCTGCCTTTGCCGAAGCGGCTTCGCGCAGGCAGGCCGCCTCCCTTTGCCCTCCGGGTCAGAGACCGCTCCGGGTCGGAGACCAAAGGGAGGTGTAATTATCCCACTTTGAAAAAGGGGGACTGAGGGGGATTTTCATCGTTCGCGGGTGACGCTCCGTCATGAAGGATCGCCTATAAATAGGTTGGGCACAATCATATAAAGAACTATTTTTGACATTATCAATTCGAATATGATAATTTTCCATCGGGATTCTAAATAAAATGAAAGGAGGCAGTAGGAACATGGGACGAAAAATATCTGTGATTGCATTGGTGGTGCTTGGGGTTTTTATCTTTTGGGGCTTAACCTATGCCCAGGAATGGAAGCCGAGCAAACCTATTACTATCATCGTGCCTTGGCCTGCGGGCGGGTCTACAGATTTGACTGTTCGTATCCTCGCCAGCGAGATGGAAAAAGTCCTCGGCCAGCGAATCGCTGTCGTTAACACTCCGGGTGCAACAGGAGCCATCGGCATGAGGAATGCCTGGGAAGCGCCGCGGGATGGATATACCTGGACCTCTAACTCCGACACCTCGATGATCAATCTCCCCGTGCTCGACCTTCTGAAGGTGACTCATAGGGAATGGATCCAATGGTATGTCCTCTTTGCCCCAAGTATTATCGGAGTGACTCCAGACTATCCTGCCAAGGATGTTACAGAGCTTGTCAAAATCATGAAGGAGAAGCCTGGCCAGGTAGCTGTCTCTTCTGCCGGCGTTGGGAGCTCAGGCCACACGGCCCTCGAGGTCTTTAAAAAGGCGACAGGTGTGAATGTGAGGCATGTCCCGTTTGCCGGTGGTTATCCGGCAGTGGTAGCCGCTGTTTCAGGCGAGGTCAATGTCGTGATGCAGCTCTCCATGGAGCAGGCCGATATGGTCCGTGCCAAGAAACTGAGACCCCTGGCCAACACTGGCCTCCAGGCCCTCAACATATCCGGGTATGGCGAAATTCCTTCGGTTACAAAATGGTATCCAAAATTTCCATTGACAGGTTCTCACTTTGGACTGATGGTTCCAAAGGATACGCCCAAGGAAGTGGTAACCGCCATCAGCAAGGCATTCGATGTTGCCGCAAAGTCGGCTGCCATCAAGAAATTTGCCGATGAGAAAGCCGTTTTTGAAACGAACTTGAAAGAGGCCGAAGCCATGACCATGGCTGAAAAGACAGCCTCGATTGTGACCTGGATTATGTATGAGAGCGGTGCGGCAAAGATCTCCCCTGCTCAATTCAACATCCCAAAGGCTGCGGATTAATCCAAAAGGGATTTCTTTGAGGAAGTAACAGCGAGGGGGGCTGAAAAATCGCTTTTCGGCCTCCCCCGCACCCTTTCGATGATTCTGTTCAAGTTTTCGAAGAGGTCGAGAAGAAATATTTATTCATCAACTCTTATGGATTACGAATTCAGACGACAAGATTTCTACTCGGGTTTGATCATCATCGCCATCAGCCTTTTTGTGGCAGTGGAGAGCTGGCAGATGCCCCGATACTTTCAGGGCTGGCCTGTCTATGCAGCCCCTGGAATTGTAACTGGTCTTCTCGGTCTGGGGCTTTTGGGGATGGGCATCACCTTAACCGTGCGATCAATCCGGCGGCAGGGTGCGCCAATGGCTTTCAAGAGGTCCGATATTTTTTCTTATCTAAAAGATCCTAAGACCCATCGCCTTGGCTTGATGTTTGCCTTAAGTCTTATCTATTGCCTGTTCCTCGGACACAGGCTCCCTTATATTGTCGTCACATCAATCTATCTCACGGCAGCCATGATCACATTTCGCGGAACCGGCCCTTTTAAAGCGATCATGATCTCCCTTATGGTTGCCATAGGAGTTGCGCTCGTATTTAATCGCCTCTTTCTGATCCCTCTTCCATGAAAGGCTAATGATGGAATTAGGTCCTTTATTAATCTTCAAAGAGTTGGTAAAGCTCATCAGCCCCATGACTTTGTTTCATATATTCTGGGCCACTTTCGTTGGGATGATCATTGGGATGCTGCCGGGCCTTACTGCTACCATGGGCATTGCTTTATTGACAGGCCTCACCTTCGGGATGGAGCCTAAAATTGCCATCATCATCTTAATCTGCGTCTATGTCGGGGCCATTACAGGAGGAAGTCGCTCTGCTATTTTACTCAATATTCCGGGAACCCCTGCGAATGCGGCTGCCTGCCTGGATGGATATCCTCTGGCCCAACGGGGAGAAGGGGGACAGGCGATTGGCCTGGCAGCCACAGCTTCTTTCATCGGAACCGTCTTTGGCCTCTTCTGTATGGCCTTCTTTACTCCTTATCTTGGAAAGATTGCTCTCGAATTTCATTCATGGGAGTTTTTCTGGTTAGCGATCTTTGGAATTATCATCTGTGGAAACCTTACGGCGCCTACAGATCCTCTCAAGGGGTGGATTGCCGGCTTCTTCGGTCTATTGGTCTCCCTGGTGGGGATGGAAGGGATTGCCGCATACTCAAGGTTCTCTTTCGGTTTCGATCAGATGAAGGGTGGGTTTGCGCTCATCCCTGTACTCGTGGGGGTTTATGGAATCGCTGAAGTCTTCGGAGGAATGAGAGAGATCGTCTTTCCAAAGGTAAGGTCAAAGGTAGGAAGAATCATCCCCAAAGCACGGGATTTAATCAATCACTATCGCCATATCCTTCGCTCCGGTGTCATTGGGGTCATCGTCGGAGCGATCCCAGGCGTGGGTGAAGATGTGGCTTCCTGGGTCTCCTATGATTTTGCGAAGCGATCGAGCAAGAAGCCGGAGGAGTTTGGAAAGGGATCATTGGAAGGCCTCATCGCCGCTGAAACCGGAGACAATGCCTGCATCGGGGGCGCCATCATTCCTGTCCTCTCCCTGGCTGTTCCAGGGAGCGCTCCTGCAGCCGTCCTTCTTGCAGCCATGTGGCTCCACGGAGTTCGACCCGGTCCGCTGCTTATGTTTGAATTTCCAAACTATATTTGGGAAGTCACTGCCATGATGATCATGGCATCTTTTGCCTCACTGGTGATCAGTCTTTCGTTTGTCAGGGCTCAGGTGAAAATACTGCTCATCCCTCGTGCCGTCCTGATGCCAATTGTTTTTGTGTTATGTGTGATCGGCTCTTTTGCCATCAATGCAAGGATCTTCGATATTTGGGTGATGTTGGGCTTCGGCATTCTCGGCTACGCCATGCGGAACTATAATTACCCGGCCGCTCCTCTGGTCCTCGGCGTCATCCTGGGAGACATGGCAGATGTCAATATGCGCCGGGCCCTCATCCGCACCGCAGGAGATATTTCACCCTTTTTCACCCGTCCGATCTCACTGATCTTGATCCTTCTCATCGTGCTCACCATCATGAGCCGGATAAAGCCTTTAAGGATATTTGTATCTGTAACCATAGCAAAAGTGAAAAAGTTATTCACAAGACAGAAATAGAGAGAATGATGAAGATGGAAGTAAACCCCGTTAGAAATTCCAGCGGGGCATTAAACCCCGCCGGAATTAATCTGAAATGTAACCCCGCTACAGAGCAGCGGAGCATTATTTCTAACGGGGTAAAGGCTGCTGTTCTGGAAAAATTTAACGAGCCTCTGGTTGTGAAAAACTTCCCCATTCCGAGACTGAAGGAGGGAGAAGTCCTGGTGAAGATTGAAGCCGCAGGAGTCTGCGGCTCCGATGTCCATATGTGGGAGGGAAGAGACCCCCGCATCCGGCTTCCCATGATCCCGGGGCACGAAGGGGCGGGAGAAATTGTCGAGATGAAGGGAGAGAAGCGGGATATTCACGGCGTTCTGCTCCGAGCAGGAGACAAAGTATTGTGGAACCGAAGTGTAACCTGCGGCCATTGCTACTTCTGCAAGGTGAAGAGAGAACCATCCCTCTGCCCCAATCGATGGGTGTACGGCATCCATACCGCCTGTTTAGAACCTCCCTACCTTACGGGGAACTACGCAGAATATCTTCTGCTGGTAGCAGAGACCGATTTTTTTAAAATCGAGATCGATCAGGACCTCCAGACCTTGGTTCCAGCTTCCTGCTCCGGAGCCACAGCAGCTCATGCCTTCGATCTTTCAAAAATGGAATCGGGAGACTCCGTAGTGGTTCAGGGCATTGGCCCTCTCGGAATCTTTGCCATCGCCTTTGCTAAGTCCTTCGGAGCCTCTCAGATCATTGCCATTGGAGGGACGGAGGAAAGGCTCAATATGTGCAAGACTTTTGGAGCGACCCACCTCTTAAAGCGCCATCGCCTCTCTCTGGAGGAACGAAAGAACGCGGTGATGGAGGCGACTCATGGGCGGGGAGTCGATGTGGCTTTCGAAATGGCTGGCGAACCGGAGGCATTGAAGGAATGTATCTCTCTTGTTCGGAATGGAGGGGCCTGCGTGTCAGCAGGTTTCGGAGAACCCCATGGAACGATCGAACTCGACTGTTTTCATGATCTCAACCGCAAAAACCTGCGTCTCCAGGGGATATGGACGAGCGATGTTCGCCACACCCAGATGGCCATTGAGTTGATATTGGCCCGACCTCAAGATTTTAAAAAACTCATCACCCACACCTTCCCTCTCGCTCAAGCCAACGAAGCTATCCATGCGATGAAGACAAAGGAGGCAGTCAAGGCAGTGTTACTGCCGCATGGATGAAACTATAAAATTCGAAGCACGAAATGGTTTAAACTTTAAGCACTAAATCTTATCCAAAGATATTTGAAATTTCCCAATAATCCCCTCCCCCTTCGACGGGGGAGGGTTAGGGTGGGGGTGGACAAAATAGAGACCATTTGGTCCCCCCTCCCCTTCATCCCCTCCCGCCGTGGGGAGGGGAGATTTTTCGGAAACATTTCAGAGAAAGTTAGAGATAAATTCTCAGACTTTCTGGTGTAAGTATCTAAACAAATCCAAAATTCAAAAGATGATACGATTTTGAGTTTTGTGGTTTGAACATTTGAGTTTGTTTAGTGTTTATGGTTTCGAGTTTAGGGTTTAACTTCTTTGTTTCGAGTTTCGATATTCGAATTTCGGATTTAATGAGAATCGATAGATAACAGGTTATCAAAGGAAAAAACGTTGAAAACCATCAACTGTGATGTCTTAATCATCGGTGCCGGAGGCGCGGGGCTTCGGGCAGCCATTGAAGCAAAAGAGACCTTTCCGAAGGGGGAAGTCGTTCTCATCACGAAAGGTCCTCTGGGAAAGTCCGGGGTGACTGCAACGGCCTGCTCCGACCGGATGGCCTTCCACGCCACACTTCCCTATACAGAACCCGGAGGTCTTGATCATTGGAAATATCATGCCGAGGATATCTATCGAATCGGAGGATACGTCTCCGATGGTGATCTGGCCGTTATTTTGGCGAAGGAATCTCAAGCCGCCTTTGAATATCTGGATCTTCTTGGAGTCCCTTTTGTGAGAAGAGAAGACGGTCGGGCGGACCAGTTCATCACCGACGGGTCTGAATATGCACGGGCCTGCTATACAGGGCCGAGGACAGCCAACCATATTGAGGAAGCCTTGCTCAGAAAAATCTCCTCAATGGATATCAAAATCATTGAACACTGTATGGTAGCAGACCTCATCAAATACCGGAGAAGGGTGATCGGGGCTTTCGGGATCGATGAGAGGGAAGACCTCAAAATCCGAGATCGATTCAAAATCTTCTCCAGTAAGGCGACCATCCTTGCCACAGGGGGCGCCGGAGAGGTCTTTGAAACCCATGTCTTTCCTGAAGGGATGACAGGGGATGGCTATGCCCTCGCCTATCGGGCTGGAGCAGGGCTGGTCAATATGGAATTCATCCAGATCGGTCCCGCTTCGATCAAAACCAGGTTGAACTGCTCCGGGAGCTTGATGAGAGCCGCTCCCAGATTCATCAATGAAAAAGGGGAAGAGTTTTTAAACAAGCATTTTCCCAAGGGGATGCCCACGGCAGACATCATCAATCTGATCTTTGAGAAAGGATCAAGCTGGCCCGTTTCTCTGGAGAAAAGAACCCATCTCATTGACGTGGCCATGTTTAAAGAGATCGCTCAAGGACACCGTGTTTTTCTCGATTACAAAGCGAATCCTGAAGGCTTTAAATTTCATGATCTGGATTCGAAGTGGCAAGAAAGGTATGAGAAAGAGATGAAGTCACAATTGGGCCCAGGCCAGAGAGCGGTTTCGCCGTTTCATCGTCTTGCGGAAATCAACCCCGATTCCATTCAATGGCTCAAGGAAAATGGAATCAACCTCCAAGCCGGAGAGCCAATCGAGATTGGACCATGCATCCAACATTTTCAAGGGGGAGTGAAGATCAGGGAAAGAGGGAACAGCTCACTCAAAGGGCTTTATGCCGCTGGAGAATGTGCAGGTGGTCAGCATGGCGCGAATCGACCGGGTGGAAATGCCTTGCTGGATGGTCAGGTCTTTGGGAAGATTTCGGGCCGTGAAGCGGCCCTGGAGGCGAAGTCTTTCGATGGGAAACGAATCGTGGATTCCAATCGAATCAAAGATTTTTTAAAAAAATTAAAACGAATGGAAAAGGGGAAAAAAACTCAAGAGTTGAGAAGAGAGATCCGATCCATTACCTCCACCTATGCCAGTGTGGTAAGAACAGAAAAGGGATTGAGAAAAGGATTGAAGGAATTGGAGAAATTGAAGAAGGTAAAACCTTCAGTAAACGAAAAGGGATTAGTCTATGCGATGGAGACGGAGAATCTATGCGTTGTAGCAGAGATGGTCTTAAGGGCGTGTCTCGCCCGGAAGGAGTCAAGGGGACCTCACCTCTTTTTTAACCGTTTTGAAGACCAAAATCCTCTTCCCTCGCAAGACCCGAAGTGGAGAAAATATATCGTCATCCAGAACCGATCGAGAAAAATGGTCCTGAAAAAAGAGATCCCGGTAGAGTTACTAATGAGTCCATAATTGAAAAGACATAGCCGTTCGTGCTGAGCTTGTCGAAGCATGGACGGCTTAATTGCCCACCCTTCGACAGGCTCAGGGTGAACGGTTTTTGCCTCTGGAAAAAGAAATGCGGTCCCCAGTGTCTAAACAATTATGGACCGATTGATAATTCTCAATCCAATGGGGTAAAAGATGAACTTAAAAATGCTCTCCTCCCCGATACAGATTGGGGGAAAGAATGCCCAAAACCGCATCGTCAATCAACCCATGGAATGCAATGACGGCGATGCTGAGGGAAATCCGACCCAACGGACCTTTGAACGTTATCGACGTTTAGCAGAGGGAGGAGCAGGCATCATCGTTGTTGAATCCCTCGCCATCACCTATGAGAGCCGGGCGAGAAAGAATCAGCTGAAGATCTCTGAAGAGACGGCCAAGAGCCTCGAGAGATTAGTAAAGGAGATGAGGGAGGTCAATCCGAAACCCCTCATCCTCTTTCAGATCAACCATTCGGGAAGAGTGAGCGGCGCCGCCTTTTCAAAAGTCGTCTCTCTTTATCCGACAGGGGATCCAGACATCCATCTCCTGACCGAAGAAGAAATTGGGAAGATTAAAGAAATGTTTGTCAAGGCGGCGATCATCGCAAGGCAAGTCGGGGCGGATGGGATCGATTTCAAACATTGCCATGGTTATCTCTGTGGAGAGATGTTGCGGCCTGCCAATACCAGGCCTGATCGATATGGTGGAGATTTTGAAAACCGAACAAGGTTCTTCAGAGAAACAACGGAGAAGATAAAGAAAGCAATTGATACGAAAAACTTCCTGATGGGAGTGAGATATTCTTTCTACGAAGGCATCCCGGGAGGTCTCGGGACAGCCGGCCCGGAGGAGGTTGAGGAGGATCTCTTTGAACCTCTTCGCTTTGCCAAAATGGTTGAAGAGATGGGGATGGACTATATCAATATCTCAGCAGGGATCCCTGCCATCACTCCGGAGATCGTGAGGCCGACGAAAAACTATCCCGAGGGAGTCTACAGACACTTTGGCTGGGCAAAAACGGTGAAGAGACTGGTCAGGATTCCGGTGATCGGTTCGGGATATAGTTATTTAAGAGACGGTAAAAATGACCTCAAGCAATCCGACCCATTAAAGAAGAGTTTTCTCTATTGGGCAGAAAAGAATCTGAAGAAGGGGCATGTGGATCTGGTGGGAATTGGAAGGCAGTCCCTTGCCGATCCTCTCTTTGCCAAAAAATTCTTATCCGACGATGTGGCGAAGGTTAATTTCTGCACTGCCTGCGGCGGGTGTAGCGTATTGTTAAGATCTCAGGCAGAGGTCGGATGCACGGTTTATAATGATTACTACAAAGAGGTCCTTAAAAAAATAAGGAAGAGTTAAAGGCTGGAATTCCCCTCTTTGGCCGCCGGCCCATAGGGCCTCTGGCCCGGAGGGCAAACCAGGGGTTAGGGGAGATTTTCAGAAGATATGAATTTCCAGTTATGGACTCCTTATTAACAATTCATGAACGAGGAAACGTGAATACGATAGAGTTGAAACCTTTTGAGAGAAACGATTTTTTGCGTTTGATCGGGTGGGTCAAAACACCGGAGTTTCTTCTCCAGTGGGCGGGGCCCGTCTTTCATTTTCCCCTCGATGAATCACAGCTTGATATTTATTTGAAAGACTCTCTGGGAAACCCGCCCCTCCGGAAGATTTATAAAGCGATGAACATCGCAGATCGAAGAATCATTGGTCACATCGAATTGAATGGCATTGATCTGCGGAATAAATTAGCAACCGTCTGCCGTGTTCTGGTCGGAGAGCCCTCTGAAAGAAGGAAGGGGATCGGTCTGCAGATGGTGAGAAAGATCCTTGAGATTGGGTTTGACCAGTTGGGACTTCACCGCATGGATTTGGTCGTCTTCGATTTTAATCAAGCGGCCATCAAATGTTATGAAAAAGCGGGTTTTAGAAAGGAAGGCCATATCCGTGAGGCCCGGAAAATCGGCACCGAATACTGGAGCCTCTATCAAATGAGCATCTTAGAACACGAATGGAGATTGAAAAGAAAAAAAGACTGAGTTTAATGATATGCCCCTCTCCCCTTTCCTCCAGGATGTCACACCCCCTTTTTTGAACCTCTCTTCCTGAAATGTTTCTTTCTGATTTCCTTTCGAAAACAGAAGAGTACAAATGGAAATCAGCAAGATAGTTTTAATCGGTTATTTATTTGGAAGGAGATTTTACATGAATGGGCTGCACTTTACTCGATTTAACACTTCATCCAAGACTCCCCAAGACTCCCTATGTTACCTGAACAGTTAGATAAAAAAACCCGTCTTTCTGCTTGACAAGCAATCTGGTATTGATATTATTCAGCTGAATCGCAATACGTTGATCTGATTGTCCCGACAAAGTAAACCTGTTAGTGAGAGGGGGGATGGAAGTGGAGGGTCTTTAAAGAGTGAGAAGGCAGGGTTTTGAAGTTCGGGGCTTATAAAACTTATAAGAATAAGGGGGGAAGATCATGAAAAAGATAACTGTTGGAGATACTTTTAAAGCAAAGGGGTTAATAGCAAAGTTACTGACAATTATATTCCTGCTCCTGATGACAGGAACGACTGTATGGGCAGAAAACCAGGTGGTTACGATCTATTTCTGCGGGACGGGAATAAAAAGTGATGCCTATGACCCGGAAAAAACAAGTTGGAAGGTTGATCCGGAATTGCTTTCCACAATGTACCGGGCTGACACTTCAGTTGAAATAGAACAGGGCCCATGGGTGTGGTATTACGGTGCGTGGACGCCGCCGAAGCACACGGACACTTATCCCGATCCGCACCATCATCATAAGTATATCGTGAATGGGGTTGGAACCAGCCCTGAGACAAACCTGGTTGATATTATTTTGGCAATTATGGGGACTGTGGACCCAAATTTGGGACCCCGGTCTTGGCACAATGTCATAGTGGAAGCACAAGAGGCATTGTTAGAGGTTTATGCCCACCATCCAAATGAAGACTTCACGGTGAATCTTTTGGGTTACAGCCGCGGAGGTATCTCTGCCATGATGATGGCACGCGCATTAACTCAACCGGGCTGGGATTTTGTTAAGAAGATCAATATCCTGGTCTATGACCCGGTACCCGGAGGGTTCGACCCGATTGGAGCGTTCGGCAATAACTTACATCTCAGCAGCAAAGTGAATCAGTATGTCGCTCTTTATGCGGAACATGAACATACATATCAGTTTGAGCCAGTGATACCCTATATTGAGTCAGACACCACAAAGCGGCTGATGGTGAAGGTTCCGGGAAGCCATGAGACGCTGGCCGGCAATCACCAGATGGATGGGCATTTCATAACGCTCTTTCAGGTTAATCCGGTCGGCTCAGATACGAGAGACCCGAACTTTAGCTATGTTAAAGACATGTCACGAGTCATCGCAGAGCAGTTACTAACCTCATATGAATGGGGGAATATACCCTTAGCCTTAGACACGGATATAGGCACCGGCGGGGTGAATTCCAGAGAAGAATTTAACACGCTCCTCTCAAACATGTGGGCTCAGAATTATTACTATACCTCTCTTTTAGCTTTCGCCCCGGTTTGGGGAACCTACGACGGGCCTTTCTCCCTGGTGGGACGTGACTACATGCTTAGGATTCTTGTTCCATGGCCCACAAACTACCACGGCAGATTGTGCTTTGTTGCGCCATACCGTCATTCACCCGAATGGCTCTGGCCCTTTCCCTGGTACTTTCCTAATGCAGAGCAGGTTTATTATCTTGACCAGAAGGTGCCCAGAATCTCTGCTGCCACCTGGGACACACTGCAGTCCCTCCGCGGCAATCCTCCTCCGGGTACGGATACTACGCCTCCAGCGCCTACTGTAGATCCTCTGCCCCCTGTCACGGGAGAGTGTTCCGTGATCATCACAGCTCCACCCACGGCCACTGACAACGTTTCCGGCACGGTCATAGGAACCACGAGTGATCCTCTCACCTATACTCAACAAGGGACGTACACGGTTACGTGGACCTATAAGGACGCCAGCGGGAATACCTCTACCCAAACTCAGATTGTGGCAGTCGATGATACCACCCCCCCTGTGATGGAGAACCTCACAGCAAGCCCGAATGTCCTATGGCAGCCGAATCACAAAATGGTGCCGGTGACTGTCAAGGCTTCTGCTTCTGACAATTGCGGCGGGAATCCGATATGCAGGATTACTTCAGTGAGCAGCAATGAACTGGAAAATGGTTTGGGCGATGGAGATATGTCTCCGGACTGGGAGATCACTGGCAACCTTACCTTAAACCTTAGAGCGGAGCGCTCCGGAAAAGGAAGCGGTCGAATATACACAATCACTATCATGTGCGCCGATGCTGATGGAAACAGTTCATCTGGAAATGTAAGGGTTAGTGTGCCGCACGATCAAGGCAAAAAATCAATGCGAAAAATAAAAAATGTCAGAAATTATCTCAAGGAGAAAGGAAAATGAAAATACAATGCTTCTATAATTTCACATAACATCAGATTGGTGTCGACTACCCTTCTGAAAGTCGGCAGGCTTTATTTTCATATTGTTTTAAAGGGAGAAGCCTGCCGACTTCACCAATCAATTACGATAAGGTGGCTTTTAGATGGCAAAAAAGATTTACAAGATCGGGTTTAACCGGTTGGGACCTCACCGCATCGATCTGGTCGTTTTCGACTTTAATCACGCAGCCATCAGATGTTATGAGAAAGCGGGTTTTAGAAAGGAGGGCCATATCCGCGAGGCCCGCAAAATCGGCAACGAATACTGGAGCCTCTACCAAATGAGCATCTTAGAACACGAATGGAGATCAAAGAAGAAAACAAACAGAGAAGAACTATGAAAAAAGAATACTATTTTCCCAAAGGGGAGAGAGGTAAATTCTATCGGCCTGACGCTAAATTGAACCTGCCTGTTTATTTGGAACCGGATTTGCGCGACTATTTCCCTGATGCGGAGTCTGTGAATAGAGCTCTTCGCTGTTTACTGCCCCTGTTATCTTCCAAAAAAGCTGGCCCATCTTTAAAGAAAAATTGATGTCTCATTCGGTACGGTTGAGGCTCTTATCCGGAGAGACAAATCTTTTAAAAAGTGCTAAAGAGCATGAAGGAGAAGGAAATACCGAATTTCCGTTGCCCCAATTTTTGACTGTATCTCCGCTTGCTCATTTTTCCCCTGCTAGGTTGAGAATACGTTGGCTGATCTCATCGGAAAGCCACAATCCAGCTTCTTCCAAGCGTTTCACATACGGTTTAATTTCTCTCGTGAGTCCTTGCTTCTTGCTTTCCAGAAGAATCCTCAGAGTGCCCCAGGTGTTTAGTCCCGCGGCCTGAGCAGTCCGTCTTGCCAGGGCGTCGTCCAAAAGGAGGATACACCCAGGATGTTCCAAGGCGAGGGAGATAGCTGCGATTTCACCCGGTCCCAAATCGACCGCCAGCCATGCGGAAGGCATATGGCTGGGATTTCTAACCGTGATCCATATGTAGCTTCCTGGATCGGGCACATCGTGCCCTCTGTTTTTCCCTTCTCGCAACTCATTAACCACCGCCTCCGGCACCCAGATTTCACCAAAAAGAAGTTGCAACCAATCTATGGCTCCGCTTCGATAAAGATAAAGCAACGGCGATGTATTACTGATCACCTTACCCATGGCTCTTTTCCAGTTCCTGTAACTCCGAGGTCAAAGGAAATACCTGGTAGCGTCCAAGGGTAAGAAGAAACTCCACGCGGCTCATACCTGCCAGTTCAGCAGCTCGTCCCGATGAGAGTCTCCCCAGCTCATAAAGCTTCACTGCGGCCAAAAGCCGAATTTCTCGTCCGAAGGATTGCGCATCGGTCTTTTCAGCCAACAAAACCCCTTCTGGTACGTCAATCATAATCTGCCGGGTACCCATAATGATTCTCCTCCATTTACGTCTTGATCTCTATACAAAATTATCTATTAATCTCCAGTTGCTTGTCAATCATTATGTTGGAGTTGGAGGGCCTGTTATTAACATTCTTAAAATAGTACCGACATCGATTTGTAAAATCCCTCCTGACCTCCCTTTGCCTCGTCGTCTACGGGGATAAAAAGGCCTAAGGGAGTCCCGCGTTTCGCGGGATTTGGCAAAGAGGGGTCAAGAGAGATTTTCTCAAATATGTCTTCTCAATTATGGACGCCTCAGAAAGAATTGATGCAGGGGGGCGGAGTGATCACGATAGAATTGAAGCCTTTTGAGAGAATTGATTTTTCGCGTTTGACCGGCTGGATCAAAACACCGGAGTTTCTTCTCCAGTGGGCCGGTCCCATTTTTAATTATCCCCTCAATGAGCCCCAGCTCGAGATTTATTTAAGAGGTTCTCAGGAAGACCCGTCCCTCCGAAAGATTTATAAAGTGATGAACACCGCAGATCGAAGAGTCATAGGTCACATCGAATTGAATAACATTGATCTGCGGAATAAAGCGGCAACCGTCTGCCGTGTCCTGGTTGGAGAACCCTCTGAAAGAAGGAAGGGGAGCGGCCTTCAGATGGTGAGAAAGATCCTCGAGATCGGGTTTGACCAGTTGGGACTTCACCGCATGGATTTGGTCGTCTTCGATTTTAATCAAGCGGCCATCAAATGTTATGAGAAAGCGGGTTTTAGAAAGGAAGGCCATATCCGTGAGGCCCGGAAAATCGGCACCAAATACTGGAGCCTCTATCAAATGAGCATCTTAGAACACGAATGGAGATCAAAGAGGAAAACAATCAGAGAAGAACTTTGAAAAAAGAATACAATTTCCCCAAAGGGGAGAGGGGTAAATTCTATCGGCCTGACGCTAAATTGAACCTGCCTGTTTATTTGGAACCGGATTTGCGCGACTATTTCCCTGATGCGGAGTCTGTCAATAGAGCTCTGCGCTGTTTGCTGCCTGTGGTGTCTTCCCAAAAAGCTGGTCCATCTTTAAAGAAAAATTGATGTCTCATTTAGTACGGACAACAGGACGATTCAGATTACAAACCTTTGCTTAACATGGATCTTATTACTCTTTGAATATTAAAGAAGTGAGATTTTAAATCCTTTCTTCCTGAATAATTTCCTGAATAATTTGGTTGATAGGTTTTAACAAAAGGTGTAGATTTCTTTTTAAAATAGATAGTTGACTTCCCTCAGATGTCGATAAAAAAAATGGCCACAACACCTTTTGCTAAGTATCAGACAGGAGGAAAGGTAAGTCCAAAGCCTAACGGAACAATGACTTTCGATGAATGGCTGGAAGAAATTGCCGACAAAATGCAATTAGATGAAAGTGATAAAAACACATTGGTGGCATGGGACACAGAAGCAGCATCGAACAGGTGTATACGCATAAACATGATCGATGATTTCGACGCACGTGGAATGCATTGTTTATATGGGCGCACAGACTCATTCCCCAAGAAGCATTCGTTCAACATGACAATCTGGAAGGATCAAAAAGATCGACTCCTGGCCCGTTTTTGGTCCCGCAGCAAGTACATCGAATGGGAATCATACGAAATTATCGGTATCAAGACGGAATCAATATTACGTTTTCGAGAAAAGGATTGTTACACAGACAAATGGATTCCTAAGTGTCTTCGAGATGCTTATGATGAGTGGATTATATACGAAGACTGGTAATATAGCCTCACAGTACTGTTTAATGATTCTTTAGAACCCCAATTGAGTGAAAAAAATAGTTCCTTCCCCTACGGTGGGGGAGGATTCAGGTGGGGGGGAGGTCCTGGACGTTCACCCCCATCCTTCCCTTCCCCCATCATAAGGGGGAAGGAGATGAGATAAGAAGCAACAAGGTTAATATATAAACCATTGTTGAATAAAATCACAATAAGAAATATGACGTCTTTTTCCCTCAATTGGGGTAGAAACGAGGCAGGATCATTCGTCTTCAGATTGTTGATAAGAATACATAAATGCTTTACGACAATCACATAGATCCTTGAGAGGAACACTTTATTATGAAAAAAACAGGAAATGATGAGAGACAATATTGGCTTTGGGTTACAAGGCCGAAATATTACCTTGACGATGATGGAGCTGAACGTTCCTTATTAGATCCAGCGAGGAGGGAAGATTTATCTTGGACTTGTCACGAAGATACAAAAAAAGGTGATCTAGCCTTATTATGGAGAAGCAGAAGAGACCTCAGTAAATTCTTGGCTAAAAAAGGGATTAAGACAAATATTGGCCGAAAGAGTGATATAGCCTATCTATTTCAAGTCTCAGATCGTGCTGGTGAAACTGGTGGAAAGATTCCAACGCCAGGTTGGGCGTACTCTTGTGGATGTGTCCCTGTTTATAAGTTTAAAAATCCCCTGACCATTTCTGAGATAAGAAAAAACCCCTATTTACAAGAATGGAATGCCCTTAGATCTAAATTTCAAAGAAGTGTTTTTAGAATATCGATTGAGGATTGGAAAAGGCTGAATAAATTATTGTTAGCAAATAATCACGGTTACAAAAATGTGTTACAAAGGGTTCAAAAAGGGATAAGTTCAAGAGTCCGTACAGAGGAGTGGATTGAAAAGAGACTGGTGAAAGATCTTAAACTTCTTAAACCATTTGGGTACAACCTCAAGTTATATGAAGATGCTGAGACAGGGGAAAAAGGTCAACAATATAATTGTGGAGTGGCGGGAATTATTGACTTGCTTTGTTATGATGAAAAGACTAAGAGGTACGTTATTATAGAAATTAAAAATTCTAGAGCTAACGAATATACCTTTGCTCAAATTTCAAGATATCTTGGATGGGTTAAGAAAAACATTTCGAGGAAGGTCAAAGGGTTGGTACTTAGTCGGGGGACGGACATGCAGTTTGAATTTGCTACCAAAGCAAACCGAAATGTTTTTCAATTAAATATTGAAGAATTAGGCTTTAAATAACTTGCTAACGAGAGCTTTTTTGTATAGATGGAGATTT
>MGQQ01000036.1 GCA_001798855.1 Deltaproteobacteria bacterium RBG_16_49_23 | reverse complement strand
AAAGCGCCTGGATCAACAAACCGCTCTCAAAAAGCAAGGAGGTCCTACACTAAATTCTTGATGGAAGTGTCTCATTTGGCTTGACACATTCCGCTTCTGCAAATTGTTCAATATCGCCCATTTCATCACTTCGAGATATTTTATCAATTTCCTTCCCCTCTTTTTAATTATGCTCTTTCTTTCCCTCGATGCTATTGAGGCAAAGGTTTTCGATCTGAGAAGGTTCCTTAGGCTCAAACTTCTCTTCCTCATCTTTCTTATCGCCTCCAATCTTATCCTTCTTCCACTCTACTACCGCTCTGAAAAACAAAATTTCAGGGGCCTCGTTAATTATTTGAGCGGACATCTCCGAGAGAGCGATACGATCTTCGTTCAATCGATAGCCTATATTCCAGCGATCCTCCATTACTTTGGAACCATACCAAAAGGTCGTCACTATACCATCCCTTATGAGTTTAAAGATTCTGGAAAGCAAATCGAATTTAAAAAAACCTTCGTCTATGAAAATTTCATTTATATCATCTATTCCTCCAATATTTGTTGTGCACAATATATTTCAGGTGATAATCGATTATGGATTATTCACGGAAAAGAGGGGGCAAAGCAATTTAGTGAAAGTCGCCCTGTTGCGATGAAAGGTTATTTTGATGGGAGATTTGCCAGTTTTAGAAAATTTCCAACCGATGCTCCCATATATCTCTTCCTCTTAGACCCTTCATCGCCTGATGAAAAAGGAATTGATTTACCGATTGATTAACATATAAAAGGACTGAGGACTGAGACAAAAACAGGATCAAGAATTGAGTGAATTATAAAAACGTCTGCTACTAAAATAAAAAAGTTTGAGGACCTGGTTGGATCGCAAAAGGCAAGAGAACTTACTCAAACGGTAATTTACCCCGTTAGAAATAATGCCCCGCTGCTCCCTCCGGGGCAGAATCCCCTCTGGGGCGGAGCCTGGGCCGGCGGCTCCAGCTGGGTTAGATTTTACAATAATTCCGCCTGCCTGCCGGTAGGCAGGGCGGAGTTTAATACCCCGCTGGAATTTCTAACGGGGTTTACTTCTTTAATAAATTATGATACCCTCAAACTATGAAAAATGGGATTGAAAATAGAAATATTCTTTTAAAAGCTCTTAAAGAGGTAATGGAAGGAGAGGAAGGCGTTCTCTTTGCCTACCTCTATGGTTCGTATGCATACGGTGTCGTCCATTCTGAGAGTGACATTGATGTAGCTGTTTATCTTGACCCTTCAGATATGAAGGAATACCTTAAAAAGGAAAAGAAAATCCTCTCCGCCTTAATTGATAAGATTCACACTGACAGAATTGATCTTAGAATCCTTAATGTCTTGCCTCTTCTTCTACAGCATCATGTACTCAAGGAAGGGATTCCTATTTTGATTAAAGATGAGCAGGGAAGGATTGACTTTGAGACCAGGGTGATGAACAGATTTTTCGAATTGAAGCCTTACCTTGATGAGTACAGGGAGATGCTTTTTTTGAGAATTAAAGCGGGTATCTAAATGAAATCAAAAGGGCTAATCAGGAGAGAAAGGATCATCGAATATCTCGATAATATCGAAAGACAGCTAAAGGACATCAGATCGATCCCCATTTCGAGTAAAGACTTTTTCCTTAACAGGGAAAATTCCATTCAGATTAAAGCAATCAAATATAGTCTCGCCTGTGCCATTCAGGATATAACTCGCATCTCGGCTCATATCGCCTCAACCCTTTCCCTATGGAAGGTCAGGGAGAGTGAAGCTGAAGCCATCCTGGCTTTGGCCGAAGAGGGAATCATAACAAAGGAATTTGCCGAGAAGATAAAGGGAATGCCTTCATTTCGAAATAGGATTATCCACGATTATTTGCCCAATGAATTTGATGCAGAAAAACTTTATGAGAGTTTACAGGATTTAGATGATTTTAAGGAATTTTCAAGATTTGTTCTGGATTGGATTTCAAAAATGGATTGAAGGATGGTTCTTTAGGATTTGGAGTGGGCAAAGTCGATTAGTCCTGACCACGGGAGGATCTTCTTTAAAACAACTAAATTCCATTCTCCCTGAACCTGCCCTTCGACTCACCGTTCGCCATGAGCCTGTCAAAGGGTGAACAGTTTGCTCAAGACAGGCTTGTCGAAGCCTTAACGGTTCAATTCCCCACCCTTCGAGAGCCTCAGGGTGATCGGTATATTACATACCCCCCACTAAAACCGGAAGAACCGAAAAGATTAAAGGCAACCTCTAAAAATGTCATTCCTGCGAAAGCAGGAATCCATAAGCTTTTTAAATTACTGGACTCCCGCCTTCGCGGGAGTGACGAATTGGGAATTATTAGAGGTTCCCTAAAGTATTGGATGATAGCGATCTGCCCAGAGTTGCCAGACGAGGAGGGTCCAGAGTTGTTTTCTATTGTCCTTCTTATTTTTTAGATGATCTTCAAGCAGGGTGGTTAAATATTCAGGGTTTAAGAACCCTTCCCTTTTTATTCTTTCTGAGGACAGTAAATCTCTAAACAACTCCTTCAGTGGTCCTTTTACCCATTTGGCAATGGGGACACCAAAACCTTTCTTTGGCCTTTTGATCACCTCATCCGGAAGCCAACCTTTCATCGCCCTTTTCAGAATATATTTCGATGTAAAGCCTTTTAATTTTAATTCCGAAGGAAGTCTCATCACAAATTCGACCAACTCATAATCAAGAAAAGGGGCTCTCACCTCGAGGGAGCAAGCCATGCTTGCTCGATCTACCTTCACCAGAATAGCTTCCTGGAGATAGAGCCTTAAATCAAGATATTGGAGTTTAGTCATTCGATCATTGAGAGGATATTCTTTCTCATAGAAAGAGATATCTTCAACCAATCGATCTCGATTGAACTGGCTACGAATCCCATCAGATAAAACTTTTTCATTTTCTGAAAAAGGAAAAGATCCTAACCAGATCGAATTTCTGATCCCGTCAGGATAGCCGATGCCGGAGAGAAATTTTTTAACCTTGAAATCGAAACTGATATTATCATCGGATACCGGAAGTAAATTTCCTAAAAAAGCGGCGACGGGATGAAGAAAACCGAAAATACTTTCATAAGGCCTAGCCAGTTTATGAGCAAGATAGGTGGGATACCCCGCAAATAACTCGTCTCCTCCATCCCCGCCCAGCGCGACCGTGACATGTTGCCGGGTGAATTTTGAAAGAAGATAGGTGGGCAAAATGGAAGCATCGGCCATCGGTTCATCCAAAATATCTGGCAATTTCGGAACAATGGCCAGCAAATCCTCCGGGGTCATCATCTGTTCATGATGCTCCGTCCCGAGAAAAGTGGAAACTAAGGAGGCATATCCTGATTCGTCAAAAGTCGGATCTTCAAAACCGATTGAAAACGTTTTTACTTTTCCGGAAACGTCCTTTTGTGCAAAGGCGGCAATCGTACTCGAATCAATTCCTCCGCTCAGAAATATCCCAAGGGGAACATCGCTCATGAGCCTCCGCCTTACCGAGTCTCTTAAAAGATCTATGATTTTAGACTCCGCTTCCTCCTCTGATAAGTTTTTCACTTCTTTCGCATGAAAAGGAGACCAATATTTATTTATTTCGATTTTGCCCTTTTGCCAGATCAGATAGGAAGCGGCTGGAAGTTTCATTGCATCTTCAAAGATGCTATGTGGAGAAGGAACAAATTCATAAAAAAGATATTTCATGAGAGAGGGAGGAGCAACCTTTCTTGGGAAATTGGGATAGGCCATAATGGCTTTCATTTCTGAGGCAAAAAGGAAAGTCCCCGGGAGAATACTGTAATAGAGAGGTTTCTTTCCAAGCCGATCTCTCGCAAGGACGAGCTGTTTCCTCCTGTCATCCCAGATTCCGATGGCAAACATCCCATTCAAATGCTTAAAACACTCCTCGCCATATTCTTCATAAGCATGGGCAATTACTTCCGTATCCGAATCTGTCTTAAACCGGTGCCCGCGTGCGTTTAACCTTTCTCTTAATTCTTTAAAGTTATATATCTCTCCATTAAAGATGACCCATACTGTTTCATCCTCATTGGAAAGGGGTTGTTGTCCTGAGAACAAATCGATGATGCTCAATCTTCGATGCCCGAGAAAAAGAAAAGGGCCTTTCTCGTCCAGAGGCCGAATATACTCCCCCCCGTCGTCTGGCCCGCGATGGATCAGGATGTCACGCATCCCTTGTAGAATTGGGCGCTCAGGAATTTCAGATGATTTAAAAGTGAGGAACCCTACAATGCCGCACATATTGTCGTGCCCGTGTCCGTGTGAAATTATTCAAAAAGGTTTACGGTGACGATGCTCGTATCGAAGCAACCGTAAAAGAAGCATGTGCTGAGCGACGTTCGTCCCTTCGACGGGCTCAGGGCGAACGGAGTCGAAGTACTCGAGTATCCTGTTTCTATAAACGAGCCTCGATACGAGTTTCGACAATGATGAACATTCATTCCTATATCTTTTACGGGATGGTCTCCTTAATGTGATAGGTTGGTTTTCCTTGAGATTCATAGTAGGTTCTGGTCATGATCTCAGCCAAAAACCCCATCAGGATTGAAAGAAAACCCAGCATTAATAGAAGAACGCTTAAGAGAGGGAGAGGGGTTAAAATAAATGAAATATCTTTTAAGAGCTTTAGATAGATAGCATATCCCCCTGAGAGAAAAGCGCCTATGACCATCAAGAGCCCTATCCCCCCAAAAACATAGATTGGTTTTTGGGAATAGGACATCAGGAACTTAACCACCATAAGGTCAAGGACGACCTTGAAGACTCTGCTCATTCCATATTTCGATGATCCGGATTTTCTTAGAAAATGATGGACTGGAATCTCGGTCACGCGAGCTCCCACCCACTTCGCATAAATTGGAATGAAACGGTGCATCTCGCCATAGAGGCGGATATTCTTTAAAATGTCTTTACGATAAGCCTTGAGTGTGCACCCGTAATCATGAAGGTAGACACCTCCTATGAACGAGATGATCTTATTGGCAATGATAGATGGCAACCTCCGGGTCAGGAAGGGATCTTTACGATCCTTCCTCCAGCCGCTCACGACATCGTAGCCTTCCTCGATTTTTTGGAGAAGAAGGAGAATATTCTCGGGATCATTTTGAAGGTCACCATCCATCGGGATGATGATGTCTCCTTTGCAGGAGTCGATCCCAGCACTGAGCGCCGCGGTCTGTCCAAAATTTCGAGTAAAACTGATAACCTTAACATTAGGATTTTTACAATTTAAGTCTATTAAGGCATCCAGAGTTCTATCCGTGCTTCCGTCATCAATAAATATAACCTCATAGGGCCTTTCTGTTTTTTTAAGCGCCTTCATTAGGCTTTCAAATAATGGAAAAATATTATCCACTTCATTATAGACAGGAATCAAGATCGAAAGCGTTTCGAGCTGTTTTTTTTCCATGGATCACTCCCCCTCCCTCTCGAGGCTGTGTCGTAACCCCCTTTTTGTCACCCTGAACTTGGTTCAGGGTCTGGTAACTATTTGATTCTATGAGATGCTGAAACAAGTTCAGACATTTTTGACCATTTCCCCTATTACGACACATTCTCCCCGCCGGGGGGGAGGAAATCAAAATGAAATTTATTGCAAATTCTCTGCCATTATTGTATATTGCGGACTAAGAAGTCAAGAACTTTCTGATGTTACTTGTTATAACGTCTTATAATGATTATGAAATCATCGTCAATAGAAAAAACAGCTAAAATTTTGATCTCAATTATTATGATCTCCCTCTCATCCCTCATGGTGTTTGGGGCTACTTCTTACTTCTATTTCAGTCATGACCTCCCGAGCATTGAGAATTTAAAGAATTATAAACCGCCTACCGTCACAAAATTTTATGCAGAAAATGGGGAACTGATTGGAGAATTCTTCCTAGAAAAGAGGAAGGTTGTATCATTGGAAAGAATTCCCAACCATCTCATCCAGGCTTTTGTCGCAGGTGAGGACGCCAGGTTTTTCCAACATAAGGGATTAGACTACGGGGCTATTCTAAGGGCTTTTTTAAAAAATATCTTCTCAGGAGAGATACTCCAGGGGGGAAGCACCATCACCCAGCAAGTGGTTAAGTCACTTCTCCTCACTCCGGAAAAGAGCTTAACGAGAAAGATACGCGAGGCCATATTGGCTTTTAAAATTGAAAAATACCTTTCCAAAGAAGAGATTCTCTATTTATATCTCAACCAAATCTATCTCGGTCACGGAGCCTATGGAGTGGCAGTGGCCGCAGAAATTTATTATGGAAAGTCCGTCGAAGAACTGAACCTGGCAGAATCTGCCCTGATGGCAGGGCTTCCCCAGGCTCCCAGCAAATATTCACCCCATATCCATCTCGAACAAGCGAAAAAGAGACAGGCCTATATTCTGAATCGGATGGTTGAAGAAGGATTTATCTCTTTTGGTGAATCTCTGAGGACAATACAGACGCCGATAACCATTAAGGGAAAACAAAATTCTCACATTGAAAAAGCGCCCCATTTTGTGGAGCATGTGAGGAAATATATTGAAGAGAAATATGGCAAGGATGGACTCTATAAAAGTGGTTTACAGGTCTATACCACCCTCGATCTGAATACACAGAACATTGCTCAGGAGGCGATTGAACATGGGTTAATAGAGGTTGAGAAAAGACAGAAGTACCCATCGGGAGCCCCCCCCTCTTACATCGAAGGAGCGTTGATCTGTTTCGACTTAGAAACAGGACATACGAAGGCAATGGTAGGAGGACGAAATTTTAAAAAAAGTCAGTTCAACCGCGCCACCCAGGCCCTCAGGCAGACCGGTTCGGCCTTCAAACCCATTGTCTTTGCCTCGGCTCTGGATAAAGGCTATACCCCTGCCTCCATCGTCGTTGATTCCCCGATCGTTTTCGAATTCGGAAATAAAAAATGGAAACCGAAAAATTATGATGAGAAGTTTTATGGGCCAACGACCCTGAGAAATGCCCTTGCCCACTCCATCAATGTCGTGACCGTTAAAATTGCCCGAGATATTGGGATCGATTACATCAGGGATTATGCCCGAAATCTTGGAATCTCTTCTTCACTTCACAATCACCTGGCCATGGCTCTGGGCTCTTCCAGTGTCTCTCTTTATGAATTAACGAAGGCTTATGCCGTATTCGCCCATCAGGGAAAACTCTTCAAACCCACCTTCATTCAAAAGATTCTGGACAGGGATGGAAATCTTCTGGAAGAGCATCTCCCTCTCTATTTCCCGAGGGAACCAAACGATCCAGAACAGGTCATTACCCCCCAGACAGCCTATCTTATGACAAACCTTTTAGAGAGCGCCGTTCAGAGTGGGACGGGATGGAGAGCCAGGGCGCTTGGGAGACCAGTAGCGGCAAAGACAGGAACCACAGACCAATTTTTCGATGCCTGGTTTGTCGGTTATACTCCTGAACTCGTTACGGGCGTGTGGGTGGGTTTTGACGAAGATAGATCTCTTGGTGAAAAGGAAACCGGCGCCCGTGCGGCTTCTCCCATCTGGGTCGCTTTTATGTCAAAGATACTGAAAAATAAAACAGTTAAAGATTTTCCTGTCCCAGAAGGATTGGAGTTTATGAAGATCGACCCCAAAACAGGTCAAATGAGCCTCCGTCAAGGAGCGATTCTTGAATGTTTTAAGGAAGGGACAGGGCCCACCCAAAGGGTGTCTTCAGCGTCAAAACCGACTGCCGATTTCTTCAAATTTGATTTGAATCTTTCTTCAAAAAACAGGTAAGATACGAAACCGGAATGATGGATTGATGGAATGATGAGAAGAACGAAGACCCAGAAATAAGATTTACCCAACATTCCAGTATTCCACCATTCCAATTTTTCTTTGGTGCCGAAGGGGGGACTTGAACCCCCACAGGACTTACATCCCACTAGACCCTGAATCTAGCGCGTCTACCAAATTCCGCCACTTCGGCCTCTTGAAACCGCAGGATTGAATTAATTTAGATACTATTTTATATTTTTTTTAGTTAAAGTCAAGCGATAGAAATGAGGGTTAAGGTAATGGCAATGGTTTTAAATCATTAGCCCTAACCCATTAACCTTGCACCAAACCGGCTTCCTCACCTTAGCCTTTACCCAAAAATTGCCATGGAAATCATCAACGGGATTGAAAATTTAAAAAGACCCTTCAGGAACCCGGTGGTCACGCTGGGAAATTTTGATGGCGTCCATCTGGGACACCAGAGAATATTTAAAAAAGTTAAAGAGGAAGCCGGAAAGATTGGCGGTGAATCTGTGGTCGTTACCTTTGAACCCCATCCCCTAAAAATACTCTCTCCCGAGCAATGCCCTCCTCTGCTCACCCCTTTTAAAAAGAAAATGATGTTGATCGAAAAGACCGGGGTGGAAAAGGTCCTCTGCATTCAATTCACAAAGGCCTTTTCCGAGATCTCACCTTCTGATTTTGTCAAACGCACATTATTGGAGAAGGTAGGGACGAAAAAAATCATCGTTGGATATAACTACCGTTTTGGCAGGGGGAAAATCGGAAATGTAGAATTTCTTAAAAAAGCCGGCGCACTTTGGGGGATCGAAGTGGAGGTGGTGGAACCCTTAACTGTGGATGGTACGATTGTCAGTAGCTCCAAGATCAGAGAGTTCATCAAGGAGGGAGAGGTTGAAAGGGCTTCAAAACTATTGGGAAGAGATTATCCCATTATAGGGCGGGTGATCGAGGGAGTCCATAGAGGCCGTGATCTCGGTTTTCGGACAGCCAATCTCGAAATGACCGAGGAACTCTACCCTAAACCGGGTGTTTACGCTGTAAGTGTGAAGTGGCATCATCTGTCGTTGAACGGCCTGGCCAATATCGGATTCAATCCCACCTTTGATACGAAGTCGCTTTCACTGGAAGTTCATATCTTAAATTTTGATCGGGAGATCTACGGCGATGAAATCCAGATCTATTTTATCAAGAGGATTCGCGATGAGATTCGCTTTCATTCCCCGCAAGACCTCATCGATCAGGTTCAAATGGATATCGAATGGGCTAAGAAGAATGTCTTCAGGGATCAATGAATTAACTTTCCAAACCTCTCCCACCGGATTTTATTTAAAAGGTTCTCCGCATGTTGATCCCATGAGAAATAGATGATGAAGGCTTTCCCCTTTACCTCGGTGACATTGACAAAACCCCAGAAACGGCCATCCTGACTGTTGTCCCGATTATCTCCCAAGACAAAGAGGTGATCTTTGGGCACCACCACATGTTCATACGGACCCACCGGACCGAGATTTCTCCTCCATTCGTTTTTTATGTCGTAATGTCCCCATGGATCTTCGATCTGTTTACCATTGACATAGACTTTGTTTCCCTCGATATCGACCCGGTCCTCCCCGATTCCGATCACTCTCTTGATAAAATCCTTGGACGTGTCTTTTGGATAGATGAATACGATCGTATCTCCTCTCTGAGGGTTTTTGTATTTAAATAGTTTGGTACCGGTAAAAGGGACTTTAATCCCATAAATAAATTTACTGACAAGGATATGATCCCCTACCTGGAGAGTGGGTTCCATCGAACTGGAGGGAATTTTAAAGGCCTGAACGATAAACGTTCGAATAAAAAGCGCGATTAATATCGCAATGACAATGGGCTCTAAGTATTCCTTTATAAATTTTCTCTTATCCATCTTCCTTCCTAATATCAGTCCTGTATATTTATTAAAGGGCTTTTGATATCCCCTGATAATTTTCCGGCCTCCTGTCTTTTAAAAAGGGCCATTCTTTTCTGACCCTGTCGATGTTTTTAAGATCGATATCGATAAATGCGATCCCCTCCTTCATCCCGCTGGGTTTGTCCATCAATTCCCCCTCCGGAGAAACACAGAAGGATTTCCCGTAGAAGTCCTGTTTCTCTTCGCTTCCCACTCGATTCACCCGGAATATGAAAACCCCATTGGTCATCGCGTTACTCGAAATCACGGTTCTCCACTTCTCCTGTGAAGCGAAAGCGGCCGCCGTTGGGGATAAGATGATTTGGGCTCCCTTCAGAGCCAATATTCTGGACCCTTCCGGGAAAAAATTGTCCCAACAGATTTGAACGCCGATACTGGCATACTTCGTTTTAAACACAGGGAACCCAAGATTACCGGAAGAGAAATAGAACCTCTCTTCCCAGAGGGGAATTTGTGGGACGTGGACCTTTCGGTAGCTTCCTAATATTTCTCCTCCCGCATCGATGACCACCGCAGAATTATAGTACGCCTCCCCGTCCCTTTCAAAAATGGGGCAGATCAAAACCACTCCATACGCCTTAGCCAATTTTTGCATCCTCATCACGGTTGGCCCATTGGGCATCTCGGCTAGGAGGAAATGGCCGGGGTTCATCTCCTTTGGAAACCAGTGTGTCCCAAAAAGTTCCTGAAAGCAGATGAGGTTGGCTCCCCGCTCAGCAGCAATTTGTAAAAATTTTGTCGCCTTTTCGATATTCTTCTCTTTTTCTTCAATACAAGAGATCTGGATTCCCGCCAGTTTGATCAACGTCCACCTCTCCGATTTGAAAATTTCTGAAATGCTAACAAAGTTGATGGCAAGGTGTCAACCCTTTGAACCGGATTTTATAAAAGAAATCTTTCGAACAAAAACTTCAATATTGCAATTTTTTATATTAAATTTATAATGTTATTAAGTTTTAACCCTTCCGGGGGGAAACCGACGATGAGAATTTTAATCGTAGAAGATGAGATTAAAGTAGCCAATTTTATTAAAAAAGGGCTGGAAGAGGAACACTATGCCGTTGATACAGCCCTTGATGGGGAGTCGGCCCTCTATATGTCTGAAGTGAATGAGTACGACTTAATTGTGCTCGATTTAATGATCCCCAAAATAGATGGGTTGGAGGTTTTAAGGAGAATAAGAAGTAGCAAAAATAAAGTGCCCATTCTGGTTGTCACTGCAAAGGATACCGCCGAGGATATTGTCAAGGGGTTGGACTCCGGAAGTGATGATTACTTAACCAAACCCTTTGAATTTAAAGTATTTTTAGCCCGGGTCCGTGCCCTTTTGCGCAGAGAGAGAGGGGATACGGAACCGGTTCTGAAATTGGCTGACTTACTCCTGTCCCCGATGACGCACAGGGTGACAAGAGGGGAAAAAGAGATTGAACTCACCAGCAAGGAGTATGCTCTTTTAGAATATTTCATGAGGAATCCGAACAAGGTGATGACCCGGACAATGATTTCTGAGCATGTCTGGGATTATCACTTCGATTCCATGACGAATGTCGTCGATGTCTATGTCAACTACCTCAGAAAAAAGATCGATAAGGGATTCGAGCCAAAACTGATCCATACCATCCGTGGAGTCGGGTATATCCTCACTCCGGACAGGCCCTGAACCTAGCATGGTACAGGGCAGGCCCTGAACCTAACATGGTACAGGACCGGGAGATCGTAAACCCCGTTAGAAATTCCGGCGGGGCAGCAACCCACAACCTCGCTGCAGAGCAGCGGGGCATTATTTCTAACGGGGTAAAAAGGGAATAAATGGATTTCAGGAGCCTTCGATTTAAACTCACCCTATGGTATGTCCTCATCCTGGGAATTCTGATGATCTCCTTCAGCAGTTTTTTGTACTTCACACTTTCCAGAAGCCTCTACCGTGATGTGGATAATAAACTGAGGTCTCTTGCTGAGCTGATCGCTGCGGAATCAACCTCGCCTTTATTCAAATTCGGTTTTGGGAACATCGATCAAACCCTGGAAACTTCAATGAATTTAAAACCCATCGGGAAATTCATCCAGGTCCTGGACGAATCAGGAAGGATCGGTCGAACATCAGAAAACTTAAAAAGTGTCCAGCTTCCAATCAGCCTCAATGCTCTCAGGAACGCCTCAAAAGGGTTGATCACTTATGAAACAAATCATTCATTTGGAAATACCCGGTTGCGCATCCTGACCTACCCTGTGAAAGAGAACAACCAGGTGACCAAAATGATTCAGGTCGCCTCCTCACTTGAAGATGTCGAGGATGCCCTCAAGACCCTTCTGATCATTCTGATCATTACGGTTCCTTCGATCCTCATGATCGCCAGCCTGGGGGGGCAATTTCTTGCGAACAAGGCGTTGAAACCGGTCGATCGCATTACCCAGGCGGCGCGAATGATCACCTCCCAAAATTTGAACCAGAGGATCCAGACCCTCAAGGTCAAGGATGAGATATCGAGACTGATTGATACCTTCAATGAGATGATCTCCCGATTGGATCAATCCTTCCGCCAGATCAAACAATTTACAACGGATGCTTCCCATGAATTAAAAACCCCTCTTACCATCCTCAAAGGGGAAGTGGAAGTCGCTCTCCGAAAAAAAAGGCCCCCTCAGGAATATGAGCAGATTCTGGAGAGTAATTTGGAAGAGGTCAATCGCATGTCAAAGATTGTGGAGGACCTCCTTTTGCTCTCCAAAGCGGATATCGGCGAGATCCGATTGAATAAAGAGGATATCAATTTGACCAGGTTCCTCTCCGGGTTGACCGAGCAAATGAAGATCCTGGCTCAACCCAAGAACATCCGGATCGAAACCTCGAATCACCATACCGAAGGCGTCGCGGAAGGCGTGGAAGAGATTCATGTTCTCGGAGATTCCCTTCGAATGAGGGAACTCTTTATCAATTTGATTGATAACGGGATAAAATATACCGAAGAAGGCGGAAGCATCCTGATCACTTTAACAAAAGAGACGGGGGACTTTTTAAGCCCCCTGATTCCTCCTGAAAAAAGAATAAGAGAATTCGCTAAAGTTATCGTTGCAGACACGGGCATAGGAATTGCTCAAGAGGACCAGGAGAGAATTTTTAATCGATTTTTTAGAGTGGACAAAGCCCGTTCCAGGGAACAGGGAGGAAGCGGCCTTGGGCTCAGTATCTGCAAGTGGATTGTCGAAGCTCATCGTGGTGAGATCGCCGTTCAAAGCGAACCTGGGAAAGGGAGCTCTTTTATAGTAAAATTACCCCTCCATTCCCCTCAAGGGTAGGATCTGGACAATTTTTAACCAATGGAACCTCTTTTTTCATATCCTCTTGAAGATTAAAAGGTAAAGAATTAAAAATATTCTAATCATTTCAGACAATTAAAAAATTGTCAAAAATTGGCACTCATCTTGCTTATATTACCTTCGGATTTGACATGATTTCGTCAGGTTTAATATGTCAAGTCATTATAATAGGCCATTAGGGAATCGATATCGACAAAAGATTGCCGATGATTTGGGAAAACCAAATGGGAGTCGAAGGCCCTGCCGCAGGAGCCTGCGTATCGGCCTCCAATGTAATACCGACCCTGAAACGCAACTGAAGGTTGCGGCTGCCAGGAAATAACTGCCGGAATGGGCCACCTCTTCCGGGCGGAGTCCCGGACGAGGCGTAGTTTCTTACAGGGGAATAAAAATTGTCAGAACGATTAGGCGATCTGCTCATTAAAAGAAATTTTATTACCTCAGAGCAACTGAAAAAGGCACAGGACGAGCAGAAACTGAAGGGCGGACGTTTAGAGTCGAACCTGGTAAGATTGGGCTATATAAAAGAGGATGAACTTCTCTCTTTCTTGAGCGCCCAGTACCGGGTTCCCTCCGTCAAGCTTTCGAAAATTGAAATCAACCCCAACGTCATTAAATTAATTCCATCGAGCATCTCAAAAAAATATTTCATCATCCCCATTAGCCGCGTGGGCCCTAAGTTGACACTGGCCATGGCCGACCCCAGCAATATTTACGTCATCGATGAGATCAAATTTATGACAAGCTTCAATGTCGAGGCGGTGGTGGCCTCGGAGGCAGAAATCATCGATGCCATAAAGAAATATTACGGCAGTGGGGGCAGTGTGGCTGGGTTGGGGACAACAAATTTCCAGGCCCTCGACTACTCCCTGGACGAAGATAAAGTCTCGGAATCTGATTTCGACCTCATCGACAGCAGCCTGGTCGATGTTGATGAATTTGACAAGTTGGTCCATGGCGCAGTCGATAATATTGAGGTCGTTGAAAACCAGGTCATGGATGAAACCGATGAGATCGGAGGCCCGATCATCAAGATCGTCAACGGGGTTCTCATCAAGGCGATCAAATTGGGAGCCAGCGATATCCATTTTGAGCCATACGAAAAGAGTTTTCGAGTCAGATACAGGGTGGACGGTGTCATGAGACGTGAGATGACGCTCCCCGTCCAGATCAAGAATGCGATCGTCTCTCGTTTAAAAATCATGTCAAAGCTCGATATCGCTGAAAGACGCCTTCCCCAGGACGGGAGGATCAAGCTGCGCTTCGGCAAAGGCCGGGAGATGGACTTCCGGGTCTCTACCGTCCCTGTCCTTTTCGGAGAGAAAGTGGTCCTTCGTCTCCTCGACAAATCGTCTTTGCAACTGGACATGGTCAAACTCGGGTTTGAAGAATCGTCCCTTGAAGATTTCAAAAATGCCCTTCGAAAACCGGTTGGGATGATTCTGGTCACAGGGCCGACGGGAAGTGGAAAAACAACAACCCTTTACTCCGCGCTATCCGAATTGAATAAAGAGACGGAGAATATCACCACCGCCGAAGACCCCGTGGAATATAATTTTATGGGAATCAATCAGGTCCAGATGCATGAGGAGATCGGACTCACGTTTGCCTCTTCACTCCGAGCTTTTCTCCGACAGGACCCGGACATCATCATGGTGGGCGAGATCCGGGATTTTGAGACCGCCCAGATCGGGGTTCAGGCCGCCCTCACCGGGCACCTTGTCCTGAGCACCGTCCATACCAACGATGCGCCCGGGACCGTGACCCGATTGATCGATATGGGAATTGAACCCTTTTTGATCTCATCGGCTGTCATCCTCATCCTGGCTCAGAGGTTGATCCGGAAGATTTGTATGGAATGCCGGGAGCCGATCAAGGTCCATCCCCAGCTCCTGATCGACCTGGGCGTCCCCCCGGATGAGGCGAAGACCTTTCCGGTTTACAAGGGCAAAGGATGTCCGATCTGCAATAATACAGGCTATAAAGGACGGGTCGGTCTCTATGAGGTGATGGCCATTAAAGAAGAGATCAAAGAACTCATCCTGTCCCGGGCATCGACCTCGGAGGTCAAGAGGGAAGCCATGCGGTTAGGAATGAAGACCCTCAGGCAGAGCGGGGTCATCAAGATTCGGGAAGGATTGACCACGATCGAAGAAGTGCTCAGGTCAACCATGGATGATCGTTGAACCGGAAAAGGAGAAAATGAAATATGATCGAGTTGCAGAAATTACTTGAAACCATGATTGAAAAGAAGGCCTCAGACTTGCATATCACTACTGGCTCTGCTCCTCAATTCAGGATCGATGGAAAGTTGTTGACTCTTGATTCTACGATCCTTGCTGCCCCGGATACAAAACGGCTCTGTTACAGCGTTCTCACAGATGCCCAACGCCATATGTTTGAAGAGGATACGGAACTGGACTTTTCGTTTGGGATCAAAGGCTTGAGCCGGTTCCGGGGAAATATCTATATGCAGCGGGGAGCCGTGGCAGGAGCCTTCCGGGCCATCTCTTTTGACATCCTAAACTTTTCTGAACTGGGAATTCCTCCCATCGTCACTGAGCTGATTAAGAAGCCCAAAGGCCTCGTTCTGGTAACAGGCCCCACCGGAACCGGAAAATCCACCACCCTTGCCGCCATGATCGATAAGATCAATAATGAGCAAAATGCGCATATCATCACGATCGAAGATCCGATCGAGTACCTCCATCGACACAAAAATTGCATCGTGAATCAGAGGGAAGTCCATTCCGATACGAAAAGCTTCGGACATGCCCTCCGCCATGTCCTCCGGCAGGATCCCGATATCATCCTCATCGGTGAGATGAGAGATCTGGAGACAATTCAGGCGGCCCTTCTAACTGCGGAAACAGGTCATCTTACCTTTGCCACACTGCACACGAACTCCTGCGTGGAGACAATCAACCGGATCATCGATGTCTTCCCCCCTCACCAGCAGCAACAGGTCCGGACACAACTCTCCTTTGTTCTCGAAGGGATCTTATCCCAGCAGCTCCTCCCCAAACTGGGAGGAAAAGGCCGGGCCCTGGCCATGGAGGTCATGATCCCGAACCCTGCTATACGGAACCTGATCCGTGAGGACAAGATCCAGCAGCTCTATTCCTCCATGCAGGTCGGTCAGGCCAAGTTCGGGATGCAGACAATGAACCAGGCCCTCCTCTCCCTGGTGGAGCGTCATTTTATCTCCGTGGAAGTCGCTATGGAGAGGAGCCATAATATGGATGAATTTCGTCAGATGTTATCCAACTCAGGCATTCTGGGCGGGAAGAGAGAAAGACAGACCAAGACAACCTGAATTGTAATCCCCCCGTCCTCCCCCTTTACTAAAGGGGGGGACGGGGGGATTTGAAAGGGTGAAATTATGCCAATCTATAAATGGGAAGGAAAGACACTGAAGGGAGCGATCAAGAAGGGCGAGATGGAAGCTCCAGGCGAAGCAGCCATCCGTATCCATCTGAGACAACAGAGCGTCATCCCCACTAAAATCGCTCTTAAAGGAAAAGAGTTCAAAATTGCCCTGCCGTTCGGGAAAAAGGTGAACCAGCGCTCCATCGCCATCTTCACCCGGCAACTGGCGACCATGATCGATGCCGGACTGCCTCTGGTCCAATCGCTGGACATCCTTTCTTCACAGCAGGAGCATAAGCTCTTTAAAAATATTATCCGTGAAATCCGGGAGGACGTGGAAGGAGGATCCACTTTTGCCGGAGCCCTCAAAAAACACCCCGCCACCTTCGATGATCTCTATACGAACCTTGTGGTCGCCGGCGAGGAAGGGGGGATTCTCGACAATATCCTGACCCGTCTGGCGAACTATATCGAAAAGGCGGAGGCCCTTAAAAAGAAGGTCAAATCCGCCATGATCTATCCCGCCATCATTGTGTCGGTGGCCATCCTCGTCGTATTGATCCTGATGATCTTCGTCATCCCTGTCTTTGAGACGATGTTTAAATCGGCCGGCCAGTCCCTTCCGCTCCCCACCCTCATCGTCCTCACCATGAGCAAAATGATCAAAAAATATATCGCCGTCATTATCCCGGCGGTCATCCTCCTCTTCTATCTTTTTAAGAAGTTTTATAAGACGGAGGCGGGAAAGACCCTGGTGGATCGCCTCCTGCTGAAATTGCCCGTCTTTGGAATGCTCCTTAAAAAAGTCGCTGTGGCCCGATTTGCCCGGACTCTGGGAACACTGGTGAGCAGCGGAGTTCCCATCCTGGACGGGCTCCTTATTGTCTCGAAGACGGCTGGAAACCGGACCATTGAGACCGCGATTCTCAATGCAAGAGCCAGCATCCGGGAGGGTGAAACCATCGCAGAGCCTCTGGGCAGGAGCGAGATCTTTCCCCCGATGGTCATCCAGATGATCTCTGTTGGAGAATCCACAGGCGCATTGGACTCCATGCTTACAAAAATTGCGGACTTTTACGATGATGAGGTTGATGTGGCCGTAAGCAATCTCACCTCCCTCCTCGAACCTTTTTTAATGGTCTTTCTGGGAGTCGTGATCGGAGGGGTCGTGATTGCAATGTATCTGCCGATCTTTCAGATGGCATCGGCTGTGCAATAACCTTTGAAGCTCTCCGGCCACAGGCCGGGGCTTCCCGGTAATGTAATATCATTATATTGTGCCCCTTGACCCCGCGCACAGCGTGGGGCTTGCGGGGCACGTTCCGGTCACCTCCGGGCCGTATCGGAGGATGGAATCCTATGAACTCGAATCTGATTTTTTCTCCCGACACCCAGCAAAAAATGCTCAAAAATGTGAAGGGATTGATGCTCTGGCGGGTCATCATCCTTACCCTGCTGCTGGCTATTGCCTATATCTTCCAGCTTTCCGAAAAGAAGTACTTCTTCATCTCCATGACCAACCAGTTCTATTATTTTATCAGCCTCTTCTATCTGGTCACCATCACTTATGCCTTTCTGCTCAATCGGGTCAAAGACCTCCGCCGATTCACCTTTGTCCAGATGGTAATCGATCACCTCTTCATCGCCGGACTCGTCTATTATACCGGCGGGAAGGAAAGCTTCTTTCCGATCGCTTATATCTTCTCGATCATCGGCAGCAGTATCCTCTTCTATCAAAGGGGAGCTTTCTACTCGGCCTCCCTCTCCACCTTTCTCTACGGCCTGATCCTGTTTCTGCAACTCTATGGGTGGATCCGTCCCCCCGGGCAGATCGTCACGCCCGAACCCGGCCAGGTTTTTTACTCCCTGGTCACTTATTTAGCCGCCTATTATATCGTCGCCTTCCTGAGCAGCACGATCTCCGAGGAATTGAAAAAGAAGAAGGGCGAACTTATCCAGAAACAGGTCGATTATGATCAACTCGAAGCCTTCAACCGGAATATCATCCAGAGCCTGGACAGTGGACTGCTCACCATCGATCTCCATGGCAAGATCAATTTCCTCAACCGGACCGCAGAAAAGATCCTGAACCGGAGGGAGGAGGCATTGAAGGATGTCTTCATCGATCATCTCTTCCCCGAGATTGGCGGGGTCCTTGAGGAACTGAAAAAAAAAGCTCCATACTTTTTTCCGGATTACCAGCGTTCGGAAACCCTTCTCTGCGATGAGAATGGGAGAAAGACCTATCTCGGGTTCTCCATCTCGCCTCTGACCGACCCCTCTGGATCATTGATCGGACACACTCTCATTTTTCAGGACATCACCCGTTTCAAGGAAATGGAAGAGCAGATGAAACGATTCGATCGGATGGCAGCCATCGGTTCCCTGGCCGCAGGGATGGCCCACGAGATCAGAAATCCCCTCGCCTCATTAAGCGGATCGATTCAGATGTTGAAATCGGAGCTCTCTCTCGATCAGGAACAAGAGCATCTGATGGAAATCACCCTCCGAGAGTCGGAGAGGCTCAATGCATTGATCACTGACTTCCTCCTCTTTGCCCATCCTCCCCAGACTCATCGATCTGCCTGGGAGATTGGGAAGATTCTTGACGAAACGGTCGAACTCTTCATTCACTCTCCTGCCTTTCATGAGGGGCTCCAGATGACCCGCCCCCATCTAAACGGGGGAATTCAGGCGCTCGTGGACCCGGACCAGATGAGACAGGTCTTCTGGAATCTTCTGATCAATGCCGCCCAGGCCATCTCAGAGGGGGGTGACATTCGGGTTGATATCGAAAAGGTAAATAAGGCGTTTGGGGGAAGTCTTCCATTCTATTCGTCGGAGAAAGGGAAAGATTGGGTGAAGATTGTGATTGCTGATTCCGGAAATGGAATTGCCCCGAATGAAAAGGAGAAGATCTTCGAACCGTTCTACACAACCAAGGAAGGAGGGACAGGGTTGGGCCTCTCGATCGTCCATAGAATTATTGAAAACCATAACGGGGTGATCAAGGTGGAGAGTGATGTCGGCAAAGGAGCCGCCTTCATTGTCTTTCTCCCTGCCGGATCAGGGATCAGCCAAAACCGGTGAGAACCGAGGAAAAAGAGAATGTTAAAGGATAAGATTCTTGTCGCGGATGATGAAAAAAGCATGAGGGAGTTTCTGGACATCATGCTAAGAAAGGAGGGCTATAAGGTCACGCTCGCCTCTAACGGAGAAGAGGTGATGAAACTGATTGAGAAAGATATCTTTGACCTGGCCCTTGTGGACATCCGCATGCCCAAACAGGATGGCATCTCCGTCCTGAAAAGAATCAAAATAGTTTCGCCCGAAACGATTGTGATTGTGATCACGGCCTATGCCTCTGCCGACACCGCCATTAAAGCGATGAAGGAAGGGGCTTATGATTATATTACAAAACCTTTTAAGATCGAAGAGATCAAGCTGATCATCCATAACGCTCTTGAGAAGAAACATCTCCAGAATGAGAACCTCCTGCTTAAACAGGTGGTCAGAGACCGGTACCATTTCGAAAATATCATCGGGCAGAGCTCCAAGATGCTCGAACTCTATGACCTCCTGGAGAAAGTCGCTCCCACCAAAACAAATATCCTGGTCGCCGGGGAAAGCGGAACCGGCAAGGAACTGGTGGCTAAAGCGATCCACTATAACAGCCCGCGCAAGGATAAACCTTTCGTCACTTTAAACTGTGGGGCCATCCCTGAAACTTTGATCGAAAGCGAACTCTTTGGCCACATGAAGGGAGCCTTTACCGATGCCATTATGACCAAGAAGGGTTTGTTCGAGGTGGCGGATGAGGGAACCATCTTCCTGGATGAAATCAGCGAACTCCCTTTCATGATGCAGGTCAAATTGCTTCGTGTCTTGCAGGACAGGGAGTTCAAACGGGTGGGGGGAACGGAGGACATCCGGGTCGATGTCCGGATCATTTCCGCGACCAATAAAGACCTTGAAAAAGCCGTCCGTGAAAAACAGTTCCGGGAGGATCTCTTTTACCGACTCAACGTCATCCAGATCAAAATTCCTCCCCTGCGAGAGCGAAAGGAAGATATCCCTTCCCTGGCCGGGCATTTTTTAAAGAGATATTCGGAAGAACTTGGAAAACAGATCTCCCAGGTTTCTCCTGAAGCCCTCCGGATCCTCCTCCAATATGACTATCCCGGCAATGTGAGGGAGCTTCAGAATATTATCGAGAGAGCCGTGGCCCTTGAAACCTCCGGGGAGCTGACGCCGCACAATCTCAGCTCCTATCTCGAGGAACAGCTTCCCCTCAAGAGAGTGGACCTCAATCTCGATATCCCGAGTGAAGGGATAGACCTTGAGAAGATCGTGGAAGATATCGAGAGGACCCTCCTGCTCAAGGCTCTCGACAGGACAAAGGGGATTAAAAAGAAGGCCGCTGAATTGTTGCATATTAATTTCCGGTCCATGCGTTACCGGCTCGAAAAATACGGATTGAATCATACCGACGAGTCATAGCCCGCTTCAGGAAGCATCTCCAATTTCGTAATGACAGAATGAACTCCAGAGGGGCAGGCGGACCAGACTCCGAAATCTTTAGGATTGCGGATCATTGGACGTTTAAGGGAAACTTTTGTAGTCAATGAAAATGAGGTTTTTTATTGGTCTTGGAGCGTCTGGAGCCAATCCTTAAGCGGTGCCGCCCTGCCTTCGCCGAAGCGGCTTCGCGCAGGCAGGCCTAAATCTTTCTCCGCTGGCCCGCCTGCCCCTCTGGATTTGGCATTCCCATGTATTTTCTATCACGAAAAAAAAGAGTCTCGTCCCGCCTCAATTCCGCTTAAACTGTCTGTTCATCTCATCAAGAGGAAGAAGAAAGAAAATGGGACGCCCGTGCGGACAGGTGGTCGAAGGGTTGAAAGGATAGAGACTCCCGATCAACGCTTCTATCTCTTCTCTCCTCAATGAGAAATGGGCCCGGACCGCTGAATGGCAAGCCAGGGAGATGAGAAGGGTATGAAGGGGCGCCGTTCCCTCCCCTCCCCTCTTTAAGAAAGAGAGTTCCTCCAGCATCTGCTTCACCCTCTCCCCGACCTCCTTCTGTTCGACAAAAGAAGGAATGGATCGAATGGCAAAAAGCCTTTCCCCCACAGACTCCATTTCCAAACCGATCGCCTCAAAGGCCTCTTGCGCCGAATCGAATATGAGTGATTCCTCAAGTGACAATTCTATCAAAATGGGCAGAAGTAATTTCTCTGTGACCAGAGAACGTTCCTCAAATTGCTTTTTCAATTTCTCATACAGAACCCTTTCGTGGGCGGCATGCTGATCAACAAAGATAAGGGTCCCCTCTGTTTCGCAAAGAATATAGGTCCCCCAGAGTTGACCTACAATTCGATAAGGGCCGCTCTTCTCCTTTTCCCATCGAGGCCCTTCCCCTTCTCCCACCATCGGAACGAGGATCTCTTCTCCCTCGACCCCGGGATAGGGTCTCCATAAATTCTGAAAGGAGAGAGAGGCCTGAGGTCCGTTTTGCCTGGCGACCTCCTTTATTCGCTCCGGAGAAACCCATTTCGCATGCTGGGGGACTTCTCCCAGCACTCTCCGAACGGAAGACAGGACAGCCTGATAGACTCTTTCCGGTTCCTTAAATTTCACCTCTGCTTTGGTCGGATGGACATTCACATCGACAGAAGAAGGCGGAAGGCGGATGAATAGAATGGAAACGGGATATTTATCGGCAGGGAGGATATGCCGGTAGGCCTCCAGCAGGGCCTTGTAGATGATTCGATCCTTCACATACCTGCGGTTGATATAGATGGAGATCCCATCCCCATTTCCCTTTGAAAAGGGAGGAAGGCTTGTAAAACCGTCTATCTGGATTTCACCCTCTTCAAACCGAAGGGGCTCGAGATGGTCGGAAATCTCCCTACCGGCGACCGCTTCAGCCCGGACCAGAGAAGACTCCGTTTTCAACAATTCATGAAGCCTGCGGCCCTCATGGATGAACCTGAACGTAATGGCGGGATGGGCAAGGCTCACCCTTAGAAAATGATGGAGGGCATATCGAAGCTCCGTGCGAATGGATCTTAAAAATTTTCTACGCACCGGAAGGTTGTAGAAAAGCTGATGGACTTCCACCTCCGTCCCCACGGGACATCCTGTCTCTGAAATATCTTTGATCTCGCCTCCTTCGGAGACGACTTTTGTCCCGCTGATCGAATTCGATGGCCGGGTCCTGAGAACCATCTGCGAGACGGAGGCAATGCTGGGCAATGCCTCTCCTCTGAATCCGAGTGTCTCGACGGCATAAAGGTCTTCGGCCTTCCGGATCTTGCTGGTGGCGAATCGCCGGAGGGCAAGGGGAACGTCTCCGGGATCCATCCCCTCCCCATTATCGGCCACGCGGATGAGCTGGAGTCCGCCCGATTTAAGTTCCACCACGATTTCAGAAGCCCCGGCGTCGATGGCATTTTCCATCAACTCTTTGACCACTGAGGCCGGCCTTTCGACAACCTCTCCAGCCGCGATCTTCTGGGCAACGGCCTCCGGCAAAACTTGGATTTTCCCAGCCCCCATCTTTTTAACTTTCCACCCTCCACCCTCTACTTTCCGCTCTCCTCGAGAAAGGTTCCCATCCTTCTGAATTTCTCATATCGTGTCCCTAAAAGGGAATCCATGTCCATCTTTTTCAACCCCTCCAGATGGTTTTCCAATGTCCCTTTTAACCGGTTTGCCGTCTCCCCGGGGTCCCGGTGCGCTCCACCCAACGGTTCTTGAATCACCTCATCGATCACTCCCAATCGAAAGAGATCGGGCGCGGTCAATTTGAGGGAATCCGCAGCCATAGCCTTGCCCTTCTCGCCGTCTTTCCAGAGGATCGCCGCACATCCCTCCGGAGAGATCACGGAATAGATCGAATACTCCAGCATCAATATCCGGTCCCCGACACCGATGGCCAGGGCGCCCCCGCTCCCTCCTTCTCCGATGACAAGGGTTAGGATCGGCGTCCGGAGCATCGCCATCATTTTGAGATTCCGGGCAATCGCTTCGGCCTGCCCCCTCTCCTCGGCCCCCACTCCCGGAAAGGCGCCCGGTGTATCGATCATGGTGATGATCGGCTTTTGAAACACCTCTGCCATCTTCATCAGCCTTAAGGCCTTCCGGTATCCTTCGGGATGCGGCATCCCAAAGTTCCGGTTTGCCATTTCCCTCATGTCGGTTCCCTTTTGGTGAGCCACGACGATGACCGGCGTTTCATTAAACCTCGCCACTCCCCCGACGATGGCCGGATCATCCCCGTAATACCGGTCTCCGTGCAGTTCAATAAAATCTTTGAAGATCGCCTGAAGATAATAGGAGGCTTTGGGCCGGTCGATATGCCGGGCCAGCTGTGTAATTTGCCAGCCCGTCAGATTCGTGAAGACTTCCTTCCGCAACCGGTGAAGCTTTTCCTCCAGATTCTTGATCTGCTCGTCGATATGGAGATGTCTCCCTTTTGAAAATCTCTTCAGATGTTCGATCTCGTTTTCCAGTTCGACGAGCGGTTTTTCAAAATCGAGATAATGCTTGCCCATCTTCTACCCCCATTCAAAAGAGACGCGTGGAGAGGAAAATAGCGTTTTGACCCGATCTTGAAAAACCGGAGAGGGATCGACCCGGTACTCATCGGAGAAGGCGATCACGGTTTCCCGTTGTTCTCCATTGGTGATATGGAGGAAGACCCGGCAGGATCCCTGATGGGCAAGAATCGTCTCTTTCAATTGGGCGAGACCTGTGGGCGTTAAAGAGGAGTGAGGGATCTTTAAATGAAAGGACCGGAGGGGGGAGGATGACAATCCGGCAAGGGATCGAACCTCCGTCGCTTTGATCTTGATGCGGTCCTCGGAGAGATCGAGGCTCCCGCGGACCAGAAGAGGATCTCCTCCTCTGAGACAATTTGAAGCGCTTTTAAATACTTCCGGGAAAAGGATGACCTCTACAAATCCCTTCATATCCTCAAGGCTTAAAAAAGCCATCCGGTCCCCTTTTTTGGTGACGATTTCCTTCAAGCTACTGACCAGGCCGCAGATCTTCACCTCCTGACCATTCTGCAACCGGGGCAGAGTGGAGGTATCTTCTTCCGTATGCCTTTTGATCGCCTCCTGGTAAGCGGACAGGGGATGCCGGGAGATGTAGAATCCGATTGTCTCTTTTTCAAAAAGAATCAACTGGCTTTCGGGATATTCATCGATCTCAGGATAGAACCCCTCTCTCTCCCCCGGAGAACCTTCCCACATGCTCATCTGGGTTGCATCCCTCTTCCGCTGAGCTCCCTGCGAACGCTCGAGGATCTCCTCCAGAACGATCAGCATCTGGGAACGATGGGCTCCCGAGAAGTCGAAGGCGCCGCATTTGATCAGACTTTCGATCACCCGGCGATTCACCTTTCTCAGATCGACCCTCTGGCAGAAATCGTAAAGGGATTGGAATCTCCCCTTCTCCTCTTTCTCTTTCAGGAGAGCCTCAATGGCGGCATCCCCCACATTCTTGACCGCAGCCAGTCCGAATCGAATCTGTTTTCCCACCACGGTAAAATTCCTGTGACTCTCATTGATATCCGGAGGTAGGATGGAGATGGACATCTCGCGACACTCTGCGATATACCTCATGATCTTATCGGCGTTCTGCACCTCGCTGGTCAGCAAGGCGGCCATAAATTCGATCGGATAGCGGGTTTTCAAATAGGCGGTCTGGTAGGCGATGAGGGCGTAAGCGGCGCTGTGTGATTTATTGAAGCCGTAACGGCCAAAGGTCTCCATCTGCTCAAAAATCTTCTCGGCCTTCCTGGGAGCGATCCGGTTCTTTTTCGATCCCTCCAGAAACCTCTTCTTCTGCTTCTCCATCTCTGCGGGGTCTTTCTTGGCCATGGCCCTTCGCAGGTTATCCGCATCTTCGAGCGTAAAACTGGCAAGGCTGCTCGCAATGCGCATCACCTGCTCCTGATAGACGATGACCCCGTAAGTGTCCATCAGAATTCCTTCGAGAGCCGGGATTTCGTAAGAGATGGCCACTTTCCCGTGCCTCCGCTTGACAAACTCTTCCACCATCCCGCTGTCAAGAGGACCCGGCCGGTAGAGGGCGACCAGGGCGATAATGTCCTTGAAACTCTCGGGTTTCAGTTTGGTCAAAAGATCCCTCATCCCGGAGCTCTCCAGCTGGAAGATGCCGAGATTGGAGCCGGCCCCAAGGGATGTAAACACTTCAGGGTCATTGAGGGGAATCTCCGAGAGTTCAATCCTTATCCCCCGGTTCTTTTCAATGAGTTCAATGGCATGGTTCAGCATGGTCAGGGTCTTGAGTCCTAAAAAGTCGAATTTGACCAACCCGATCGCCTCCACCTCTTTCATCGCATACTGGGTGACCACTTCCCCATCCTGGCCGCGATAGAGGGGGAGGTAGTCCATCAAGGGCCGATTCGAGATGACGACTCCTGCCGCATGGGTAGAGGCATGACGGGTCAGCCCTTCGAGTGATCTCGCAATCTTAAAGAGGGAAGCGATTTTTGAATCCTTCTGGATCATCTCTTTCAATTGAGGTTCTTTTTCAAGAGCCTCTTCGAGACTGATATTGGGGGTGCCGGGGATGAGTTTAGCGATCCGGTCCACTTCGGCATAGGGTATTCCCATGACCCGTCCCACATCCCGCAGCACGGCCCTTGCCTGCATCTTGCCAAAGGTGATGATCTGGGCGACATTCTCCTTTCCATACTTTTCCATCACATACTGGATCACCTCATCCCTTCCCTCCATGCAAAAATCGACGTCCACATCCGGCATACTGCTCTTACGGCCCGGATTCAAAAACCTTTCAAAGATGAGGTCATATTCGATGGGATCCAGATCCGTAATATTGAGCGCATAGGCGGCCAGGCTTCCGGCCACCGAGCCTCTTCCCGGGCCAACCGGAATTCCTTTCTGTTTGGCATAATGGATGAAATCAGCCACAATTAAAAAATATCCGGGATATCCCATGGATTTGATGATCTTCAGTTCTTCTTCCAGACGACTGCGGTATCGCGAGGCCCGCTCATGAAAATCCTCCGCATTTTCGTAAGGGTGAAGCTTTTTCTCCAGTCCTTCCCGTGCAAGCCTTTCGAGATGGCTGTCCAGCGATTCTCCGGAGGGGATGGTGATCCGCGGAATATGCTTTTCGTCAAACTTCAATTCCAGGTTGCATTCCTCCGCGATCTCCATCGTGTGAGCGATGGCCTCGGGAGTATCCCTGAAGAGGTCCATCATCTCCTGGGGGGATCTGAAATAGAATTCATCCGAAGAAAATCTCATGCGTTCGCTATCGTTGAGCGTCTTACCGGTCTGGATGCATAGAAGAACCTCATGGGCCCGGGCATCTTCGCGTTGGAGGTAATGGCAATCATTCGTGGCTACCACAGGCAGGAAGAGCTCCCGACTGATCTCAAGAAGCCGTTCATTGACCAGGGCCTGGTTTTCAACTCCATTTTTCTGGAGTTCGATAAAAAACCGTCGGCCCTCGAAGATCTTGCGATATTCCTCTGCGGTCTGGAGGGCTTTCTTCATCTCCCCCCGGCCCGCCAGGATGGCAATCTCTCCTTTGAGGCATCCGCTGAGGCAAATCAAACCCTCGTGATATTTGCTCAGAAGTTCCTTATCGACCCTCGGCTTATAATAGAATCCTTCGAGATGAGCGAGACTGATCAGTTTAATGAGGTTAAAATAGCCTGTCCGATTTTTGACCAGAAGGGTGAGATGAAAGGCTCCCCCCCCCCGTTCCGCCGCCGTTTTCTTCTCAAGCCGGCTTCGGGGAGCCACATAAAGTTCACATCCCAGGATGGGCTTGATCCCGTGTTTGATGGCGCTCTGATAGAATTCGATGGCCCCGAACATATTCCCGTGATCGGTTATCGCCACGGTATCCATCCGGTGCTTTTTCGCTAAATTGAACACCTCTTCAAACCGGATGGCGCCATCCAGCAGGCTGTACTGGCTATGAAGATGGAGGTGGACAAACTCGTTGTGGGCCATTGGGATTAACCGACGGAATAATGGGTTGAGGAGAATTGACACATTCCTTGGAATAAATTCGCATTGACTATGCTATCCATATTTTACCCACTACTCCAACATCCCATCACTTCTGATCATTGCTTGAGTCCAAAGTATTATAACACACGATCAACGGTGTCCGCTCCGACGTTCGCCGGAGAGAATTAGGCACAATTCATTATCCCTTCTTTGTTTTTTCCCCGGTATGACAATATTCCAATATTCCATTATTCCAGTTCTTTTTAGATTATTCCCATTCGATGGTGCTGGGCGGTTTGGAGCTGACATCATACACCACCCGGTTCACTTTCTTCACCTCATTGATGATGCGGTTGGCCATCTGCTCCAGGATCCGATAGGGCAGTTTCACCCAATCAGCGGTCATGCCATCCTGGCTTTCCACAATCCGTAAAGCGACTACGTTTTCGTAGGTCCGCAAGTCACCCATCACGCCCACGGTTTTGATGGGAAGCAGGACCGCAAAGCATTGCCAGACCCGATCCAGGAGATCGTGCTTCCCCATCTCTTCCATGACGATTTCATCCGCATCCCTCAGAATCTCCAGTCTTTCACGATTGACCTCTCCGATGATTCGAATGGCAAGGCCCGGCCCTGGGAAGGGCTGACGTTTGATGACCTCCGAGGGGAGGCCCAGCTCCCTACCCAGGGCTCTCACCTCATCCTTAAACAATTCTCGAAGAGGTTCCACCAGCTTCAATCTCATTTTCTCCGGCAATCCCCCCACATTATGGTGGCTTTTGATCGTGGCCGATGGACCTTTCCACGAAACGCTCTCAATCACATCCGGGTAGAGCGTACCCTGGGCCAGATAGCGCACTCCGCCGATCTTCCTCGCCTCCTTCTCAAAAACGCTAATAAACTCCCTCCCGATCTTCTTTCTCTTCTCCTCGGGATCGGTCACCCCCTTTAAGCGTTTCAGAAAATGCTCTTCGGCATCCACATAGATGAGGGGAATATTAAAATGGCGGCTGAAGAGGTCGACGACCTGGGAAGCCTCATTTCGTCTCAACAGTCCATTATTCACAAAAATACATTTCAAACGATCGCCGATCACTCGGTGGAGAAGAAGGGCGACCACCGTAGAATCGACCCCTCCGCTCAGACCGCAGATCGCCCTTCCCGAACCGATCCTTTTCTTCAAATCACCTGTCGTCTCTTCCAGAAAAGACCGCATGTCCCAGAGATGTTGACATTGGCAAATATGAAAAAGGAAATTCCGGATGAGATCGATCCCTCTTCGGGTATGGACCACCTCCGGATGAAACTGGAGTCCGTAAATCTTTCTCCGGTGGTCTTCGATGACGGCAAAGGGCGTGTTGCTGGAATGGGCGACCGTATGAAATCCAGGGGGCAGCCTCCGGATATGATCTCCATGGCTCATCCATACCTGAAGGGAGCTTCCCTTTCCTCCGATCCCTTTAAAGAGTCTTCCTCCACGGTCGATGATCAATCGGGCCTTTCCGTACTCCCTCTTCTCCGAATGGATGACCTCCCCTCCCAGCAGGTCACCAATCAATTGCATTCCATAACAGATCCCTAAAATGGGAATTCCCATCCGAAAGAGCTGGGGATCGCAACGGGGGGCTCCTGATTCATAAACGCTGGAAGGCCCTCCCGAGAGAATAATCCCCTTCGGAGAGAGGGCCTGGATGCTCTCCAGAGGGAAATGATAAGGTTGAATCTCGCTATAGATCTGGCATTCCCTCACCCGCCGGGCGATCAACTGGGTATATTGGGAGCCAAAATCGAGTATGAGTATCTTATCGAAGATTGAAGATCTTTCCATTCTTTTCCTTTGGGAGCATGGGATGAGAAAGGGATGTGAAAAACGAAAAAGGTTTGCCTCAATGTTTCAAAATATATTTTCCATCTTTCAACTCATACTGATAAGAGACGCCTTTGTGATAGAAGAGGTCGCTTTTTCGTAGGAGCTGGGCGGTGACCAGCTCATCCAGCCTTTGAGGATACCCCCCTCTTTCCAGATAAAATATTTCCAGGGCGCTCTTGATCCGATCGAGTTGGCCTCGGTGGACGAAAAGGGCGGGCGCCTCGATATTGACCCGTTCGATCTTCAAATCCCAGAAGAGGCGTAAAAAATTGGGCTTAAAGTAGATCAAGAGGAGAAAGATAAAGATCAAGAAGGCGCCGTAATAGACAAAAGCCAGCGCCTCCCTGAAATTGATCATCCTCACCTTCTTGACGAGGCTTGGGGTTCGGACCCCGACCACTTCGATAAAACCCATCTCCATGAGATTGAGCAAGATCTCGCTGGCGTTAAATTTTCCCAGGAGGCTCCGGTCAATCATCTCCTGGACGGTTCGGGTCCCATCAACTAAATTGTGGATCAATTCCTGTTCCGAAGTCAACTTTTCTCTCATCAGCTTCTGGGGAGAGAGGACGCCCCCTGATTTCTCCTCGGTCCCAAAGGGTTTTCGAAAGACGAGGTGGGGAGAAAAGATCTTCTTTTCGATCTCGGACCACTCATCCACCATCCGGAGGATGTTTAACAGGACTTGTTCGGTGCTGAGGGCAAAGGGGATCTTTTTATAACTTTCGACCAATTTGAGATCGAAATTAAAAGTCCCATCCTCCCACCAGAAAAGGTCGTAGATGGTCTCATAGATCTGGGTCGTGATCACTTTCAGGATGTCCTCTTTCGTCAACAATCCGAGTTCGACCAGGATCTCCCCGATATATTTAAGCGTCTCTTTCTGAACCTTCAGCACCCTTTCAAGCTGTTCATCGGTAATCAACTGGGCTTTGACCAGGATCTCTCCGATGAGGTCTTTCTTCCCCCGGTAATTGGAGAAGATGTGGACGATCATTCCGTCGACAAAAAAGATTTCGACCAGATTCTTTCCACGGCGTATCTTCAAGACTCCTGTTTTGAGCTGCTGTCCGATGAGCTGGATGATCTCTGTAATGCTAAAGTCTTTCAGTGTCCCTTGAAGAGCCATCGATTTCTCTCCTTATTTGGGGATCTCGAATTCAGGTTTTTGTCGCCGGACCCGTCGAACATGGAGAATGTAGAACAGGACGAAGAGACCTGCCCAGAAAACGAGGCCCCACCAGGGAAAGGGCGACGGCAGGGTGGATTCCGGGAGAATCCCATTCCAGAAGACAAATCTCAGGATGAAGATGAAGAAGAGGGAGAGAAGCAGGAGGCCCTTAATGGGTTGACCTCTCCAAAGATCGCCGAATCCGGCAAGGAAGTAAGAGAGATATTTCCCTGTAAAATGATCCTGCTTTTGAAATGCGTCGGCCTGGAGAGACTTCTTCTCCGTGATCTTGGGATGGAGCTTCTCCTTCTGGACAAAAAGCCGGTAACAGTTGAAGCAGACGAATTCCTGCGCAGGGGTATCCGAGGTGCTTAAATAGAACCGATGGGTTGCGCTCCCGCACATGGGACACCGTGTTAAGAAACGCTTTGCCCGGCTATATCTCGACATCCCGATGAGAAAGGCTAGGAAGAGAATCGGCGCCAGAAAAGGAAGGGCTGAAGGAATTCCCTCAAACCAGGCTTTAAAGAGGCGGAACAATAATCCCTCTCTTCCGATATACTGGTCCATGAATCTATTCCAGAGCATCTGAACGGTCAGGACTTCATCGATCACCAGCCGGTTCATATTGGAAGAATCGATGGTGGAATAATACCGGACCAGTTCGGGGTCGAGCTGCCTGGCCTTCTGGAACGCCCTGTCTGACTTTCCAGAGAGAAAGGTCTCCTGGGAATAGGCGCGATAGAGGTTGTAGTGATAAGCCCCTTTGCCTGGATTGAGTTCGACTGCCCGTTGATAGTGGTCAATAGCCATCTGGATTTGCTTCTGGGCGAGATAGACATTTCCCAAATTGGAATAGGTCTCACTCGAGTTGGAATTGCGATCGATCGCCTTCCGGTAAAAATCTTCTGCCTGAGAGTAACGTCCCTGCCTCTTCTCAATGAGGCCCAGGGTGAAGAAGACGTCGGGGTCATCGGAACGAGAAAGGGACCAGGCCTTCAATTTCTCCTCCGTTCCCCTGTCCCAGTTTTCGTGGTTTGCCTCATAAATCTCCAGGAGAATATCCGAAGCAGGCCCGTTTAAAAAGGAAGAGGAGGTACGGAGGAAAAAGGGAAGGTAGACTAAAACGATCAGAAAGACGACAACGAATTGCCTCTCCCTGGCCGGCACATAACCCCATAACAGAATGCACCAGAAAAGAATGGCCCACGAGATATCGAGCCGGAGAAAGAAGGGAATGAATAGAATAAAAACCTTCAACCCGTTGACGAAGAGGCTGGAGATTTCCTGGTTTAGATTTCTCCGAATGTCGTAGAAATAGAGAGAAAAATATTTCCAGATGATAACAATCCCGAAAATGATGAAAGCCATCAGGATCGCGTTGGAGAGAACATAGAAAACATGGTAAAAGAGGCGGAGGGACTCAGGAAAATGGTGAAATTTCATCCTGTACCCCTTAAGGATTTCAGGTAAAATCTTGTCGAGTTTAAATGGTGTTTGTTGCCAGTGAGCGCGGGCCAGTTCGAAGTAGGGATGGGGAAGATCGGGCGAGAGTCGACTGGCATAGGTCGCCAGTTCAAGGGCGCGATCTGACTGGCCTGCTTTTCCGGCCTTTTTTGCCTCCCTGATAAGTATAAAAGAAAAAGTGGAAAGATTCCGGATTCCCCTGTCCAATTTCATTTGGTAGATCTGATCCAGCTCCTTCTTGTCAAACGAAAGCGGTTTCCCCTCCGCTATCTTCGATTTGACGACTCCCATCCTTTTGAGATCCAGGGACGGTTCAACCGAAGAGGAGCTCTCTGTCGAAAAGAATTCCTTTGATAAGGGAAGAGTCTCCTTGCGGGCCAGAACGCCCAGATAATAAAGCAGGGAGAGGAGGAGGATGAGGAAGAGCAAGATAGTCTTTTTCAAAGCGCCCCTTTTCCCTTTCTACTCCAGTCGATAATTCGGAGCTTCTTTCGTGATGATGACATCGTGGACATGGCTCTCTTTCAATCCGGAGGAAGTGATCCGGATGAATCTCCCTTTCTGTCGCATCTCCTGAATATCCTTTGCGCCCATATATCCCATGCCGGCCTTAAGCCCGCCAATGAGCTGATGGATGCAGAAAGAGATGGCTCCCCGGAAGGGCACTCTCCCCTCTATCCCCTCGGGAACCAGTTTCGTTTCACTCTCCACATCCGCCTGCATATACCGATCTTTGCTCCCCTCCTTCATCGCCTCCAGGGAACCCATGCCTCGATAAACCTTATAGCTTCGTCCTTGATAGAGAACGATTTCACCAGGGCTTTCTTCCGCGCCGGCGAAGAGATTTCCAATCATGACCGAGTGGGCTCCTGCCGCCAGGGCCTTAGTGACATCTCCGGAGAACTTAATGCCTCCGTCGGCAATGATGGGAACGTCATGCTTCTTCGAGACCTCGGCGACCTCCAGGATTGCGGAGAGCTGGGGAACGCCCACCCCCGCGATGATCCGTGTGGTGCAAATCGAGCCTGGCCCCACTCCGACCTTGACTCCGTCCACCCCGGCCTTGATCAGATCGAGCATCCCCTCTTTCGTTGCAATGTTTCCTCCGATCAGCTGACAATTCGGGAAATTCCTTTTCGTGTCGTGAATTGCCTCCAAGACGTCCTTCGTGTGGCCATGGGCAGTATCGATGACCAGAACATCGAGCCCTGCCTGGACGAGAGCCTCTGTCCTCTGTTCTCTGTCCTTGCCCGGACCGATCGCCGCTCCCACCCGCAGCCGACCATGGGAGTCTTTGCATGAGTTAGGGTATTTTCTCATCTTTTCGATGTCTTTGATCGTGATCAGCCCTTTCAGGTTGTTATGCTCATCAACGACCAGTAATTTCTCGATCCTGTTCTTGTGGAGAATCTCCTTGGCCTGTTCGAGTGTGGTTCCCACCGGGACGGTGATCAGCCGGTCCTTTGTCATCACCGTTGAAATCTTTTCGTCCAGTCTCTTCTCAAACCGCAGGTCCCGGTTGGTGAGAATTCCGACCAGCTTACCTTCTTTAGTGATGGGGACCCCTGAGATTCTATACTTCCTCATGATCTCCAGGGCTTCGTGGATTCTCTGATCGGGGTGCATGGTGATGGGATTGAGAATCATCCCGCTCTCCGATTTCTTCACCTTATCCACTTCCATGGCCTGATCGGAGATGGAGAGATTTCGGTGGATGATGCCAAGGCCTCCTTCCTGCGCCATGGCAATGGCTGTCCTCGCCTCCGTGACCGTGTCCATAGCGGCGCTGACCAGAGGGATGTTCAACCTGATCTCCCGAGTCAATTGCGTGCTGATATCGACCTCTTTTGGCAGGACCTCTGAAAAACTGGGGACCAGCAAGACATCATCGAAGGTGAGATACTCCTTGATATCCGTAGGAAAACTCGTCATTCTCTTTCCTCTTCCCAATTAAAAATTTACTTTACCCTAAATGGAACGGTTTGAATTCCGGGTGATTTAAAACGCAGACTAAAGTCTGCGGCTACAGGTCTTTATTAAAAGAATCTCTCAATATGGGTCTAAAGAAAATAAAATCCCGCTCAACTTAGGTTTGATATATCAGACGAAATCTGGTTTGTCAACCTGTAGCCCTCTTTTGCCCTCCCCATTTTCTATAGATCGTTAGAGACTTGATCCCCGTCTGGTTCCTTTGCCGCTGGATGGATCTCCCACAACTTCTTCTCCAGGGCCTGGAAAAAAATTTCAAGGCTTTCCGGCCGGAGAGCAGAGATCGAAACAGCCCCGTATCTCCTGCAAAGCGTCTCCACCTCTTCCTGATTCAGCCTGTCTTCCTTATTAAAAACAAGGAGCCGGGGGATCCCTTCCAAACCAAGCTCCAGAAGGGTCTTTTCGACTGCGTCCATATGGTCGGTGTATCGCGGACTGCTGACATCGACCAGATGAATCAATAAGTCGGATTCCCTGAGCTCATCGAAGGTGGGGCGGAAGGCTCCCATCAGATCTCTGGGCAGATCCTTAATGAAACCGACCGTATCGCTGATCACCACTTCGTCATGTCCCTTCTTCATCTGGAGAGCATTCCCTATTCTTAATCTCCTTGTTGCGGTGTCAAGCGTGGCAAAGAGTTTATCCTCCGTGCTGAACCGGCTTTTCGTGAGAAGATTAAAAAGGGTTGACTTCCCGGCATTGGTGTATCCGATAATGGAAAGGATTGGAATGCCGGTTCTTTTCCGGAGGGCCCTTCTCTGCTCTCTTCTCTGGCTCAACTGCTCCAGCTCCCTTTCCAGAAGATGAATCCTTTCCCTGACCCTCCGGCGGTCAATCTCAAGCTTCGTTTCACCCGGCCCCCGCCCTCCAATTCCTCCGGTCAGCCTTGAGAGGGCCAAGGTTTTCCTCGCAAGACGCGGAAGCATATATTTCAACTGGGCCAGCTCAACCTGGGTTTTACCATCCCGGGTATGGGCTCTCTGTGCAAAGATATCCAGAATAAGCTGGGTCCGATCGATCACCCGCAATTCCGTCCGGTCGGAGATCGATGCCATCTGACCGGGCGTCAGATTCTGATCGAAGATGATCAGGTCTACCCCTGATTGCATACACTTCACCAGCAGCTCTTTTAACTTCCCCTCTCCGATCAGGGTGGTTTGGGAAATATTCTGAGGTCTCTGGATGATCGTTTCGGCCACCGACACCCCGCTCGATTCCGCCAGATCCCTCAACTCCTCCATGGAGTTCTCTAAAATCTCCCTGCTCTCTCTGCCTACCGACAGGAGAATGGCCTTCTCCTGTAATCCCCTTGTGGAGACGGCTCTCTGGCCCTTTTGAAATTCATCTTCCAGGGACTGAATCCAGTTCAAAAAATCAATATCCAACTGCCTTAATAAAGAAGGAGGACCGATTTCCCATACCCTCTTTTCAGGATTGTCAGGGAGGAGATGAGCGGAGTGAACCACTCCCTGATCCTCCTTGCCATTGGCAGAAAGGGCAACCATCATGTCCAGTCTTAAGAGGGCGAGGTCCGTCAGATCCTCTCCGCTGAGAGGCTCCCCCTGAAGATGCGTGTGGATCATCCGCAGGCCTCTCAACCGCGGGATTCCGGTTCTATACCGTGAGAGATCCGGAATCGTTATTCCCCTCTGATCTCCGACCATGACCATCTCAATCGATCCTCTTCTGCCGACGAGGATGCCGATCTGGCGGCGGATCTCATTGGAAAGGTCGATTAAAAGCCGTGCGACTTCAGGGGTGACAATACTTTGGGGGGGGATCTTTCTCCGGTAGATATAGCCGATCCGCCGGATCTGATTGGGCTTTAAACCAATAGTATTTCCAAAAACCTTGCTAATGTATCCCTCCTTTAAACATTTTAACAAAAAATAATTGAAATTTCCCTCATCTTAACCCTCACATACTGGGGAGGAGATCATCTCAATCCTTCCCGGACCTCCTTTCACTCCTTCCATTAAAACAGTGATATCAAGGAAATGGCGGATGACCCAGAGATTGGTTAATAGATGTTCGGTGATTTGGGTAGTGGTAAACGAGGACCTTCCTCTTATTAAAGCCATGAATGGGACGAGTTGGTCTGCCAGATGGGGGTCGACACAACCGTCAGAAGAAACAAATTCCCTCAAAGAGTGATAGGCTTCGTCCGCCACTTTTTCTGCAGGTTTTCCCTTTCTCCCGAATGATGAAAATCCTGCGACACTCCTCTCAAACTCGGGCTTCAAAAAGAGAAAGGAGCCTGTTCCACGGCTTGGAGGATTATGGAGAATCTCTATCTCGGCATCCACCTTCAGCTCTTCTCTTATCTTCTTTAAGGCATAATCCCTCTGCCTCTCTGTCACATGTTCAGGAAGATTGGAAGAGACAGAAATCCCTTTTATCTTATTTAGCTTCCCCCTTCCAATCAAAGAGATCGGCTTTAGATCAGATGCAGGTTCAATCTCCACATGGGCGACGCCTCCTCCTTTGGGATACCATCCCCACTGCTCAATCTGCCCCTGTACTTTAGCTCCCATGTCTTCGAGCGCTGGAAAGAGAACATCCGTGAGATAATGGAACGGAGGACTCCAATCGACATGGGTCCCTCCCACTAAGGTCAATCTCGATTTCCTCTGGGATAAACAGAGGGGAAGCAGAAGAGCTTGAAGGACCAGGGAAATAGAACCTGCAGTCTCGACTTCAACACGGTAATCCGCCGGAGTAACGCGTTGGGGAATGAATCTGATTTTTTCTGAATGAAATTCTGCGCCTTCCACCTGAGCCCGGGTAATTTCGGCTATGGCCCTTACGGCGCTGAGATGCTGGGCTTGCAGCCCTGGATGTTTTCTGCCCGCCCTGATGTGATGAACCAGGATGGGACGCTTCAAGACTGCAGAAAGGGCGAGGGATGTCCTTAAGATCTGCCCTCCCCCTTCTCCATAAGACCCATCGATTTCAATCAGATGACCCATGATGATTGTCCGGAAAATAGCTTCTTAAAATCCCTCCCCCCCTCCCTTTGCCAAAGGGAGGGATTATCCCCCTTTATTAATTTTTACTGTCAAAGACAGGCAAAGGGAGCTGAGTGGTATTTTCACAGTTTGAAGCCGACGAACCTGTCATCAGTAATTTATATCAAACAGAAGCGCCCTGTCAATTGCTTCCGATTTCAAATAGATTTTGAAATTTTCTTATTTTATGTTAGTTTTGATTTAATTCTGCCGTCGGAGGAAAAAGAATGTCTGAACTGGTTATCCTGGGCTCAGGAACAGGGATTCCCTCCCTGCGGAGGGGTTCTCCGGGCCTGCTTCTAATTTCAAATGATTCTCATGTCTTGATCGACAGCGGTCCCGGAACTTTGAGAAGAATGCTCGAGACCGGAGTGACCTACCGTGATATTGACCTGATCCTCTATACCCACATCCATCCTGATCATACTGCAGATCTCGTCCCGATCCTATTTGCCTGCAAGTATGGAGAACTCCCGCGCGAAAAAAGAATGATCTGCGCAGGCGGGCCTGGTTTCAAACGTTATTTTCAGAAGATTAAGAGATTCTATGGTTCCTGGATCGAACCTCACACCTATCCGCTCACAACGAAAGAGATCTCTTCAAAGCCTTTTTTCTTTAGTGATATCAAAATCTTAACAAAATCGATGGCGCATCTTCCGGAGAGTGTCGGTTATCGAATCGAATGGGAAAACGGTAAGTCGATCGTCATCTCCGGTGATACGGACTACTGTGCAAATATTGTCAGCCTTGCCCTTGAGACAGATCTCCTTGTTCTTGAATCTTCCTTCCCCGACGAAAAAAAAGTGGATGGTCATCTCACCCCCTCATTAGCCGGGAGGATTGCCAGAGAATCTCGCTGTAAGAGACTGCTCCTCACCCACCTCTATCCTATCTGTGAACAATATGACATCTTAAACCAGTGCAGGCAGGCCTATCAGGGAGAGATCATTCTCGGAGAAGACCTCATGAGGGTTAAGATTTAGGGTAAGGTATAATTTGACAATCCATTCTTTTTAGGATATTTTGTACCAAACAAAATAAGGAGATAAAATGTTAAAGGGATACAGAGTATTCATTTTTCTATTCGTCGTACTTCTTTTGGGCTTATCTATAGGCCTCCCGGCATACTCCCAGGAGAAGGCTCCGGTTTATGTCATTGAGGTGGACGGAATCATCAATCCAGCCACAGCGAAATTCATTATCGAATCGATTGACCAGGCCACTGAAAAG
>MGQQ01000035.1:34571-35576 GCA_001798855.1 Deltaproteobacteria bacterium RBG_16_49_23 | reverse complement strand
ATCCTCTTTATCTCTCTGGAAAGGGAAACAAACTGATTGAAATGTTCTTCATATTCTTTCCGAAGATTGACCAATCCACCGCACTCGTCCAGGATCTCAAGATGGGTCTCAGCGCGCTGAAGGGACTGGTGCTCGTGCTGGCCATAGATGCTCAGCAGTTTTTCACCTATCTCCGAAAGGGTCCCGAGGGTCGCCAGATGCTCATTGAGGAACGACTTTCCCCTTCCTGAACGGGAGATCACCCGTCTGACCAGATAGGTATTTTCTTCTCCCGAATGATCAACTTTGGCGGATTTCTCTTTAACCTTCTCCATCACTTCCCGATTGCCGGAGATGTCGAAAAGGGCCTCCACGCTTGCTTCCTCCTCAGAACTGCGGATCAGCTCCTCTCCCGCTTTATCTCCCATGAGGAGGTGAACCGCATTGAGAATGATCGATTTGCCTGTTCCCGTCTCTCCGGTGATCACATTGAAACCTCTTGAGAAGGAGAGATCCAGCTCGTCGATAATTGCAAAGTTTCTAATTCGAAGCTCCAGAAGCATATACCACAATGATGAGTTAAGAGTTATAAATTATGAGTTATGAGTTTTTAAATTCTAAATTCTTAACTCTTCATTCTTAATTCATTGACCTTTTGACGTTTTAACGATTGAGGTTATTATTTTCCTGATTTCAACTGACTCTTGCAAAAGAAAGTCCAAATCCTCACCTTTTATTAACTCAGAAACTTTTATCAACCTTAACCAATAATTCGATTCCCTTGCTTCTTTAAGTGCGATTCCCATTTTAAAGGTAAAATCTTTCTTGCTGAATCCTCCTGTAGCTTCTTCAACATTCGCTCCTATGGAAGTAGCAGCGTCTAAAAGTTGTCCTCCGATTTTTTGACTAACAAAATTCTTTGGCAACCTTTGCACAAATTTTATAACCGTTACCGCAAATTCAAAACTTCTCTCTTTAATGCCCTCCTTTTTTTCCATTTTGCACTCCCGACTCTGAATTCTTAAC
>MGQQ01000035.1:0-34549 GCA_001798855.1 Deltaproteobacteria bacterium RBG_16_49_23 | reverse complement strand
CTGTTGTTATCGTTCTCCCCACTTCAGCTTTTCTCTCAGGACCTCAAAATAGTGACGGTAGGGCGATTTAATCAACAGGATCCTTCCTGCTGCTTTCTTCACCTCGACCACATCTCCAAACTCCAGGACGAATCCCTGCTGCCCGTCGAGGGTCAGGATGACTTCCTGTTGTTTGGACTTCAGAATGGCCCGGACCTCCACATCATCGGGGATCATGATCGGGCGATTGGTCAGGGTATGAGAGCAGATGGGAGTGATGATCAGGCAGTGCAGGGATGGATAGACAATGGGCCCTCCGGCAGAAAGGTTGTAGGCGGTTGAACCGGTGGGGGTCGAAATGATCAACCCATCCGATTTGAAGGTGGTTAAATATTCCCCGTTGATGGTCGTCTCAATATCAATAATCCGGGCTAAAGCCCCTTTATTGATCACCGCATCGTTTAGCACGATAAATTCTGCAAACCTTTTCCCTTGCCGGATCACCCCGGCGTTCAGAACCACTCTCTCATCGGCCACAAAATCTCCCTCGATCACCCGTTCCAGGACGCGATACAGTTCTTCAAGCGTAATCTCTGTCAGAAAACCGAGCCCTCCCAGATTCACTCCGAGAATGGGAACCTCATGGCTCCCCACCAGTCTGGCCACGCTGAGAAGCGTTCCATCCCCTCCAAGGACAATGATCATCTCCACATGGGATGGAATCTCCTCTTTCTTAACGCCGCTCAAGAAAGGGCCTGTGAGGTTCGTGGGGATCGCTCTTTCAATCCCTTCCTCAATATAGACTTGAATCCCCCTGGGCCGTAACCATTCCACCAGCTGCCCGGCAATGGTCACCGCCTCGGGTTTATTCTGTTTGGCAATGATACCGATTCGCTTCATTGTTTACTCCATGGAATCCGTGTTGCGTGCTCGTTGAACCTGTCTGGGAAAAATCAAACAGGGATGATTCACGGTCATAGACACGCTATCTTCCTTCGATGGTATACAAGGGAGAAGTCTTTTGTCAATCGAAAGTCTGAAAAAAGGGGGGAGCTCAAAATGAGATAGTGATGACGCCGGTGAGGGTGGATAAAATTCCTACTTCACTATTCACCATTCACAATCACCAGTATTTCTTATTCGATAATGGCAATGGTTGCTTCGGCTTCCACCTCCTGTCCGGCTGAGACGCATACTTCTTTGATCACTCCGTTGACTGGAGCGACAATAGGCATTTCCATCTTCATGGCTTCGAGCACTGCCACCTGATCATCCTCTTTAACCTGATCCCCTGCCTTGACTGAAACAGAAACGATCTTCCCCACCATAGGTACTGTTACGAATGTTGCCATGGACACCTCCTGATCATCGTGGTTCGTATGGACGATTCGTGATTCGTTTTATTAACCTGGACCCTGGGGTCTCTTCATTATTACGAATTACGCCTGCGTGCCCTGTCTTCGCCGTAGCGCCTGCCCTCCGCAAGGCTTCTGGAGACCGTCGTCCAAAGCCTGATGATGGCGTCGGACTAGGCGGGGCTCCGCGCAGGCAGGCGAAACAATGCACTCCGACATGCAGGCACAAATCACGAGAACGATAAAATTTAACCCTAACCTGCTCTCATTTGTCAAGACTTTTTTGGAAGAGCTATGAAAAACTACTTTTCGCTCTCTTGATTACACACCTGCCTACCGCAGGCAGGGATTTCAAGAAATGATTAAATCATGGTCTCGTAAAAAATCTGAAAAGATGATTTCCTGGCATTCCTGCCCCGATTTTCATCGGGATAAACTCCAGCAGGAATCCGGTCTTTTCATCTATTAAGAATTCTCTGGATTCCCGTTTTCACGCCTGCGCGCTGAAGCGCTACGGGGCGCAAGCACGGGAATGACAACTTTTTACGAGTTCATCTTAAACAGATTTCTCTTTGCTTTCGGTGAGTTTGAACTCTGTGGAATCGTTTCATAATCGGTGTAATCAGAGATTTCTGAAAAAAAATTTGACATCGGAAAGATATTATAATAATTTATGTGAAAAATTTAACAGCAAGAGTGGTTTTAGATGCGGATTGCTTTTCTTTAAAGAGGAGGGACATATGGAGATTAAGAAGATCGGTGTATTGGGGGCAGGTTCCATGGGGAACGGAATTGCTCAGGTGGCTTCCCAGGCAGGCTATCAGGTGGTGATGAGGGACATCGAAGACCGTTTCGTTGAGAACGGCCTCAAAGCCATCGATAAGTTTCTTGCCAAAAGCGTCGAAAAAGGAAAGATTACTGAAGAACAGAAGAAGGGAATTCTTTCCAGAATTAAAGGGACGACCCGGATGGAAGACTTAAAGGATGTCGATTTTGTCATCGAAGCGGTCTTTGAAGACCTCGAATTGAAGAGGAGCGTGTTTAAAGCCCTCGATGAAGTCACCGGATCGCATGTCATTCTGACGACCAACACCTCTTCGATGTCTGTGACAGAGATCGCCATGGCTACGAAGAGGCCTGAAAAGGTGGCGGGGATGCATTTCTTCAATCCAGCCCCACTTATGAAACTGGTTGAGGTGATCAGAGGCTATTACACCAATGACGGGACAACTCTGGCCGTCATGGAAATGTCCAGAAAAATGGGAAAGGAACCTGTTGAGGTGAAGAAGGACACCCCGGGATTTATTGTCAACCGCCTCATGATCCCCCATTTCTTAGAGGCCATCCGCATGGCCGAGGAAGGAATTGCAACGACAGAGGACATTGATAAGGCTGTCAGGCTTGGGCTCAACTACCCCATGGGACCCTTTGAGTTGATGGACCTCACAGGTATTGACATTGCACTTCATGTCACGGAATATTTATACAAGGAACTGAATAAAGAGAGCAAATGGTCAACCCCTACCCTGTTGAGGTCAATGATCCGTGCCGGAAAACTCGGAAGAAAAACAAAGGGAGGCTGGTATAAATATTAAAATGGGGCCGGCAAGCGCTCCTTTACCCCGACTTGTAGGCGGGGAAAAGGAGCGCAATAGAAATGACATTTCATCTCCGGGAAGCCCCGTCCCGTGGGCGGGAGGCTTCACTATTTCAATGCAGGAGGAAAGATCATGACCAAATTGAACAAAGCCTATATTCCATTCCGGGGATACTTCTCTTCCCCGTTCTGCCGCTGGCAGGGAAGCCTTGCCAATGAAAATGCGATCACCCTGGGAGCGGCGACCGCCAACCGGTGGTTTAAAAAGAGAAAACTGGACCCAACCATCATCGATTATCTCTACTACGGGATCACCATTGCCCAGCGCCATATGTTTTATAGCCATACCTGGTCGGCCGCCATGCTTGTTGAAGGCGCCAAGGAAGTGCCGGCTCTCATGATCAATCAGGCATGCACCACTTCAGCGGCCGCCATCTATCTTGCCGCCCAGAACATCGAACTCGGAGCCTATGAGACAGGATACGCCCTGTTGTCCGATCGCTGTTCGAACGGCCCTCATACGGTCTGGCCGAATCCGCTCGGTCCAGGCGGAGAGGTTGTGTCAGAGAACTGGATGATGGATAACTTCAACAGCGACCCGTGGGCAGGGTTTAAAATGATTCAGACCGCTGAAAATGTGGCCAAAAAGATTGGAACCACCAAGGAGGAGTGTGACGCGGTGACTCTGAGGAGGTATCAGCAATATCAGGATGCACTGGCCAATGACCGGGCTTTCCAGAAAAGATATATGTTCCCTGCGGAAGTAAAGATTGGGAAAAAAGAGGTAAAACTCGTTCAGGAAGATGAGGGGATAACACCTACCACAGCCGAAGGCCTTGTCAAACTGGCTCCAGTCGAGCCAGGCGGCGTTCACAGTTTCGGCGCACAGACTCATCCTGCAGATGGAAACTGCGGTTTTATCATCACCACGCAGGAGAAGGCCAAAGAGTGGAGCGAGGACCCGAAGATCAAGATTCAGATCCTCTCCTATGGTTTTGCAAGGGCGAAAAAGGGCTATATGGCAGAAGCGCCTGTCCCGGCCTCGGAGATGGCCCTCAGAAATGCAGGGTTAACCCTAAAAGACCTCAAGGCCGTAAAGACACACAGCCCATTTGTCGTGAACGATATTTTCATGGCCCGGATGATGGGAATGGATGTCTACTGGATGAACAATTACGGGAACTCCATGGTCTACGGCCATCCGCAGGGACCAACGGCGGGAAGGCTCATTGCCGAATTGATTGAGGAGATCGTGTTGCTGGGCGGCGGCTATGGTCTGTGGGCTGGATGTGCGGCAGGAGATACCGGGGCCGCCATGGTCTTTAAGATTGGTTGAGAATAAGATCGTTCTGAAAGTTGCAGGTGGGAAGATGGGATCTCTCCCTTTTAAAATCACCCCCTTTCTCATCGCCGTTATCCTTATTCTCCGCTTGCATCTTCCTGCTTTCGGGGCAGCCATCACCGATATGCGCTTCTGGTCTGCCCCTGATCACTCCCGTGTAGTCCTGGATCTGACGGAACCTGTCCAATACGAGAGTTCCTCCCAGGAAAACCCTCCCCAATGTCAGGTGGAATTAACCGGCATCTCCTCTCTGCCCAAAAAGACGGAGCTTGAGTTAACAGATAAATATCTTCTCAAAATCACACTGACCGATCTCGGAAAAGGAAAAGCAAGGCTGGTGCTTCACCAGAAAACTCCTCTCCAGGCCATCATCTTTTTGCTGAAGCCCCATCTTGACAAGCCCCATCGTCTCGTCATCGATCTCATCGATGTGGGACAGACGAGAAAGGAACAGGAAGAGAGACAGAAACATAAGGAGGTCAGACCGAGAGGCACAAAAATCGTCGTCCTCGATCCCGGCCATGGCGGAGAAGACCCCGGAGCCGTAGGACTCCGAAAAACACTTGAGAAAGATGTCGTATTAAAGGTTGGAGAAAAGACCCTTCATCTCCTCAATCAACAGAAGGAGATGAAAGCCTTCCTCACACGAAAAGGGGATTACTTTATCCCCCTCGAGGAACGGGTGAGGATAGCAAGGGAGTATGGAGCCGATCTTTTCATCAGCCTCCATGCGGATGGAAGTTTTAATCCTCAGGTCAGAGGGGCGTCTGTCTACTGCCTCTCCCTTTCCGGCGCCTCGGATCAAGCTGCAAAACTTCTTGCCGATAAGGAAAATATGTCCAATATCCTGGGAGGAGCTACTCTGAAGCCTGCCTCCCTCAGCAAAGACCCCAATTTAAACCAGATCTTACTCGACCTCATGCAGAATAATTCGATGAAGGAGAGCTTTCGATTTGCTGAATTGAGCCTCGATGAGCTGAAAGAGGTCCATTCGCTAAAATATCCTTCCTACCGGCAGGCTAATTTCATTGTATTAAGGACTCCGGATATCCCTTCGGTTCTGGTCGAAATGGCCTTTATCACCAATAAGGAGGATGAGCGCCTCCTCAACCAAAGTGGATTCCAGGAGAAAATCGCCAAAAACCTCTTCAACGCCATCCTCAAATACTTCAAGTAGAGAATACGGACAGTTTGTGGAATAAATAATGTTTGACAAATTGATTCATTCCGTTTATATAAAATTCAGCCACGAAGGTGAAGCGCCTCCAAAAGGAAGAGCCGGAAGTGGCTTTTTTATTGCTTTAATATGGAAAAGAAAAAGTTGATTGCAGTTATTGATGGACAGGGAGGGGGCATCGGAGGCTTGATGATCAAACGTCTTCGGGAAACCTTCGGTGAAGAAGTGGATCTTATCGGCCTGGGAACGAATGCCATGGCAACGGGGGCGATGTTAAAGGCGGGGGCGAATAAAGGAGCCTCCGGAGAAAACGCCATTGTTCAAACAGTGAAGGCCATGGATATGATCGTGGGGACATCGGCCATCGTCCTTGCCAATTCGATGATGGGGGAGTTGACACCGAAAATGGCGGAGGCCATAACGTCCTCTCCCGCTTTGAAATGTCTTCTTCCCTTAAAGATGCCCGATGTGGAAATCATCGGAGCGTCCAAGGAACCCCTTCCCCATCTGATTGATCAATTGATTAAGCGAATACAAGAGATCATATATTGAGATCGGGAGGAACCCATGTGTGAAGCCAATGCATACCTGCTGAAAGAAGGGAAAGAGGAGTTGATTCTTGAGGACATCTCCGTCCTTCGCCCTGAAAAGGAGGAGCTCTACCTCCAGAATATCTTCGGAGAACAGAAAAGGATTAAAGCTCGAATCAAGGAGATGAATCTCCTCGATCACCGGATTGTGCTGGAAGAAGTTTAAATATAAAATCCGAACTTGTAGGGAACGGTTTGAAACCGTTCCCTGCTCAGGACCCAATATTTTAAAAAAGGCCACGAAGGTCTTGACTCCGACAGAAGTTGGAAAAGTCTTCGTGGCTTTTTTATTTTTATGTCTTTCTGAAACAGAAAACAGACACAGTCACTTTTTTAGAAAAAGAGAGGGTTTATGCACATCCCAGACGGGTATTTGGGACCCCAGACTTACGTTCCATTATACGGGGTTTCCATTATCTTTTGGAGCATTGCCCAGAAAAAGCTTAAGAAACAGCTGTCTTTAAAGCATGTCCCCTATCTTGGAATGGCCGCAGCATTCTCTTTTCTTATTATGATGTTTAATATTCCTGTCCCGGGGGGCACCACCGGCCATGCCGTAGGGGCTGGGATTATTGCCATCCTTTTGGGGCCTTGGACGGCAGTGATAGCTGTGTCAGTAGTTTTGATCATCCAGGCCATCCTTTTCGGTGATGGAGGGATCACTGCAATTGGAGCGAATTGTTTTAACATGGCCGTGGTCATGCCTTTTATATCTTATGGATCATTTAAACTTATAAAAGGAAGAGCAGAGAGTGGGAAAAGGATGACGGTCGCAGCCTTCTTTTCCGGCTACATTGGTCTGACAGCAGCAGCCCTTTTTACTGCGGTTGAGTTCGGGATTCAGCCTTTAATCGCTACAGGGGTGGACGGCAGACCACTCTACGCTCCCTATCCCCTCTCCGTAGCGGTACCTATCATGCTCATCCAACATTTGGTTCTTTTCGGCATTGCCGAAGGGTTGGTCACCCTGTTATTGCTCAAATACTTTCTGAAACACGAGCGCGACCTCGTCTATGCCATAGCGGACCCTTCAGGGAACAAATAACTTTAAAGGAAGCCTTAGATGACAGCATTTCAGAAAAGACTATGGATAGGCCTTCTCATCATGGCGCTGCTTACTCCTCTTGGGATCCTTTTTCCCAAATTATTTAAAGCAGGGGAGGCGTGGGGGGAGTGGGGAGTAGATCAAGTTGAGAGGCTTGTCGGGTATGTTCCTGATGGTCTAAAAAAACTGGCTGATTTATGGAAAGCTCCGATACCTGACTATAACTTTGTCGGGGAGAGTTCATCGATGACATCCGAGTTATTCTCTTATATCGTCTCAGGACTCATCGGAATAGCGGCGTGTGTTATCGTTTTCTCATTGATTTCGAGGTTGATCGCAAAAGCTAAGCATGGAAAATAAATTACCTTCCTTTCTGTTAGACCAGCCCTCCCCCGTCTCTTTCAAACAGGGTAAGGGAAGAATCAAAATGGGTTTTCTTGAAGAGGGAATCCATCATCTGGCGCAGTTGATCAAAAAGGGATATGTTCAGTGGGAGCTTTCATCCGGGAGTGGACTTTTCCAAAAGATCGATGCCAGGGTAAAAGTTCTTTTCCTCCTCTTTTTTGTCATCATTGTTAATCTAAAAAGAGACTTATTGTCAGAGCTCTATATCGGGGGTTTTATTTTTTCTCTTGCCTTGCTTTCCCGTATACGAATTGTCACATTTTACAGCAGGGTTCTTTTTTTAGGATTTTTTTTGGGTTTCCTCATTGCTTTTCCCTCTGCTTTCAATGTGATTACAAATGGGGAAATGGTTGGTCCTGTCATAAGATTTTCAAAGCCCATAAATTTTTGGATCTACCATATCCCCGCAGAGGTTGGAATAACCAGGGAAGGCATTTATGGCGTGATCCGGCTAACCCTGCGGGTGATCAACTCGCTCTCCCTCTCCTTCTTGGTGCTCTATACGACACCTTTCTCCGAGATCTTGAGAGCTCTTAAGGTTCTGAAAGTTCCGGACACCTTTATTATTATTATAACTCTCTGTTTTAAGTATATTTTCATATTCTCGAAGACCGCAGAGGATATGCACCTTTCAAAAAAAAGCAGGATGGTCCGGGAGGCGACTCATGCCGAAGCGAGGGAGTGGATTGCAGGGCGGGTTGCATTCATCTTTATGAAAACCCGTCTGAGGTATGAAGAGGTTTTTAAGGCGATGATCGGAAGAGGTTTTTCGGATACCATTAAACTTTATGGCTTCCCAAAGATGCGAACAGGTGACTGTTATGCAGGCACCTTTCTCTTATTCACCGGGGTGTTCTTTCTATTCATCTGAGGTGTGGTCTGTATGATAAGGCTTGAAAAAGTCAGTTATACTTATTTCGATAAGATTCCTGCCCTTTCCGATGTAAGTCTCAAAATGAATAAGGGAGAAAAAGTTGCCATTATCGGGGCTAATGGGAGCGGGAAATCGACGCTATTGCAGATCATTGGAGGGTTGAGATACCCGGTTAGCGGGAAATTTTTCTTCGAGGGAATCGATGTTTCCGAAAAGTCTTTGCGGAATAAAGGCTTCCTGAGATTTTTTCGGGAACGGGTTGGATATGTCTTTCAGGACCCGGATGTCCAGCTTTTCTGTCCCACGGTGCTTGATGAACTCCTTTACGGACCCCTTCAGTTAGAAATTAGCAAGGAAGAGGCTCTGGACAGGGCTTTCGAGATCATGAAGATGCTGGGTATCGAAAACCTGAAAGACAGACCCTCTTATATGCTCTCTGGAGGAGAAAAGAAGAAGGTGGCCATCGGCTCTGTCCTGACCATGAACCCAGAAGTCCTGCTCCTGGATGAACCCACCAATGGGTTCGATCCGAAAACACAATGCTTTCTTGTAGAACTCATGCTCGCCTTGAATGAGGCTGGAAAGACCCTTGTCATTGCCACCCATGACCTCTCTCTCGTGGATGAACTGCAGGCAACCGTAGGGGTTTTATCGGAAGAACACCGGTTGGAAAAAACAGGAAACGCTGCAGATATCCTGGGAGATGAAGAACTCCTGCTCAGGGTCAATCTGATCCATGAGCATATCCACCGCCATGGCAATATGGCCCACAGGCACATCCATTCCCACTATCTCTTCCACAGGCATGAAAGTGAATAAAAAGGTTCTTGAGGATTTACCGTTCGCCCTGAGGCTCTCGAAGGGTGAACGGTATCATATCTAAAGCTGGAAGAGCTATATGCAAGGAAGGACTACCTGTAATTCTTCTCGCCGGCCCGGATCTCTATCTCAAGCGTATTTTCGCGGGGGGGAAGCACGCAGATAAATTTATCGTTATAGGCGCAGGAAGGATGGTAAGCTATATTGAAATCTAATTCCATCTTATATCCGGGGAGAATCTCAGCATCGATATACCTTCCTCCCTCATAAGTCCCTTTTCCGTTCGTCCTGTCCTTAAAAGGGATGAAGAGGTTATCGCTCAAAATCGATTTGTAAACCTGGAGGACATACTCCTTTCCGTTCATCTGGAAATGAAATTGTCCGTACCGGATATAGCGTTTATTGGTCCCCTTATTCGTCAGGAAGGTTGCATAATAATCCGGGTTATTGATGTGAAGGTTATACCGTTTAATCTGCCCGGAAAACGAATAATTGGAATTGAACGCATAGTATTTTATCCCCTTAAAAACCTTCTTCTCGCTGGGGGTAAGGGGGGAGCGCTGGTGATTCTTAAAGAAATCATCCCTCCCTTTTCTCCACTCCAGCACTGATTTCTCCTGCTGGGCCCTAAGGTCCGCCTTCTCTCCTTCTCCAGCCATTGGGAATCCTGAGAAAATTGACAAGATCAACAGGTTTAAAAATACGAGGAAGATCCCTTTATTCTTCATAAAAAACTCCCAATTTCTTTTTCATATTAACAAAAAGGGGGGGGTGAACGCAACCTGCCGGAAAGTCTTGCTGTTTCTAATATTTCAGAAACAGCTTCAAAATATTTCCCCTCCCCTTCAAGGGGGAGGAGTTAAGTTTTTGGATGTGTCAATTTTCAAATTTAAGATCTTTTGTTCTGAATTAAAGTTGATTTTCAGTTCTGTTTTATGACACGATGGGCGCAATGAAGAGAAATGAGATCCATGGCTACCTCTATATCTTGATCGGATCGACACTCTGGGGGATATCGAGCGTTGTCGCAAAAACCCTCTTTAACATCGGACTTCCCCCGGCTGAACTCATTCTTGTCCGGCTGACCCTGGCCACGCTCATCCTTTTTCTTTTCCTTCTTTTCTATAACCGGAGCAAGATCATCATCTCCCTGAAAGACTTGCCTTACTTCATCATCCTGGGATGGGTAGGCGTCACCGGAATGCAATTTTTTTATTATTATACGATCAGCCAGATTCATGTCGGACCTGCCATTCTCCTTCAATATCTTCAACCGGTCTGGGTCTCTCTTTATGCCTTTCTCTTTCAAAAGGAGCCCTTTCGGAAGGGAAAGATCGCTGCTCTGCTTTTAGCCGTGGCAGGATGTTACCTGGTTGTCGGTGGCTATCAGATTGATCTTCTCCGTCTAAATAAAGTTGGCATCATGAGCGGCTTGATTGCCTCTTTCTTCTTCACCTTCTATGCGCTTTATGGGGAAAGAGGATTAAAGAAATACGATCCGTGGACGCTCATCCTTTATGGGTTCGGATTGAGCGCAATAGGTTATATGGTTTTCGTCTCACCGGCGAAGATTATCAATGACGGGCATTCCTTCAAGGTCTGGATCGCCTTTCTCTATATCGCCATCTTCTCAACCCTGATTCCCTTTGGTTTCTACTTCAAGGGGATGGAGCGGATCCGGGCCACCCGGGCAAGCATCACTTCGACATGGGAACCCGTGGTGGCAGGGGTGGCCGCCTATTTTGTCCTGGGCGAAGTGCTTTATCCATTACAGGTGTTGGGCGGGATTGGCGTGATTGCTGCGGTTGTCCTTTTACAGTTGGCCCGGGAAAAAGATTCGCCTTCAACTCCACTCGAGATCCGCCAGAAAGAGTGAAAAACCACGCAGCAGAGCTGCGAGACGTTCTAACCTAAAAATATTTCTTCCCCTCCCTTGATGGGAGGGGATTGAGGGGAGGGTGACGGAATTTCCCATATTCCCCCTCACCCCTACCCCTTCCTACAAGGGGAGAGGGAGATTATTAAGGATATTTTCTCCCGATGTTTTACAAAATTCTCGCAGACGCTGTTGTTTTGTTCCATTTTTTATGGATCATCTTCCTCTTTCTGGGCGGCCTGGGAGGGAGGAGAAGCAGATTCGTAAAAATATCCCATCTCTCCGGCCTCGCCTTCGCCCTCATCATACAGATATTCGACTGGCTCTGTCCCCTCACCCATCTTGAGGCATGGTTGAGAGCTAAACATAACCCTGATCTTACTTATGCAGGGTCGTTCATCATTTACTATGCGGAGAGAATCGTTTATATGGAGATTTCCCAATCGATCATTCTCCTTTTCACCATCCTTCTTTGCGGGTTTAATGTCTTGTTTTATTCAAAAAAGAAATCACCTAAAGCATTGAAATAAACCGCCGTAGAGTATAAAATTCATTTTATGTTAACACCTTAGCTAATTGAAAAAGCAGTCTAATCCCCCTCACTCCCCCTTTGTCAAAAGGGGGAAACATTTTACCTCCCTTTGGCAAAGGGAGGTAGGGAGGGATTTTAAAAGTTTATTTCAAACTTCCCAATGGATACTTTTTATGGAAGAGAATCTCGATAAGCGTTTCGGAAAAGGTCGGAGAAAGAGATCTACCCCCGCTTTGACCCGATATACTTTCTTGGGACGAAGAAGGATGATGCGAAGAAAGATGGACAAACAAAGAGGAGGATATGTTGACCGCTATAGCTCATCCTTACTCTTCTTCCTGATCTCGATCGTTGGATTAAATGTTTTGGATGCTTTTTTCACAATAATGATTCTCGATCTGAAGGGATGGGAAGCTAATCCTGTTGTCCGTTCTGTCATCGACCTCTACGGAACAAAGTTTTGGATCTGGAAGTTTTTTATTGTCTCATTCTCTTTAGCCCTGTTATGCCTTCACAGCGGATTTAAGCTGGTCAGAGAAATGATCATTGCCATTAGCTGCTTATACACCCTGGTGGTGGCTTACCAGGTTTTCATCCTCCTTCACCTATGATGGCAGTTTTCCCATTGCCGAAGAAATCGACCCAAGGAGAAATAAATGCTCAAAATCTTTAAAAAGCTTGTAGAGATTCCCGGCGGAAGCGGATTTGAGGAGAAGGTGATCGAGTTTGTTTCAGCAGAGCTGAAAAAGAACCTTTCCGACGTCTCCATCGATCCCATGGGAAACGTGGTCGGAAAGACCGGAAAAGGAAGAAGATCTGTGATGGTCTGTGTCCACACGGATGAGATGTGTCTGCTTGTCAAGTATATCGATCCAAGAGGCTACATCTTCTTTGACCTTAACGGAATGTTCGACGAGAGGGTATTGCTAAGCACAAAGGTGGATATCTGTACCGACAAAGGAATCTATAACGGGGTAGTCGGAGTGAAAAACCGGCATCTGATGAGCCCTGAAGATCTGAAACGTCCTATTTCCGTCTCTGAGCTCTGGATCGATGTGGGAGGGGAGAGTGCGGAGGAGGTGAGATCATGGGGTATCGAGATCGGCGATCCTATTGTCTATCATCCAAATTTTCAATCCATCGGGAAGGACACCATCATCAGCAAGGCGATTGACAACCGGGCCGGCTGCGCCATCCTCATCGATCTGGCAGAAAGGATGAAAAAGGAGAAAATCGATTATCAATTATTTCTGGTGGCCGCGGTTCAGGAGGAAGTGGGTTCCAGGGGAGCCAAGGTTGCGGCACAGGCTCTCGAACCGGACATGGCGATCGTGGTCGATACTGTTCCTGCGGCTGATCCGATCACTCCTCCTCAACTGACCACGGATGAGTGCGGAAAAGGACCGGTCATCCGATCCATGGATGTCAATGCCCTTGGACAAGGAACGATCTATTCAAAAAAGATCAGGCAGCGCCTCATTTCAACAGCCGTAAAGAATAAGATTCCTCACCAGAAGGATATCTTCCGGACATGGACGGATGCTTCCACGATCCATACTTCGGGAAAGGGGATCCCCTGTGGCGGGATTTACATCCCCCGGCGATACAGCCATTCGCCGGCGGAGTTAATCAAATGGTCTGATGTGGAGAAAACAGCGGACCTCCTCTATCTTTTTTTAAAGGACCTTCGCTCCTCAGATATTAGTGATTTGATCCGTAAGGTGTAGCGCCCTCATTAATTGAGGGCGGGATAGACTACGTCGGCAATGAATGCCGACGCTACAGTTTTATATTCTCTATATTCCATGGGTTAGGTTTTATCGTAATCCGTCTTCTTTTTTGGCTTCTTCTTTTTTTAAGCCGCCAATTCTTGCGTGAGGTCTGCCTGAATCCGTGACCACGATGGCAACGAGGATCTCATCGGATCGGGGGGCGTCGGGGACTCTCACGGTCATGGCATCGAAATGAGTGCGGACAAAGGCGGCATCTTTGTAATGGAGCGGCACATCGATCTCTGTCCCCGGGCCTCCCATCTTCTTGGCCGATGGAATAATGGCTTTCCCTCCGCCGACTGCTTCTCTCAAAGGTGTCCCGAGTTTGGGATGAAGAATGGCCGCGGCATGTTCTAACTCGCCATCCACTCCCACGACGGCTGCCTTTCCGTAACTCTCAGCATTTTTAGCCGGTATCTTCAATGCTTCGACAGCCTTCCTCCCCAGGATTCCCCCTAACTCTTCACCGATATCGATCAGTTCATCCAATTTCTCAACATACTTCCCTGCAAAGGGATTCTTAATCACGGCCACAGCAGCAGCCTTCCGGGTCGGAGGATCAACCTTTTTTCCTCCTTCCACAACCGTCTCTTCCACAAGGGTGACGTATTTTCGGACTTCCATCTTTTTACCTCCGATGAATTAATATCCAAATTCAAAATTGATGGAATCGTAAAAAGTCGACCAATGGCACTATGTCATTCTGAGCAAAGCGAAGAATTTAATATTATCAATGCATTTTTGATCCTTCACTTCGTTCAGGATGACAATGAGGGACTTTTTACGAGATCATCAAAATTACAAATCCCAAATAAATTCTTGTGTATCGTCGGCATTTATTGCCGACGATATCCTCGGTCGCCCCCAGTAAATGGGAGCGCTACAATTAATAAATTCCTAATCCCAATTCTTACAATTTTCTTAACCAAGGACTCAAAGAATTTGTCCAGACTGCTTTCCCTTGTAAAGCAATTAAGGCTCCTTGGATCAAACCTTTCTGTTGGATCGAATATGTTTTTAATAGACCATTGCCCAATGCTTCCCCAATCTTTTCCTGGGACAATTTTTCTGCTTTGACGGTAATCCATTCACCGGCGATATCCGTATCGGGATATATTCTTTCAGCAGGGGTTCTGGTGATATTGGGATCATCCACATTGGTCAAATTCCCAATGACGGTTGCCGCAGCGTCAGCCAGTGAAGCCTTCTCTGCGAGCACCGTTGCCGCTGAAGCAATGCCCTTGGTAAAACTTCTCCCGCCAAGGCCACTTGTCGCCACGCCCCTTATTCCCATGGCGGAATCGATTGAAATAAGATAGGTAGGTTGTTTTGCAGTGATTTCTGTTTTTACTCCCACTCTTGCCACTTCCCCTTCCCTTAACCGGATGGCAATGTCCCCTCCATTGTCCACGATGACCTTCGTCCCACCCCTCCTGAAGATAAAATCAGCAACCATCTCAGAGGCTGTTCCGGCGACAGCCGCGAGAGGAGTTAAATCCGGCTCTCCGATTCTTTGGGTCGCCTCAATCATTCTTCGGACAATCTCAGGATAAATATCCTTCATCTCCAGGGTCACACTTTTTCTCTTTATAACAGGGAGACATTTCGCTAAATCTTCGAGAAGACTCATGGCCAGATGAGCCCCCTCTTCCGCAAATTTGGTGAGAGGCTCTCCATGTTCAGAGACACTGATGAACATCCGCATTGGGCCATAGTCCACGAGAACGGTTCCATTGGGTAAAACCTGGATAGGATCATGTGAGTATATTTTCCCGGCCAATTGCATTCTCATATCAGCTAAATCGTAACAACTGTTGGAATACACTTTTTAAAATCCCTCCCCGCCTCCCTTTGCCCTCCGGGGCAGAAGCCCCTCTGGGTCGGAGACTAAAGGGAGGAGAAAATCCCCCCTTTTCTTAAGGGGGGTTCGGGGGGATTATGTTTGGGTATTGGTTATTTATTTCTTTATCTCCTTCAAAACCTCTTTCAGTTTCCGGATCCTCTTTTTGTGCCCCCCTATCTCCAGATACTCTTTCAATCTCATGGTATATTCGAGAGGAACGACCATTGCAGGAGTCGGCACATAGGTGAAGGCTCTAACCATCACCTTCTCAACGTCGACCATAAATGTGATCCCGCCTCCAGGCAGGATATAAGTCGGCGCTCCACCCACGGTCAACTTTGCCCGGTTTTGATGAATGGCCTGGTTAAGCTTAACCGGAATCTTCGTAACCCCTGCCCTGGCGCTGCCGCCTGAACCGCCAATAAAAACAGCGGAAACCCTTGACGGCTGACAGTTTGAGGCAATCGCATCCACTGCCATTTTCGCTTTCGGGGTCAATTCAATCCGGGTAAACTTTCCATCCTTTCCGAGACGAAACATGGCTGCCCTTTCGGCTGTCGTCTCGGTGATCAGGACGGTCATTCCGGGTTTAGCGATTCTTGGTTCAATCCCTTCGATGATCTCGAGGGGGTTTTCAACGGATGTGCCTCCCCAGCCCCGGCCATGTTCTCCAAAATATCTTCCCGGTGTAGAACGCCTTGCCTTCACCCTTATCCCGCTATATTTGGCGCCCAATTCCTTGCCTGCGGCGTGTTCTGTGAATTGTCCGATCAGGTGAGCGTCGAGGACGATCACTTCATCCGCCGCATCTAAAAATTGCCTGCCAAAGAGACCCATGGAAGCGCTGCCACACCCCGCCCTCATCTTCTTCCCTGTCTTACCATCAATGACAGGGGCCTTCCCCACCTGGAGAACCAGTTCAGCGCCATCCTCCACATTAAGATGGACCTCTTTCCGGTTCGCAATGTCAACGATGAGTTTCGCCATAGACATACCATTCTTGTCGGTTAAAAGGTTGACGCCTCCCAAAGAAAGAATCTTCGAGCCATATTCCTCTGTGCAGAGATGCCCCACCCTCTTTTTCCCGACCCGGACAGGCGCGCCTTCGCTGCCCATATGGAGATCCGTATCGACTTTCACCTTAATGCCGCTGTAACTCAACGGCGCCTCTGTGACGACAGTGACGACATCGATTCCTTTCAACCGGGATTGGACAATATATGGGGCGGGTTTGGTGTCGGGGTAAGTGGTCCCGGCTCCGATGCCTGTGATCAATGGCCTTCGGATGACTTCTTCATGATCTTCACCGACGATCTCCTTGACATCTTCATAAGATTGAAGCGAAATGTTCCGGACGAGCGCCCCATCCAAATTGACGAATCGTTGGCATGCTCCTGTATTGCCAGCCATAATGGTGCAAGAGATTGGGCAGGACGGGCATTGAATGGTCTCTGCTTTTGGCTCTGGCTCAGGTGTAATAGCGTCTGCTGGACAGACCTTAGTGCAAGCTTTGCAATCCACACAGATGTCAGAGATGGATGCCTTTTTCTTCTTTCCTTTTTCCTCCATCAGGGTGATGGCTGAAAGAGGACAGGTTTCCACGCACAATCCGCATCCGATACAGGTTTCCCAATCAACAATCATCTTTCAAACCTCTCGTGAAACGTGAGACGTTAGGTGTAAGGTGTTTTTTTTCACCTTTCACCTTACACCTTGTGCCTCACGCGTTACCACTTATGATTTTTCGGTTGGGGGGCGGTGTATTCCGGCTCACCCCGATCTTCATTTGGCCATCGATCAAAACAGCCGCAATCCCGGGGATATCGCCTGCCTCAATCGCAGAGAGGGCATCTTTGCCTACCGAACCCATGGGAGTATCCATGATGATCAGATCTGCCTCTTTTCCAACCTCAATCACCCCCCTGTTCAATCTATAAACCTTTGCTGTATTGCCTGTTGCCATGGCAATGGCCTCTTCTGCTTTCACACCACAGAGGGAGGCAAGGAAGTTGATAACCCTCAGAATCCCCAGAGGGATCACACCGGTTCCGGAAGGGGCATCATTGCCAATGATGATCCGTGGATATGCCTTCACCTCTTTTATGATCTTCATCACATCCACAATCATTTTTGAGTTCCCGCAGTGGACGATCTCCAAGGTCAGAGAGGTCTTTCGAACCAATTTTTCTGCCTCGGCGAGGGAAACCGCAGTGGGACCTCCATTGATATGGGAGACGATATCCGGATCGGTTGCGATCACATCATCAGCGGAAACGGTAGCGCTTCCGGGAATGGAAGTTCCTCCCGTATGCATCATCACCACCATTTCATACTTCTTCGCCCACTTGACCATAGGGGCCGCTTCCTTCGGACTTTTTACCCCTCCTAAACCAATCTCTGCCACCACACGAACACCCTCTCTTGCCAGTTCCTCAAAATCCTTCTCCTGAAGGCCCGGCTCAAGGATGACGCTTCCGCCAAGCACCTTCACACCTGCGGGTCTTGCGCCGGCAAAGGATTTAGCGGCAAGGATAGCCAGAGCCTTTGTTCCGGCCACATCCTTCGGCCTCCCGGGAAGGTGGACCTCTCCCGCAGAAATGGCAGTCGTTACGCCCCCGTGGAGAGAGGATTCGATGAAGTCAAGCATCTTCTGTCGTGGTGTGAAATCTCCGAGGACGGGATGGCAGTGGGAATCGATCAACCCCGGAGTCACCGTCATTCCTCCCACATCCATCACCTGCTCGATCCCTCTATCATCAAGTTCCTTCTCCTTGCCGATTGCTTGAATCAACCCTCCCTCAATCATCAGGGCATCCGCATTCAAGAGAGGATTGGAAATATCCCCTGAAACCATCGTCCCGATATTTTTGATCAACAATTTCGTCATTAAAAACCTCCATCATTAAGTAATATGGTTCATCATGGTACTGAAAGGATAACCTCTCTTACCCCCCCTCATCCCCCCAATCTAACGCCCCCTCCACTCTCCCCCTCTTAAATTAAGAGGGGGAAGGGGGAGTTATAAGGGGGGAATAGAGGGGGGTTACACTGATTACTGATCACTGATTACTGCCTTCTTCTTTCGAACTGCTTCCAACACTCTTTCCAGGTTGGCAGGAAGTTGATATATTCTCTCTCCAATGGCATCTGCGATGGCATTCAAAATGGCCGGCGCGCATGGAATGAGGGCCGGTTCTCCCACGCCTTTCGCTCCAAACGGGCCACTGGGCTCATGCTCTTCAACAAGAATTGGAATCACCTCCGGAATATCTTTTGATGTCGGAATGAGGTAGTTAACAAAAGAGGCCATCCCTCCCGGAACATACTCTTCCATCAAAGCGAACCCCATCCCCATTGCAACCCCGCCAGTGATCTGACCCATCACATTCTTCGGATGGATTGCTCTTCCGACATCGTGACTTGCCACCACCCGGATCACTTTCACCTTACCCGTCTCTGTGTCCACCTCCACCTCGGCTAAATGAGTTGCGAAGGCATAGGTGGCATAAGGCGCTCCCTGCCCTGTCTTTGGGTCGAGCTTTGTCGTCTCAGGATCGAAGATTCCTTCACCCCTGAGGATTTTCCCGCTTCGCTTAGCCACCTCCCACACTGGAAGAGAGGTGGTCAGGCAGGTTCTGGATTTAACCTTACCCTCTTCATAAAATAGACCCTTTTCATCCACGCCCAGAAGTTGACTCGCCTCTTTGATCGCCTCCTGTTTTATATTTTTTATGGCATTCAGGATCGCATTCCCGGAGATATAGGTCTGACGGCTCGCGGAAGTGGCCCCTGCGTCCGTCGTCAGAGCGGTATCCGCGCGAATAAGCCGGATCTCCCTTAATGGAATCCCCAGGGATTCAGAGGCGATTTGGAGAAAAACGGTATCGGAACCCTGACCGATATCAGCCGCGCCCGAGAAAAGACGAACCTCTCCATTCGGATCGATCTCCATCTGGGCGGTAGAAGGGTTTGCCACCCCCGTATTGCCTATCCCATACCACATTGACCCTATTCCGATTCCTTTCTTCATGTAGGGTCGCTCAGGATCGATTTTTACGATGGGATGACGATCCTCCCACTCTTTCACCTTTCTTAGAGTCTGCCCGATTCCGATGCTTGCTACCAGTGTCTGTCCGGTCGCTGTCTCCGAACCCGCGGTCAGCGCATTCTTAAGCCGGATTTCAATAGGATCCATCCCCAGGGCCTGGGCCAGGAGCTCCATTTGCGACTCGTGAGCAAAGGCCATCTGAGGAACTCCGAATCCCCGCATGGCGCCTGACCATGGATTATTCGTATAGGCCATCCGGCTCCTCACCTTAACATTGGGTATCTCATAGGGACCTGTGGCATGAACCGCAGACCGAATCCCTACTGTGGCGCCATAAGAGGCATACGCTCCTGTATCACCTAAGATTTCAACCTCTATGGCAGTCAATTTTCCATCCTTCTTCGCACCGCTCCTGTACCGTATTTTCAAGGGATGCCGTTTGGATGTGACCTGGAAAACCTCCTCCCGTGAGTAAACGATCCTCACCGGTCTTTTCAGATGAAAGGCAGCAAGGGCCAAAAAGCATTGAACCGTGATATCGAGCCTTCCACCGAATCCTCCTCCGGTTGCAGACTGGATGATCCTCACCCCCTCCAGGGGAAGGGCAAGAAATGCGGCAACCTCTTTTTGATCGTAATGGACATTCTGTGTTGGGCAGACCACGGTCACCCTTCCCTTTTCATCAAGATAGGAAATGCCCGCATCCGGCTCCATATAGGCATGGTCAACCCAGGTTGTTTCATAGGTCTCCTCGACAGTAACATCAGCCTCTTTAAAACCCGCATGGACATCGCCCTTGATGATGTGAAATTCTATGAGCAGGTTTCCGTTTTGATGAATCAGGGGAGCATGGGGTTTGAGCGCCTCTTCAGGATGGCTTACGGAGGGAAGATCTTCGTAGAGGACAGCGATCTTCTTGGCGGCTTCTTCCGCCGCTCCGATCGTTCTTGCCGCAACCAGCGCCACAGGATCACCGATAGACCTCACCCGATCCGGCGCAAGGACGGGCTGGTCTTTTGTGATCGTCCCGATTGAATTTCTTCCGGGAATATCCTTTGCTGTAAAAACCCTCTCAACGCCATCCACTTTGCCGGCCTCTCTTGTTTCAATGCTTACAATTTTAGCATGCGGCCTTGTGCTCCGGACAACTCTCAACTGGAGGGGACTGTCGGCAGAAAGGTCTGCCCCAAATGTTGCCTGCCCCAGAACCTTCTCCAGTCCATCCACTTTTGGGATTTCAACTCCTACCTGTTTCATCCTGACCTTCCAGCGCCCTTCGCATTGCTCTCAGGAACAGGGCTTCCACTACGGGCGCTTTATACGGGGCAGAGGGCCTTATTCCGCTCCGCCGGATCATCGCTTCTGAGACTTTCCGTGATGCTATTCTCAACACCTCCTCATCAGGAGATTTACCTTTTAAAAATTCTTCCACATCTGACAATCCCTGAGGGGTCGGCAAAATTGCTCCCGGAGCGATCCGTATGTTCTGGATCTTCCCTTCCTGAACCTGGAGAAGGAGAGCGATACTCATTCTGGCAATGGCCATGGCCTCTCTCCTTGCCAATCTGATAAAACCGCTCCTTATATCTTGAGAAAGTTTCTTAAAAGATACTCCAACCAGGATTTCGGAAGGTTTCAGACTGGTTTCATAGGGTCCTTTCACGAGTTGGGCCACAGGAACGTTTCGCTCTCTATCTCGAGAGATAACCTTCCCGATGGCATCCAGTACAATTAAGGGCGGAAGGGTGTCAGCCGCCGGAGAACCATTGACGATATTTCCTCCGATTGTTCCGAGATTTCTGATCTGTGGAGAGCCGATCTCAGAGGCGGCCTTTGATAAGACGATTCCGTATTGCCTCACCAGAGGAGAAGAAGCAATCTCCGAATGGGTAACAGCAGCCCCGACGGACAGGGTTTCATCTGTCTCTTCAATTCTCCGGAGCTCCTTCAGGGAGGTGATGTCGATCAGCAGGCTTGGGTTGGAATCTCCATTCCGAAGGCCGATCACCAGATCGGTCCCCCCAGCGATGATCTTTGCCTTTCCATGAGCTTCCTGGAGGAGATCGCAGGCTTCCTGAAGGGTTTTGGGAGTCTTATAGTCGAAAGAAGGAATCATTATGCTTTCTGTTTGAGGCTGGAGGTTTGAGGACCATTTCATTTGAGGCAAAACACCTATGATCTTTAGCCTCAAGTCCTCCGAGGAGGACGCTCCTCTAACCTCTATCCTCTAACATCTTTATCGATGGCTTCGATTGCTTCGATAATCTGCTGGTATCCTGTGCAACGGCAGAGGTTGCCTGAAATCGCTTCCTTGATTTCATCTTGAGTCGGATGAGGATTCTTATCCAAAAGAGCCTTGGAGGAAATCAACATTCCCGGGGTGCAAAAGCCGCATTGGACTGCACCATGCTCAATATAAGATTTTTGTAAAGGATGGAGTGCATCCCGACTCCCGAGCCCCTCAACAGTGAAGACACTCCTTCCATCTACTTTAGGCGCTAAGACAAGGCAAGCATTGACCGGCATTCCATCTAACAGGACGGTGCAGGCTCCGCATTCCCCAATGCCGCACCCTTCCTTCGTTCCCGTCAGGCCTAACCTCTCGCGAAGAAGCCGCAGAAGGGTCCAGTGAGGAGGGACCTCCACCTTGACCATCTTTCCGTTTATGGTGAACTTAATGGTTATCTCCATCGTTTATATCAAACTCAGCCGCTGAAAGGGTTGAGGACCGCTTCGCTTGAGGTTAGAGGTAAAATCTTCCTGCCTCATACCTGAAGTCCCGTTTTACGAGACCCTCCTCAAACCTCCAACAATATTTTATTTTTTGGAATATTTCATCGCAAATCCATCATCCAGTGTCTTGGCCGTTCCCTGGAACGAGGAATGCCACCGGCTGATGATCACTTTCTTGTCCGTATAGAAATCAATCGCCTCATTGGCGCGGCCCCGGATATCGCCATACATCGAAATCTTTCTCCCACCGACAGGAAAATAGGCAATAGGAGCAGGAGTCCCGATATTGATCCCCACCTGACCCACATCGACCAACCTTGCGAATTCTCGAGCCCATCCGCCATTCTCAGTGTAAATGTTTGCCGTATGGCCATAAGGACTCTGATTGATGATCTGAACACCCTCTGCAAGATCTTTCACCTTCTTGAGACAGCGAACCGGCCCGAAAACCTCCAGTTGAAAGAGGCGCATCTCCGGCTCCGCTTCTAAAACGGTCGGACCAAGAAAATATCCCTTTGGATACTTATCCACTTTTGCGTTCCTGCCGTCGAGAAGGAGCTTTGCTCCATCTTTGATCCCCTGGTCCGCTTCTTTTAAGATCTCGTTTAAAGCCTCTTTGGAGACGACCGGCCCCAGGGTTACCCCTTTATCCATGCCATAACCCAGGACCAGTTTTTTGGAGAGATCGAGGAACTTCTCTTTGACCTTCTCATAAATCTTCTCAACGGCCAATACATTCGATACGGCAAAACAACGCTCACCCACATGGCCGAAACAGGAATCGACCACATTCTGCATCACCTCATCGATGATGGCATCCTCGGCAATCAGGACATGGTTTTTCGCTCCTCCCTGACATTGAGCCCTCTTGTTATGATGAATGGCCGTCTTATAGACGCGCTCTCCCACCTTCGAAGAGCCGACAAATGAAACCCCTGCTGTCCCGGGATGGGTGACCAGAGCTTCGCCCACCCCGCTCCCGGAACCATGGAGAAGGTTGAGGACTCCTCTGGGAAAACCGCACTCCTCGGCAATCTCAATGATTCTGGTAATCGTCATCGGGCAGAGGCGGCTTGATTTCACGATGGCCGTATCGCCTGCGGCGAGGGCCCATACAAAGTAGAGGGCGATCATGGCAGGAAAATTGAAAGGAGGAAGAAATACGAAAGCCCCGAGCGGCTCCCGAATATACATCGTATCGACTCCAGTCCCCACATCTTCTGCATGGCTCCCCTTCAGAAGTTCCGGTCCCGCACAGGCATGCTCCACATATTCCATGGCCCGGATGATCTCTCCCCGGGCATCTGCCAGGGTCTTTCCGTTTTCATCCACAATCAATCTGGCTATCTCGTCCTGATGTTTCTGGAGTTTTTCATGAAAATCGAAGAGAAATTTTGCGCGCCGGGGCGGAGGCGTCGTCCTCCATGACCAGAAGGCTTCCTGGGCGATCCTCACCGTCCGGTCAATTTCGTCGGGGGTGGTCTCCGGACAGAGGGCAATCACCTCATCCGTAGCCGGATTTCTCACTTCCAGCCACCGATGGGCCTTTGACTCCACCCACTGTCCATTGATGAAATTTTTGAGTCTCCTCGGTTCCATCGTCGATCCTTTCTGTGTCAAATTGTTTAGAAACTTAGTCTTCGGCAAGGGTTATGGTAAAGACGCCTGTTTTGTAGTTGGGTTAGGTCATCGGTCTATAACCCCTTGACTTTGCCCAAACAGGCTTCCTAACCGTAACCCAAACACCATCTTCACCCTTTACCTCCCCATCATATTCGGGAGAAAAAGGGCGATCTCCGGGTATACCGTTATGAGAAAAGTGACAAACAAAATAGCGATCAAAAAAGGCAAAGCCCCCTTAAACACTTCTTCGAGAGGCGCATCTTTGGCGATGCTGGCGACCGTAAACACGCAGAGGCCCATAGGAGGTGTGATCAAGCCTGCCCCCATCATCAGGACACAGACGACCCCAAACCATATTGGGTCAAAACCGAGTTTCAGAATGACGGGGAATATCACCGGAAGGGTCAAGATCATCATGGAGATGGCATCGAGGAAACAACCAAGGATCAGATAAATGAAGACGATGATTGCTAAGATGATATATTTTGAAACAGGCAGCGCACCAATCCATGTAGAAACTTTCATCGGGATCATGGAAAGGGCCAAAAAATAACTGAAGACATTGGCGCTCGCCACCAGGAAAAGAACCATGACGGACACACGGACAGCTTCAAAAAGAGTCGAAAGGAGTATTTGTCGGGTCAACTTCTTCTTCCAGATCGCCATCGCAAAAATTAAGGTTGCTCCAACCCCGGCCGCCTCATTGGGAGTAAACAGGCCGGTATAAATGCCGCCGATGACCAGTAGGAAGATGACGACGGTTTCCCAGATCCCTTTCAGGGCAGTTATTTTTTCTTTCCAGGACACTCCTTCGGGACTGCTCAGAGCTGAATTGGGACTAAATTTCACCCAGACATATAAGATCCCTATAAAAGCGCCTGCGAGAATGAGGCCAGGGATCATACCGGAAATGAGAAGCTTTCCGATGGACTGTTCCGAAAGCATGCCGAAGATCACAAAGCCAAGGCTCGGAGGAATAAGAAAATCAATGGTGGCTCCAGCTGCTATTGTTCCAGCCGCCAACCTGGGAGAATAATTGAATCTTCTCATCTCGGGATAAGCCACCTTTCCAAAAGCGGCTGAAGATGCAACCGATGAACCTGAGATAGCAGAAAATCCGGCAATGGAGGCAATCGTTGCCATCCCAAGCCCCCCGGGAAGTCTCCGAAGCCATTTATCAAAAGTATCGTAAAGGTCACTGCTGATGCCTGAAATCTCTGCATAGCTGCCCATGACGATGAAAAGAGGAATAATGGTATAGGGGTAGTGGGAAGACGACTCATAGACAGCCCTTGCAATCAAGGGGAGTGCGGCTTTGATTGAGGCGAGATAGGTGATTCCTAAAAACCCAACGGTCATCAAAGAAAAAGCGATGGGTACTCCGATCAGCAATAAAAGAAAGAGTAAGCAGGTGCCAAGAATCCCAACCACGACAGGGTCCATCAGGATGGCCTCCCGGCAAGTTTTTTTATAGATTCTCCGAAATCAATAAGAAGTTCGAGACAGGTTGAAAAAGCAGCAATGGCAACCAGGAGCCGAAAGGGATATTGAGGAACTCTCAGCATGTCTGAAACAGTCCGTTCTTCTATTCCTACGACCCATCCCTGCCAGGCCAGGATGGAAAAGATAGATAAGCCGATGAGGGTGCTGATCATACCGAAAACCACCTGGACAGGATGGGATAGCTTAGAAGTAAGGAGAGAAACGGCTACATGGGCTTTTACCTGCTGAGTATAGGCAAGCCCCAGGAGAATAACAACTGCTAACATATATTGAGACAATTCGATCGTGCCGGGGATGGGGCGGTTGAACAAGTCCCTTGAAAGAACATCGGCCGCTGTGATGAGCATCAAAGGTATAAGAAAAATCCCGCTCACTCCTGCGATCAAACGATTAACCGATTGTATCCCCTTCTTGCCTTTTCCCAACCACCCCATCCCGGCATTGACCTCCTTATCTCCTGCTCAATGTTAAATACTAACACCAAAAAGTCTGAGAATTTATCTCTAATCCCGCGAAGCGCGGGAAAATGTTTCTAAAAAATCTCCCCTCCCCTCGAGACTGTGTCGTAATGTCATTCTGAGGCGATAGCCGAAGAATCTCTATGATCGATTCAGTTGAAATCATTAGATTCTTCACTTCGTTCAGAATGACAAACATCCCAATTCACACATTGCGACACAGCCTCTCGGCGGGAGGGGATGAAGGGGAGGGGGGACCAAATGGTCTCTATTTTGTCCACCCCCACCCTAACCCTCCCCCGTCGAAGGGGGAGGGGATCATTGGGAAATTTCAAATATCTTTGGATAGAATTTTTCAGGCCCATTCGCGCGGGAAGGCTACAACCTTAACGCCTCTCTTCTCGCATTCCTGATTGTACATCTTGACAACCTCTTTGGCAGGAAGTCCTTTTCCCTCCAGGTCGGCCACCCACTTCCTTGTCACCTCTCTGAAACTTTCATACCAGCGCTCCGCCTCATCCGAAGGAAGATTGAAAAGGGTCACTCCCTTGTCAGTAATCTCCTTCATCATGACCTTGTAAACTTCCCGGTTTAATCCTCCAGTCGTCTTGAACGGATTGTGGCTCACCGATTCGATGATCTTCTTCTGGTCATCCGGCAATTTTTTCCAACTATCGAGATTCATGACCACGCCTTCTGTGACACACCCAAAGGTCGCCACCACGCCATGTTTGGCCACCTCATGAAGTTTAAAACCCAAAACCAGAGGGGGACAGGTCACCAGTCCATCAATCGTCCCTGTCTCGATGGCCAGGTAGACATCGCCTAAGGGCATAAATACAGGTTCTGCGCCCAGGGCCTTGATATAATGTGTTTGATGACCGCCGGGTGTCCTGATCTTCATTCCCTTGGTGTCGGCTAAAGAGCGGACCGGTTTTTTCGTCCACAGAAAAGACTGGATGCAACCGTTCAATTCGATCATCTTCACATCTTTAAACTCCCTGTTAAGGATCCGGTCATACATCGCATTTCCAATGTCCGTGGCAAGATCTTTCCCATCGACCCAGGCCGCTAAAGAAAGGACATCCGAAAGGGGAAAGCGACCCGGCGTCCAGGTGGCCGTGAAGTAGCCCATGTCCGAAAGACCTTTCGCCACAATATCGAAATGCTCCGGTCCTTTGCCCAAGGCTCCACCGGCATACAGGGTAGAGGTGATCTTGCCTCCGCTTCTCTTTTTCAATTCCTCTAACATTGGCTCCCAGACGGTCTTCGCCTCACGACCCACAGGAGGGTGCCAAGTGCTAAATCGAATATTCGTAGCCTGAGCGTAGGCCAACTCGTAAATTCCTACGCCAGCCCCCAATGCTACACCACCGATGATTGAATTTTTTAAAAAATCCCTTCTCGTCGTCCCGTCACACATGTTTCACTCCTCCTTTTGATTTATTTCTCCCACCCTCTTAAAGCGATATATGAGTGGGAATCGATAATGCTTTTGTTTTACCCCGTTAGAAATAATGCCCCGCTGCTCCCTCCGGGCCAGAGGCCCTCTGGGCCGGCGGCTGCAGCGGGGTTACATTCTAAATAATTCCGGGTTCCGCCCCGTAGGGGGCTCTACCCCGGAGGGCGGGGTTTAATGCCCCGCTGGAATTTCTAACGGGGTTTACTAAAATTTGACCAACGCTGAGGTCCCCTCAATGAAAAGTAGATATATTTTCATTATTACCCAATTCTCACTTTTTCCACAAGAGGTATTCCATTTTTATATTCGAGAGGGATCGAAAGATGTTTCCCTTGACTTGGCGATTCTCTTTATCTAGTACGGTGAGCAATTCCTTTACCTTTTTTCTTTTTGATTTTCCGGAAGCGGGGCACCCACACGGAAAGTAAGGGAGACCCATCTCCTTCGCAAACCGCTCAATCTTCTTCTCCTCGATAAGGGCCAGAGGCCGAATGAGGGTTATCTTTCCTTTAAACAGAGTTTGAAGGGGAAGCATGGCGCTGATCTCTGCGCTGTAGAAGATGTTCAGCAGAAAAGTCTCGATGATATCGTCTTTATGATGCCCAAAGGCAATCTTGTTGCACCCGAACCGTTGTGCCAGAGAAAAGACCCGCTTTCTTCTCTCCCACGAACAGAGAAAGCAGGGATTTTCACGGTTGTCAGGGCCATTGGCCAATTCTGCGATCCGGGTGGGCTCAATGTGATAAGCTATTTTTTTTGCTTCGAAGAACTCTGTGAGCATGTCCGCTCCACTCGATTGGAATCCGAGGTCGACATGGACTGCAAGCAGCTCATAGTGAATCGGAACCCGCTTGGCACGCTCAGATAGAAGTGTCAGAAGAGTTAAGCTGTCTTTTCCGCCGGAAACACCGACCAGAATGCGGTCCCCATCCTGAATCATCCCGTAGCGGTGGATCGCCTTCCCCATCAAACTCCGAATCTCTTTTTCCCAGTAAGCCATTTCTTTCCCGTAAATCGTAAGTCGTGAGGGGTAAAAGGTTTTTTCAAAGATTTATCTTCACCTTACGCCTAACGCCTCACGCCTTTTAACGGACATCTATCACATTCAGAGCGTATTTTACAACCCTTCTTCCCCAAATGAACTAAAAGGGCGTGATACTCATTAAACAATCTTTGCTGATGCGGGAGATGGTTCATAAAGAGGTTCTGAATCTCTTCATACGTAGCCTTTTCTGAGACGATCCCATGCCTTGAGAGAATCCGTCTGGTATAGGCATCAACAACGAATATGGGCTTTTTAAGACCATAGAGGAGAATGCTATCTGCGGTTTCCGGTCCGATTCCCTTAATCCGGAGAAGTTTTTCCCTCAATGCTCCCGGTCTTTCTCTCTTCATCTTCCCTAAGTCCCCATCATATTCCTCGAACAAGAAGTTTACAAAAGATTTCAACCGATCGGCTTTGATCCGAAAGGTGCCGGATGATTTGATCAGTGAAGCCAATTTTGATTTTTTAAGGCGATAGATCCCTTCCGGATTTAATACTTTCTTCTCTTTCAGTTTATGAATGGCCTTCCCCACATTCTTCCATGAAGTATTCTGGGTGAGAATCGCCCCGACCATTACCTCAAAAACCGTTTCTCCAGGCCACCAATGACGAGGACCATAGGCCTTATAGAGCTTTCGATAAATGTTCATGAGGAGTCGCTGCATGAATTTTTACCCGTAGCCTGATCTTCTGGAAAAATGGAATGGTGGAATGATGGAATAACGACTCAAACAAGACGAATCTTAATTTTCTTGCCCAATATTCCAATATTCCAGTATTCCAACATTCCGTTACTCATCTCATTTCATCCTCTTCTTAAACCTCATTGAACTCAATGTAATCATCACCCCGCCCAGAACAACCAGGGCCAGCATCTGGGGCCACAGAACATCCAGCCCAACTCCTTTAAGAAAGGTTCCCCGGATGATGGTCAGAAAATATCGTAGTGGGTTGATATAGGTAATATACTGAAGCCACTCCGGCATATTCTCCAACGGGAAGGCAAACCCCGAGAGAATAAATGCAGGATTCATAAAAAAGAATGTCGAGATCTGCGCCTGCTGCTGGGTCAATGAGATGGTGGAGATAAAAAGCCCGATGCCCACGGAACTTACGAGGAAGAGGAGATTTCCCAGGAGGAGCACGAGAGGGTTTCCGCGGAGGGGAACCTCAAACCAGAATACTCCAATGAAGGCAATCATCACCACATCGATTAAACCGATTAAGGCAAAGGGGAGCGTCTTCCCCACAATGAGCTCCCAGGGACGGATGGGTGTGACCATGATCTGCTCGAGCGTTCCGATCTCCCGTTCCCTTACAATAGCCTGAGCGGTCAGAATCATGGGAAGAAGAAAGGCGATGGTGGCGATGACTCCGGGGACATAAAAATAACGACTTTCAAAATTGGGGTTGAACCAGACCCGATGTTCCAGCTCCACCCCCGCCTCTTCAAAGTCCCTCATCCCTTCCCGGTTAAGCCTCTTCACCATCATTTCCGTTGAATATTCGGAAAGAATCCGGCTCACATATCCCAGGGCAATCATGGCCGTATTCGATTCCGTCCCGTCGACGATGATCTGGATGGTCGCCGTGTCGCCTTTTTTTAATTTCTGCGAAAACCCGCTCGGGATTTCGAGGCTGAGGGTGATCTCCCCTTTTTTAATGAGCGCCTCAATCTCTTTGGGGGTCTGAGGATAAGAAATCATTTTGAAATATTTCGAACTTCTGAACCGGCCAGTGAGGTCCCTGGAGTCCACACTTTGATCCAGGTCCCTGATCGCCGTGGTGATATTTTTCACGTCAAGGTTCGCTGCATATCCGAAAACGATGAGCTGGAAAATGGGCGGGAAGATGAGTGTGATTCTCATCCGCTTATCCCTCAGAACTTGAATCAGCTCTTTCACAAAAAGAAATCGAACCCGTCTAAACATAAAAACCTTTTGGAATGTTGGAATACTGGAATTTTGGAATATTGCAAAAAATTAAAATTAGTCTTGTTTGTGTCATTATTCCATTATTCCATCCTTCTTTTTATTTTTTACCTCAGCTCTTTCTTAAAAATTCTCGTCGCTACGAGAATTCCTGACAGCCCGATTCCGATTAAAACAAGGGTCTCCCGCCAAAGAAAGGAGAAATCCGATCCTTTTAGGAAGATCTCCTTGACGATAGTCACATAATACCGGGGGGCAATTCCGTAAGTGATGATCTGAAGCCAGGAAGGCATATTCGAAATCACAAAGGTGAACCCTGAAAGAAGGAAGGTCGGAAGAAAACCGATGATCATGGCCATCTGGTTCGCTAAAAGCTGTGTTCTCGCAACCGCGGAGATGGTCAGACCCAGAGCCAGGGCCGAGATCAGGTAGATACAAGAGAGGAGGAGAAGGAGCAGCACGCTTCCCTTCAACGGAACCTGGAAAACCAGCCTTCCCATCAGAACAGCCAGCGCCAGATCCAGGAGGCCCAGAAAGAAATAGGGGAATAATTTCCCGATGATTAACTCTGCTTTCCGGACAGGAGTCGAGATGAGGAGCTCCATGGTCCCCTTCTCCCATTCCCTCACCACCACCTGGCCGGTGAGAAGGACTCCGATGATCGAAATGATGACGGCCACCAGCCCGGGGATAAAATAGTTTTTCGATTCCAGTTCTTCGTTAAACCAGATTCTTGTCCGCCCTTCCAGAGGCGTTTCCGGCCTCCTTCTGCCCATCCGTTCTATTTTTAAAAAGGTCTTTTCCTGTGTGTATTCCCGGGCAACGGCCTGGACATAACTGAGGATGATATTGGCTGTATTGGAATCGCTTCCATCCAGCACCGCTTGAACAGGAGCCTTCTTTCCGGCTTTTATCGTTCTGGAAAAGTCCCGCGGCAGGACGAGCCCCAGCTTAATGGCTCCCTCATCGATCAGCCGTTTCATCTCTCTCTCATCCTGGACAAAGGCCTGAAGGTCGAAATACGGAGACCCGCTGAACCGATGGATGAAGGAAAGACTCTCCTGGGTTCCATCATAATTTAGAACAGCCATCTTCACTTTTTTCACATCGAGTGTCACCGCATAACCGAAGAGCAGCATCAGGAGGGCGGGCATGAGGATCACCAGCCCCAGGCTTCTTGGATCGCGGTAGATGTGGATAAACTCTTTCCTGGCGATGGCCCAGGTTCGGGAAGGGCTCACCTCTTGTCCTCCCTTTCGACCAATGAGACAAAGACATCTTCGAGGGAAGGCCGGATCCATTCCAGCCTGCTCAATAGAATCCCCTGCCTTTGAAATAGCGTCTTCATCTCCTGTTCTAAGTCCATTCCTTCTTTACCGATCACATGGAGGCCATCTCCAAAGACAGCCGCCTCAGAGATCCAGGGCGTTTTCTTCAGAAGATCGAGAGCCGGTATCAGGGGATCGCACTCCACTTCCAGAACGCCCCGGGGGAGAGTCTCCCTCTTCAATTCCGTCGGGGTGCCGAGGGTGATGACCTTTCCCTGATAGATCAAAGCCAGCCGATCGCAATATTCCGCTTCATCCATATAGTGGGTTGTGACAAAAGAGGTGATTCCTTCCTCGGCCATCTGCTGGATCATGCTCCAGAAATTCCGCCGTGAAATAGGATCCACTCCCGAGGTGGGCTCATCGAGGAAGAGGATGGCAGGTTGATGGAGAAAGGCACAGGCCAGCGCAAGCCGCTGCTTCCATCCCGCAGCCAGCGTCCGGGTAATTCGATCCCCCTGTTCCTTGAGACCGGCCATTTCCATGACCTGTTCTTCCCTCATCTTTTGGGCAGAACCCGAAAGGCCATAGATCCCGCCGAAGAAATGAAGGTTTTCCATGACGGTTAAGTCCTCATAGAGGGAAAACTTTTGAGACATGTAGCCGATCACCTGTTTGATTTTCTCGGGCTCTTCGATGATATCAAACCCTGCCACTTTCCCTTTTCCTGAAGTGGGGATTAACAATCCACAGAGCATCCGGATGGTTGTCGATTTCCCGGCTCCATTGGGTCCGAGAAAACCGAAGATCTCCCCCTTCTTAACCTGAAAATGGACATGATCGACGGCGACAAAATCACCAAAGGTCTTGACGAGGTTTTCCACTTCAACGGCATAAGAATTCATAAAAACCTCAATGCAAATTGTAAAATTCCAAATCCCCCTCAATCCCCCTTTTTCAAAGGGGGAAGTATTTCACCTCCCTTTGGAAAAGGGAGGTGGGGAGGGATTTTATGAAGCCTTTTTCAAAGCGCTAAATTGATACAAATTCTTTAATTTTGAAATGCTAATTTTATATTTTCCATTTTACAATGATTATTGTTTATTCATCCTCTCTCTCACTATGGAGACAAAGGCGTCCTCAAGCGAGGGTTTAACGATCATGAGGTCGATAACGGCTATCCCTTTTGTTTTCAGAATCCCCCGAATCAGTCTTTCCCCTTCTTCCGGATCATCAACGAGGAGATGGATCTTGTCTCCGGATAAGACAATGCTCCGAAACGATTCCGTTTTCTCCAAAACCCTCATCGTCTTCTGGTTATTTTCGACTCGAAGTTGCAGAATCGTCCCTCCAACCCGGGCTTTGACTGCAGAGGGGGTGTCCGCAGCCAACAGTTCCCCCTGATGAATTAAACCGATGCGACTGCACCGCTCGGCCTCATCCATATAAGAGGTTGAAAAAAGGATGGTGACGCCCTCCTTTAAAAGGTCATAAAGGATGACCCAGAATTCCCTCCTGGAAAGGGGATCCACTCCTGTGGTGGGCTCATCTAAGAAAAGAATCTCCGGAGTATGGATCAAAGCGCAAATCAACCCCAGTTTCTGTTTCATTCCACCGGAGAGATCCTGAGCCTTCCTTTTCCCGAAAGGCTCAAGGTTGGCAAATTGAAGAAGTCTTACGATCCGGTCCTTTCTCTCTTTCTTCGGGACCTGATAAAGGTCCGCATAGAAATGGATATTTTCAAGGACGGTCAAATCTCCATAGAGTCCGAATCGCTGGGGAAGATATCCCACCTTCTCCTTTAAATGCTCGGCCTCTTTCCGGATATCCCAGCCCGCCACCTTTCCTTCCCCCTCATCCGGAGGAAGAATTCCGCAGAGCATCCGGAGGGTGGTCGTCTTTCCGGAGGCATCCGGACCGACGAGACCGAAGATCTCCCCTGTTTTGACCTCCAGATTAAGCCGGTGAACGGCAACGACGGATTCAAACTTCTTTGTGAGATTGGTCGTTTGGATGGAAAGCATCGAATACAGAAATCCAAATTTCAAAATCCAAATATCAAAGGAATGTCAAATTGTAAAACAAAATATTTCTGAATTTGTAACACTTTAGTGTTTTGAAAAAGCTCATCTAATCCCCCTTCATCCCCCTCCTTCGACAAGCTCAGGATGGTGAGCATGTCGAACCGTTTGTCAAAAAGGGGAATAATTTCCCCTCCCTTTGGAAAAGGGAGGTGGGGAGGGATTTTAAAAGATTTATTTCAAACCGCTAAATTGATACCTGAATTTGAGCTTTGGATTTGATTTGAACTTTGAACTTTGGAATTTGAACTTACCTGGACCTTTAAGGCACAAGCTCTCATTTCTTAGTATCACTTTTTCCAAAAGACAAAGATGATGATGCCAACAAAATCTTTCCGTCGGCAGGCATGCCTGGCTTCAATTCATGGTCCCTATTGGGGATATCCACTTTGATGCGGTAGACGAGGGTTACCCTCTCCTTCTCCGTCTGGATCTGTTTGGGTGTGAATTCGGACTGAGAGGAGATGAAGGATATCTTTCCTTTGTGCTCTTTTTGGGGCCAAAGATCCGTCGTCACAATCACTTCCTGGCCCCATCTCACACGGCTGAGCTCCGTCTCTGGAATATAGGCTTTCAACCAGACATTGACAATATCGGCCAGGGTAAGGACCGATGTCCCCGGGTTGACCACTTCACCTATCTCGCCCGACTTGACGAGGACAATTCCGGAGATTGGAGATTGAAGAACCGTATAACCGAGCTGGGTCTCCGCCAATCTCAACGAGGCGCGGGCCTGCTCCACCTGAGCCTTCCCATCTTCGATATCCTCTTTTCTGGGGCCTTCTTTCACCAATTTGTAGCCCTCCGTCGCCCCTTCCAGCGCCGCCTTTGCGACCTTAAATTTGGTCTCGGCATTATCCAGGGTCTCTCTGGGAATGACACGCCCGTCAAAAAGAGTTTTCATCCGCTCATATTGAGTCTTCTTATTCTCAAAATCGAACTGCGCCTGCTGGAGTCTTGCCTCTGCTTCTTTCACCTCTTCCGGCCTCGAACCTGCAAGCAATTTTCCCAATCTCGCCTGGGACGACTTCATTGTCGCCCGCGCCAATTCGAGCCGCTGGCGAAGATCCTCATCATCCAGCCGCGCAATCACGGTTCCTTTCTCAACCCAGTCCCCCTCCTGGACAGCGAGTTGAACAATCCTCCCCGAAATTTTGAAGCCGATATCCACTTCGGTGGTTTCAATATTGC